>NZ_AYWI01000009.1:0-307661 GCF_000502535.1 Mesorhizobium sp. LNJC391B00
CGGTGACGTTGAACATCACCAGCCTGCCATGACCGCCCTCTCTCAGCGAATTTGCAGAACTCTCAGCACACTACCCCACCGCATGGCGTCCAGTGTCCGAATCTGGACGGCTTTAACGGTTTATATTCCTATAGATCAGATGATTTGACCATTGGACCTTGCAGGCATGAAAATTCGTCAAGCCAGGACGGGGGCCGTTCCAACCTCTCCACTGGAACACCGTCCGTTTCTTGCACAATTGCGGATCATTCGTAATGAGCTGCAAGCCCGCAAGAGCGACCCGTGGCAAGGGCGGCTTGCAGTTCTTCGAGGACAGAAAGGGAGCGACGGTGTCGAGCGTGTCTCGACGGAAGCCGTGTTCGACCATTTGAACTTGAAGCCCGTCCAACGTACGCCCGAGGCCGGCAAACGGATAAAGGCGGTAATGTGTGGTTTAGGTTGGACTTGGGTCCGTGCTCGCCACGTAACAGCCACAGGTTCGGTAGGACGCGTGCGGGGCTACGCCAGAACTTCTTAAGGTGGGTCTCGCCTGTGGCGACCGCGACAATCGACTTTGCAAAATTGGTCGCACGGGCGCTTGGCCTTGCTCATGACGCAGACCTTACGCTTCCGCTAGGCAGATTCACGGCGGCAGCGGCAGCGGCAGTCAGTGTTCCGGTCATCAATATATCGATATCGTTCGAGCTATTGCTGGCTGCACGGACGCGGCTGATGGCTTCGTCTGGATCAATAATAGCGGCCCACCAAATCTCGGCCAAATAACCAGGATCATTGAGATAGGGGGCGAATTTCGAGGACTCTAACGGTCTGCTGTGTCATGCCGCCAATATGGCATTCAAGCTCTCTATTTGAAGGCCGAACTCCCACTACCCTCATGTGAGGCCTCAAAGTCAAAAACTGGGGGCAGAAACTCCCAGCGATGGCACCTGCACGGTTACAATGGCGGTCTTTGGCAACGGAGTGTGCTTCCCGAAAGACACCGTGGGTGAGGCCCAGCCAAGTTTTACAACGGCGCCCCATTACCTTACAGGGTAACTTTGTCAGGAAAACGCACCGGTCAGATCATCAGGCCGGGCCGTCAGCTAATGTGGCTTTTCGCACTCGGGGTGCATGCATGCAACGATCCATCGCGCTGTTTGTCTTTGCTGAGTTTGATGTCGATGTTCTTCGTCCCCGCTTTGTCCCGCGCACAAGAAAGCGACGAAGAGGCTCTCGGTAAGCCTGTTCGCCTCATATGGCTGGGATGATCGCGAACCAAATGGCATTTCCAAAGACGGTCGATATCACTCCCCTTCGAACCCATGGCTGTCGAACTTCAGCGTGCGGCTGTTTTCCGTCACTGTGCGAACCAACTGGTCGGTTGCACCGTTAGGCAGCCGAGCTTCGATCTCGATGGTCACCGTGACGTCGGCCCCGATTTGGCCAGCCAGATGGGCGATGATCTCGTCGGCGATCCGACCGGCGTCTCGGCCCGCGCGTGTGGGATCCACCCGCACCGAGCCGTGGTAACGTCGTAACTGCTGGGCAACCGGTGGGCTCGGCGTTGGATCAGGACCGCCAGGCGACGGGCGCGGCTCGTCCATGCCTCCGCCCGGCGAAGGCGTTGGAGTGGGCGAAACTGGCACCTCGGCCTCGAGCTGCCGCGCTGCTACCTCCGGTTTGACGAGAAGGCCGGCGCTGTCGGGCGCAATAGCTACGCCTTGGCCGAAACGCAATCCGCGATACCGGCCGGCCGCTTCGTCATAGTTTTCTGCATAAGCGAATGTGTCAGTCCGCCACGTCAGCAGGGCAATACCATCGCGTATCGCCTGGGCGAGAACCTCGGGGCCGGCGACGCGCGGCAGATAGAGGTAGCGGGCGAAGTCATCGACCAGTTGTCTGACGGCGACGTGGTCGCCGCGCCAGAGCGGCACCTGGTCGAGGTGCTTGCGCAGGATCGTGGAGCCGAGGCCCGCCACGAGCAACTCGTCGGCTCGAAGCTTCTTGCTTGCGCGCGCGGCCAGCACATCGCTTCCGGTGAGCCGCAAGGCCTGCCATGCAACGGGTGCCTGCGGTGTAGGTTGTTCCGGCACCAGGAGCCACTGGTAGGTTTCCGGCAGCCGAGCCGTCACGGCCCCGTCGGCCGCTTGCTTCTGTGTTTCGGCCTGACGAGCTTGGTGCGGATCCAAGTTGAGCATGTCCTTCTCGGCCACGATCGACGACCACGCGACGAATTTGCGCAGTGCCTCGTCGAGATCCTGCAGGCGCACCCTGTCCGCCGCCAGGAACACCAGTGTGTTGCGGTAGAGGCGCGGCGTGTTGCCGCGTAGTTCGAGGATCGCCTTCGCGGCGAGTTCCGCGGCGCTGCCGCCTTCCTTGCTGTAAGAGTGCTCGGCCGGCAGCACCACAAGTCGCGCATCGAGATCGTCAGGAACATCGGCACCTGAGCGTGGCAAGGGGTGTATGCGTGAGAAGTCGCCGCCACGCTTTAGATCGGCCCTTAGCCGCGCGTCCAACTCGGCCGCGATCCTGTCGGGATCACGCTTGAGCTGTTCGGCACGGTCGTCGGCCAGCTTGGTAACCGTGGGTTGCGTCGCATACCAGCTTCGCGGACCGTCCTGATAGAGATATGTGGCGTCGCGCGCGAGGCGTCGCAGAGCATCACTGAAGACCGCGGGCGTCTCCCCCGGCATCACACAGCCCAGTTTGACACGCCTATCCTCCAGCCCGCGTTGCGCAGCAGCCGTGGTCGGGGCGGAGCCGAGATAGATGGTTCGAGCCACACGCCGCGTCGCAGACAGCTTGCCCAGGTTGGGAACTTCGTTGTCGATCCTGAGTGGCAATGAATTGGGGCCATCCACGTCTTTTTCAATGATCGGCACCCAGTGGTCGGAGAGATAGCGCGTGAGCTCGAACTGGACGCGCTGATCGTCGATTGGAACAGTCGACGGGAGGATCAGCGGGCTGCGGTCACCCTTCTCCCACAAGCTATGGATCACGGCGGCCATTAGCCGCAGGACGCCACGCGTGCGCTGGAATTTCACAAGAGTAGACCAGTCGGTGTAGAGCCGGTCAAAAATTTCGGGGTGGATCGGATAGGCCGCCTGCATGCGCCTCTCGTAGTCGCCGCCCCGGCAGTCCGGCGGAAACTCGGCAGCCTGTGCTTGATAGAGATCCGCAAAAGCGCGCGCGGTGAGATCGCGCTGCTTGAAGAGCTCGCCCGCTATCGGCTCAAACAGGCGGCGACGGACGATCTCGAAGCCTTCTTCGGCCGTCGCTGGTCGCCACGACGATTCGACACGCCCTACGACGTTGCGCAACCGGTCGAGTGCCTCGCGACCACGGATGCCGCCAACCTCGACATCGTCTGCCTGGGTATGCGGCGACCCGGCGGTGTCAGATGCTGGCAGCGAGACGACCAGCAGGCAGTTCTTCGCGAGCTTTGCGGACTCGGTTAGCACCTGAGCAAAGGAGAACTGGGTCTCGAAGCCACCTGCCGGCAGGTCGCTTTGATCGTGCAGCTGCCGCGCATAGGCCACCCACTCGTCGACAAGAACAAGGCAAGGCCCGTACTGAACGAAGAGCTCGCGCAATACGTCGCCGGGGCTAGTGGCTTTCTCGTCGTCCTTGGCGACGCGGGCGAAGGCCTGCTTGCCGCCGAGCTGATACGCGAGTTCACCCCACAGCGTATTGACCACCGTGCCGTCGGGTTTGGTGACGGGATTGCCCGGCGAGATCTTGTTGCCGACCAACACGACACGCCTCGCCTTGGGCAGCGTCTTCACACCAGCCTCGGCGAGCACTCCATCGATTCCCGACAGCTCGCTAGCAGCCGCGCCGCCGAACAGGTGGTAAAGCGCCAGCATCGAGTGCGTCTTACCGCCTCCGAAATTTGTCTGGAGCTGCACGACTGGATCGCCGCCCTGGCCGGACAGGCGCTGCGCGCCGCCGACCAGCAAGCGCTTAAGGCTCTCCGTGAGGAACGTGCGGCGAAAGAACTCGGCCGGCTTGCGATACTCGTCGCTGCCCTCGCCAAGGTGCACCTGCCAAAGGTCAGCGGCGAACTCCGCCTGCTGATAACGGCCGCTGGCGACATCTGCGTGCGGCGTGACCACCTCGCGCCATGGCCTGAGGTTGCCGGCGGCCGCTGGTTCGATGAGCGAACCGCCCGCCTTGCGCTTCTCGCCGCGTACTTGTTCCTCGAAGATGAGGCGGCGTAGCTCCGTCTTCATCTTGTTGACTTCGTCGGCCTCCGGCGCCGACACAGCGGCAAGCAGGCGGTTCATGGAGTCGAGCGCCCTGTCGGTGTCGTCGCCGGAAAACGGTTTCTGATGCGCCCAACTATTACGCACGTCGCGCAGCTCCTGCACGAGTGACCGTTCGGTGCGGCCTAGCGTGCGACCGAAGATGTCGTTCCACGTCTCCCACATCAGTTTCAGAAGGCCGGCTACATCCCATTGCGCAATCGGCCTGCGACCAAGATTAGGATCGTCGGCGAAGCGGCGTACGGCATCCATGCCAACGGTATGCATCTTGACAGCCGACTGGATCTCGCGATCGACGAACGGCGCTAAACCCGTCCGCAGAAGGTCCATCCCTTTGCCGACTCGTTCTTGGTTGGTAATCGCCATATCAAGGTTCCCCGTCAAAGAAAGCGCGGATTGATCCGAAGCTTGAGCGAGCGCGGATCAGTGGGAGCGAAACGGACAGCACCTTTGCCCGCCGCGTTCATGAGGCGAAAACCTTGACCGTCGGGCCGCCAATCGGTCTCCTCTTCCATCTCGCGTAGCCACTGCACCATACGTGGAAAATGCCGGTTCTCGCCGATATTTGGGCGCCGCGGCCAGCCAAGAGTATTTGCGAGCCTATCGAGAGCTTTGCGCAGAAATTCAGAGAGCTCGACGTCGATGATCTCCCACGTGGGACAGAACTCTAAGGCAGTGTCCCATGCGGCCGCCTTGAACGCGTTTGGCGAGACGTCGTCGATGTCCGGCCTCGGAACAAGCTGCTGCCCGTCCGAAATATTCTCGTTGAACAGCTCCTCAACATCGGTATCACCATGAATATCCCGCAACTTTTCCAAGAAGCCTGTATCCTGCGACTTGCGAAGTCGCTCCTCGATCAACTTGAGGGCGGCACTAAACCGCGCTGATGGGGCACCGGAGAGCTTCGGCATAGGCTCCCCGTACACTTGAAGCCACACCTCGCCGATGGCCCGCACGGCCTTCCCATAGGTCTTGATGCTGCCCATCATCGACCCACCGTCGTACTGCTCCTGACCCCACATGCTGGTCCCCCTCGGCTAGAGCTGAAACTCGGTCTGTCCGCTCACCGATGCCGCTGCGCCCTCTCGGGCCAGGCGCACGATTTCGGGCCAGCTCTGGACGAGGCCGTTGTACGCGAGTGCTTCTGTCGCTCGCTTCTTCCGCTCAGCGAGTACGTAGAGCCGATAAGCAAGCTCGCGGGCAGTCTCAGCCCTTGCACCGAGCTTGGCGACCAGAATAGCTGCTGCACTCTCTCCCCCGGTGGCGAGCACGCGGATCAGGTGATGCACGGTTTCCCAAGCCGTCAGGCGCAGGTCGGTCGTCGGATCCCAACCAGCGGGCAACTCCTCAGGCTTTAAAAGCCGTACCTTGCCGCGCTTAGACTCGACTATGCCGGCCTCGACAAGACCGGCGACAGCTGTGACCTTCGCCTTAGAGAGTAATTCTGCTATGCCGTACTCGCCTTCAGCGAAGCCGTACTGCTCAAACCAAGCAAGCGCCCAACGGCTGTCGGCTTCAAAGTCCCCCTCCTGTTCGGCAAGTGCTTCGTCGAGCGTGGCATTGATCAGAGCCAATGCCTCGCGCACGGACACGGGCTTCCCTTCGGCATCCAGTACTTGGGCGAAGCGCGTGTAGACAGCCATACCAGGGCCGATGGCAGCCTGCGCCAAGTCGACGGGTGCGATGTTGCCAGCTTGGAGGTGCCGGAGAGCGAGTGGCAATTCGGCCTTCAGCGACGCGGCCAATTCGCGCCGAGTAGCAATGGGCGCGTTGGCAGCGCGGGGGCGGCAGACGAGGATAATGCTGGACGCAAGGGCGTTGGTCCCAAACTCGATCATACGTCCCTGCTTCTCTGTTCGCATTGGCCAAGTTCCGCTGATGGCAAACCCAGCTCGGATCACTGCATCCAGAAAGGTATCCCAGCCAGTGCTGGCAGTTCCCTTCTTGTCGTCTGTCTCGGACTGCTTGAACGCGTAGTAGATCGTGACCGGGAAGGCCGGGTGCCCCTGGTCGCTGAGTCGGTGCATCGCCCGCGTCATCCCCTCGAGGAAGAAGGATTCCGCCGCCTCCTTACTGCCGTGCCGATGGGCAGTCGCAACCAACTCCTCGACCTTAGGCACCGCTACGGTCGAAAAAAGCTCTGGAAAGACCGGCCGCATCGATCGACGAAGCCAAACATAGAAGAAGTCCGATAGGTCGGCGTAGCCTATGTTGTCATAGTAAGGCGGATCGGTAGACACCAATCGGTCACGTGACAGAGCTTGTGTGCTGGCGTCGGCTTGACTGCCATACCCTGGGAGTAGGGAGACTTCGAGATTTGCGAACACATCGCTCACCCAATCAATGCCACCAATCCAATTTCCGCTCATCTTCTGTAGTGGACTGATTTCGATGAAGTCCCAAGACATGGGGACTGACTGTCGAGAAAATATCTGAGCGACGCTGCCGCCTAGCATGTTCCAATGGCAAATTGAGTTATTGTAGCTCGCAAGCCGACTCAGAGCGCAGCTCAAATAGACGCTTACAGCATCCGCGTAAGCACTTGCAGTTAGGCCGCCATCTCGTAGCGGCTTGCCGTCATCGGACTCGCCCCTGGCAACGGCATCACGCCTCACACGATCGTGCGCTTCTTCAATTAGATCGGAGAAGGTTGTCATCGCGACCAGCTGTCGATCGGTGAAAAGGTCGCCCCATGAGGTCAACCCGTATGGCGTGCAGTTGCCACCAGTCATCCGAGTGGCGATCTCGCCCCCTGGCCGCCAGCTTGGCTGGGCCCGTAGCGCCGCCGCCTCCTGTTCTTTTGTTGGGGCCAAGTAAAGTCGGCCGCGGGGGCCCTCGGCTACGATAGCCATCAGTCGGGCCCCCATCCGACCGGCCTTCCCCTCGGTCTTAATGTAGTCGCCTGAGATAGGGGATTCGGACATTAGGCATCGGAAGTTGGCTCGCGAGAGCTTCGTCCCGTTCTTTGCCGCATCCGGATCATCAGGCTTGCCTACTTTCACTGTGAAGCGATATCCGTCGGCCTCGACGACGGGTTCCACATACGCCTCCTTCCCGGCCTTGACTGCTAACATGAACGTGGACGCGAGCGGCACGTCGACGTTTGCGAAGGCCGGGTTCGGGCTTTTCACCGTGCGTGCCCACAAGCAGGCGATGACGGTTAGCTTCTGGCTGATATACGGTTTCAGGTCAGGCCGCTCCGCGATCATCTCCGCAGTGATTTCGATCTTCGGATAGAGATGCCCGATCCGCTTTTCGGCCTCGTCACGCATCCACTGACCATAGTAGCGGACATCTTCGGCCAGCCCTTGGGCGCCCTTCCAGTGGACATGTAAGTCCCGTGTCGGGTTAACCGGGGGCTTGCCCGCGAACTTCGGCGGGATCTCGATCATCGCCTTGTTGATCAGCACGGCGACCGGGTTGAGGTCACTTGCGTAACTCTCCAGCCCGAGCCGCTGTGCTTCCAGCGGTAGCGCGCCGCCGCCGGCGAACGGATCATGGAAGGCCGGTAGCCGGTCGCGGTCGAACAGCTCCTTCGCACCCGGATGGTCGGCGTTCTCGGCGCAGGCGCGCCGCCAGCTCGTCCAGATTTCCTCGCGCGCCTTCTGCAGTACCGTCTCGTTGGTGGTGTTCTCCCATCGCACCAGCTCTTCAATGATGCGAAACAGGCGTTGACGCTCCTTCTCCTGCTTTGCTTCGGTCGGGAACAGATCTGGATACGACGAAGGATCGTCCACCATCTGGGCGAATATCACTGCGCGTGCCGCCGCCAAAGGCCTGCGGGCCCACCAGTAATGCATGGTCTGCGGGTGCCCAGGTCGCGGAACTGCCTTTTCGTCTCTCGCCGCTCGGTTTATTGCCTCTAGCGGCAATGTCACCTCAATGAGTTTCTTACGGGTCTTGGCTGGATCCGACATCAAGCGGCCTCCTTCAGGAACTTGCAGCAGAAGTCGAGCGAGCGGATTTTGAGATCCTTGCCGGAGCCGAACCAGACCCGTTCGAGGCGGGCGTCGGCACCTGCCTCACGGCTGGCGCGATAGTCCTCGTCGGTAACTCGGGCATCTTCGAGAACCGCCTCAATGCGCAGCCAGCATTCTGGCCATTCCTTCCGCTCGCCAACGAAGGCCATGTGGTTTCCAAGGAGATCATGGCTCATCAGGCAGGTTCCTTTCCCATCGCGATCAAATCGCGCAGGTTGTAGTTCACGCTTGCTGCGTGGAAATCCGGTTCAGCCCTGAAGGGCTTGCGGATGTAGTGAACGCGATGTCGTTCGCCATCTAGTTCGACGATGGCCAGGATGAAATCATCTGGCTTGTTCAGCGAATAGAGGATCTCGTTCTTGGTCACGGTGACCGTGTCTGCGCCTGCGACGCGCCCTTTGACCTCGAGGAAGCGCAGCCGGCCCGTGCCGGGGATGGCGCTCTCGATATCATAACCAAGCTTCTCCAACTCCCGATCGGTTGGAACGAAGCCGAGGCCGCGCTCGATCTCCATGATGATCTCACGCGCACGGGCTGCTGCGACCTGAGTGTCGACCGTCACCTGTGGAATTGTCGTCAGTTTGCCGCTCATCACATTGATCAGCCCGACCGGCACGACCAGCAAGCCGCCGAGCGCAACAGGCGGCAGCGGCGCCAGTTGACGTTCGCGCTTGATGTCTTCCATGCGCTTTTGCAGCCGAGCCTGGAGGTCGTCGGCGCGCTTGCGGGCCTCACCGGAGTTGAGCCGCGCATTGGCCTTGCCGGCGCGCTCCTGCTCCTTCAACTGCTCGGCACGGAAGTCCCAGTAGTTGATCTCTTTGGTAAGGCGGTCTTTCACCGCGGCCTCGGTCTTGTCAAGGAGCGCCAGCTTGCGGTCGCGCACCTCGGCGAGATGCTCGGGCACCACCTCGGAAATGGCGTGAGACTGCGCCCGCGCTTCCAAATCGCGATTGATCCAGTCGCACTCAGGCCTGGCAAGTATCCCATCCACGACTGGTTCGCCGGCAGCTAGTGGCCGATAGTCGAGGTATGGCGCATAGTTCAGGTGGCGGGCAACTCCGTCCAACCCGATCTCAACGAACAGAAGCCGTTTGGACACGATGCGTCGCTCACCGCTCTTCGTCACGCTGGCGTCCTGGATTGCGTGTTCAAGGAAGAAAAGCACGCGAGGCGTGACGCCGAGATCGCGCTCGTCGACGAGTACGGTGCCGCGCCGCAAAAGGTCTCGGTGACGTTCCAGCGTTAGGTCTATAACCGAGTTGAGCAGCGGATGACCGGGGCATACGAACGCGGCCATGGGCTGTCCCTGTGGCGCCACCATCGACTTCTCGAAGGCGATACGCTCATAGCGCGGGAGGACAGGCTCGCCGACGCCGATCAGGCGATCCCGGTTGCGCACTGGCGCCGGGACATGTGTGATCTCATAGCGTTTGGGCTCGCGCTGCTTGACGGCGCCGCCTAGACGCTTGAAGGCTTCGAGGAAGAAGGACTCGACGTAGTGGGGCTGCAGGCGACGTGCGTCCGCCCTTTCCATTTCCTCGCGAATGCGATGGACACGCGAAACATCCATAGAGTCGTGCGCAAGGGCGTTATCCTCCAAAAGGCTTTGCAGCGCCTTCTTGTCGAAGGCATTTTCGACGACCGTGGTGAGCCGCGCGCGCACCTCGGGCTGCTCGCCATAGCGGATGGCGTCGATCAGCAGCTCGCGCAGCGGCCGACCCTCGAACTGCAGCTTGCCCAGGACGTCAAAGACCTGGCCGCCAAGCGCAATGCGCGCCTGCTCCAGCTTCTCAAGAAGCTTGCGGTAGACATCGCCTTCCCGCGTTTCCTCGGCGACCAGGTTCCATAAGTGGCACACCTCAGTCTGACCGATGCGATGTATGCGCCCAAAGCGCTGCTCCAGTCGGTTGGGATTCCAGGGCAGGTCGTAGTTGACCATCAGATGCGCGCGCTGCAGATTGATGCCTTCGCCCGCCGCGTCGGTCGCCAGCAGCACCTGCACCTCCGGGTCGTGACGGAACGCTTCCTGGGCTTTCATCCGCTCCTCACGACCCATGCCACCGTGGATCATGACGACGGCCTGCTCCCGGCCGAGCAGCGTTGCTATCCGACCCTGAAGGTAGTTCAACGTGTCGCGATGCTCGGTAAAGATGACGAGCTTCTGGCGCGGTGACGGTGTTGGCTTTGGTGGTATCGGCACGCCCGCGTCGTATTCCGATCCCTCTTCTGCCAGATCGTTGGCTATAGCTGCAGGCGTGAAGATTTCGCCGAGCAGTGAAGCAAGTTCACGCCATTTCTTGTCTTCGCCGCTGCGCCGGATCGACATGGCGAGGGTCTCAAGCCGTTTCAGGGTCTCGATCTCGATCCGAAGTTCTTCGATAGAACGAGCTGCAGTGGCTTCGTCGAGCACCTGTTCCTCGACAGCTTCCATTTCCGCATCTGGCGCGTCTTCGAAATCGTCTACGTCCTCGCGGTCGAGCACCGGTACATTGGCCGCGATGGCGTTGCCGAACTGGCTACCACGTTGCAGGATTTCCAGCTCACGCATGCGGCTTTCCAGTCGTTCGCGCCTGCGGCGCAGCGACTGGTAGATCGCCTCCGGCGACGAGGCCAGACGGCGCTGCAAGATAGTGAGCGCGAAACCCACAGTTCCAGCGCGCTTGTCGTTCTGCAGAGCCTCGGCGCGGTTGAACTCCTCACGCACATACTCGGTCACTGCCTTGTAGAGCGCCGACTCTGCGTCGGACAGCTTGTAGGGAACCGTGTAGGCGAAGCGCTGCGGAAACAGCGGGGTCGCGTCGAACTTGAGCAAATTCTCTTTGACCATGCGACGCATCAGATCAGAGACGTCAGCCGCGTGGACGCCGTCGCGGAACTTTCCCTCGAAGCGGTCGCCGTCGAGCAGCGCCATGAAGAGCTGAAAGTCCGCCTCCTTGCCGTTGTGTGGCGTTGCGGTCATCAGCAGGAAATGGCGGGTCAGCGACGATAGAAGCTGCGCCAGGCGATAGCGCTTGGTGTAATTGACCTCGCCACCGAAGAAGGTGGCCGACAGCTTGTGTGCCTCGTCGCAGACGACTAGGTCCCAGCGGCAGTCAGGCGCCTGAAGCTTGTGCTGCACGTCCTCATTGCGTGCCAGCTTGTCGAGTCGCGCAATGACCAGGTTGGTTTCGAGGAACCAGTTGCCGGTCCGGGCCGCTTCAAGCTTGTCGTTGGTGAGTATCTCGAAGGGTAGGTTGAACCGGCGATAGAGCTCGTCCTGCCACTGCTCGGCGAGGCTACCTGGGCACACGATCAGGCAGCGCTGGAGATCGCCGCGCGCGATCAATTCCTTGATCAGGAGGCCCGCCATGATGGTCTTGCCGGCGCCAGGGTCGTCCGCCAGCAAGAACCGCAAAGGCTGGCGTGGCAACATGCTTTCGTAAACAGCGGTGATCTGGTGCGGCAACGGTTCGACGATCGACGTGTGAACGGCGAGTACCGGATCGAACAGGTGCGCGAGATGGATGCGCTGCGCCTCGGAAACGAGCCTGAACAAGGCGCCATCGCCGTCAAAACTCCAAGGTCGCCCTTCCTCGACGATCTCCAGGTCGACCTCACGGTCGCGGTAGAGGAGTTCGTTACCGACCTTGCCAGTCGGATCCTTGTAGGTCAGCTCGATCGCACTGGAGCCGAACCACTGCACGCTGACGACCGTGACCAAAGCGTTGGGCAGCACGCCGCGCACGGAGCAATTTGGCTTAAGGTCCTCTAGGACAGCTACCAAGCATCCCCCAATATTTTTCTTTTGGCTGAAATCGAGCTTGTGACGATGTCATACGGCCACGCGTAACAATACACTAGAGCGAAATGAGCTTGCGATTCTGATGACGCACAACGCGGACCCTGCGAGGCGGCAGCGTGATTTCTCGATGCTACGGCCTCAATTGGTCCACGTGGGCAAATGAACGCCCAGATATCCAATCTCTATCGTTCGCCGATCGTCGTGCACGATGAGGTGGATTCTGTTATGCCGATCGATCCAAACGTGTTTTTCGAAGACTGCCATCTCCCCCGTCTGGGAGCGAAAGCGGCGCTGATTGCCATAGTTTTGCATAGTGAGGTCGCTCTCGTTTCGGATCTCCATGCTGCCCGGATCGGGTCGCGCGCACTCCATGTCGCGCCAGCGGCGTACCATGTCATCAAGCTTTGCAAGCCGTTTGAACGCCAGATCCATATATTCTGCCGGGAACCGAGCCACCTGTTCTTCGATATCACTGCCCCACTCCAGATACGGGAATGTAATTGCTCGTGAAGCCATGAAATTCCCACGGCTGATTTCCCTCCGGGCTCCGGCAAGCCACCGCTCTGCGATTGCTCCAGCGTGAGTCGTTGTCGAGGCGTGGTCTAGCACCAAGATCTGCTCACCGCAGCGCACCTTAGCCAGGTCAAAGTCCCAGTCTTGCCCCCTGAAACTGACCAAGGTACTAGCAGTCACTGCGCACTGCATCGCTTCAAGTCCGGCACGGCGGACTGATGCGAGCACCGCCTCGAAACCCTCAACTGCGCCATCAGGCGCCAGCTTTAAGATTGCCTCGACGGTGTCGTCATCCAAGTCGCGGTCGGCTGGTTCGTACATCATCAACGCATCGAAGTAGACAGCAAGATCATAAGTCGCCGGCGATTCGTAAAGGCTCGCTGCCGCCTGTCCAAGAGTAACAGGCGTTGGGGGAGCGCCAGGAAGTTCACCAATTTCTAAAAGCCATGCGTTTCTTGGCAATCGGAGAGGTCGAACATCACCACCGACATGTCTATCTAGCTCCGAAATTGTTTCTAGCATGCCCTTAACAAGCTGTGCCGCAATGCCCAAGTCGACGGCCGGGGCTGGGATCGACGCCGGATTGAAAACGTAGCTTGTCATGATTAGTTAGCGCGGGGACGCACAAGCCCGGCAGCATTGCGCCGGTGTTGATCGAAAAAGCCTTCCGGCCACTCGGACAATCGCCCATCTGCGTCAACAGAAGGGCTGCGCCGCTCCGCCTTGCCACCATTCTGAAAAAGGTAATGGAAGCGGAGATCCTTCGGGGCAACAATCTGCCCACGAACCGAGAGCCTTGCGCCATCTAAGACATGGTCGCTGTGAGTCTCAATTATCACCTGCACACCTGCCGCGGCGGCTCGCGCGCATAACTCGCCCATCTTGGTTTGCCCGCGCGGGTGAAGGTGCGCCTCCGGGTTTTCTATCAGGACAAGTCCACCCTGAGGAGCCGAAAGGAGCGCTGCCAAAACCGGCAGAATATAGCTCAACCCGAAACCTACGTTCGTTGCCCGATACTCCGGAGACCGAAGCTCGCCTTCGCGGCCAAAAGAGAACGATCCAACTGCAAGATCAGCGTTAGGCACACCGGCAATTGCGAGGCGAACTCCAGGGCTGATCTCCGCCAGCCACGCATCAAGCTGGTCGCGGAGCCGATCACCTTCCGCTCCTTCGATGCGACGCGGATCGCCCGAGCTGAGTGTAATTCGATCTTGATGAACGAGCAGCGCGTCGAGCACATATTCGCCGTGCGCGCCGAGATTAAATGCCTGACCGCGCGATCCCTCAGTAGGCAACGCCTTACGCGGACCAAACCGTTCCGCGTTCAAATAGTTGAACTCGGCGAGCCGGCCTGCGCCTCCGACGCCTGAAAACAAAGCAAAACCGTCGAGCGCGAGCTGGGTAGCGTCTTTGCGGACCGAATCGTGAGTAGTCCACGCCGTGTCACCGGTTTCCCGCTCGACTTGAAATTCCAACCGAACGTCGCCCACAGCATCATCCTTGACGCCGATTGCGAACGCGTCATTCGTCGCCGAAGTAAATAGGACGTCACGACCTCGACCAAGATCAACATACTCGCCGCTGAACGAAATTCGGCTCGGCTGCAGCCCGGATTGAAGAGTCAACTGCCTAACAAGTAGCAATGACTGCATTATACTGCTCTTCCCACTTCCATTAAGTCCAGATAGAAGTGTGAGAGCAGCAAAAGGCAAATGCTCATCCTCGAAGCATTTAAAATTCTGAAGGTGAAGGCTGTCAATCAACGGCTTCCGCTCCCTCTAGGACCGCAGTCACAACTTGTGCAATAGCGTCGAATCGCTTGTGAACCCGCTGAACAGTGCCGGTGGAAGATGAGATCGATACATCAAAGAATCTGTCCGCACTCATGAGCTCGATAAAACCACTCCGCACGGCTTCACGGTTACGAATCAGAACTTCCCGCTCAGATTCATCGAGCTTCGCGAGATTAACACTCCAGGCCTCAAATAACGCCTTGCTCACCGGCTTACGATCATCGCTCTCGCGATAGCGCTTCCGAAAGGCGTCGTTGCCGAAGATCGCGCGCGCCGTTTCCATGGCCGCATAGAACTCTCGCTCAATTGCCGCCAAGCTATCGCTGTCCAGCGTATTGATACGGCGCATAGCTTCGCTGAGATATGCATCTAAGTCGTTGCGGTCATAAGGTTGTGACCCGTCGAGAAAGAACGCAATGAAACGCAGCACGCACTCCTGAGCATCCATTCGCTGGTCGCTCACACGTCCATCAGTCGCGATCTTGAATTGTTCGGAGGATGACAGACGCGCTAAAACCTCGCGAACTTGCCCCTTGTAAAGCGCGTTGCGGATCTCCTGACCGGTGAGTGGTAGGCCGCCTGTATTGAGGCGCCTAAATATATTGATCATGACCTCGTCAGGCGTGCCCGGCTGGATGATGTTGAGCACGAGGCTTGTCTCTTCAATCCGGCGCTGCATCGGCCTTGGCAATTTTGAAAAGGTTAGCCCCTCAAGCTGATGCAGGTATTCAAGGCCCAGCAGAGCAAATTGATCATTAACGAAATCGTGGATCGTGGTTAGCCGCTGCAATCCGTCAACCACCGACCACATATCGTCTTCTGTGGCAGCAACGTAGAATACGGGCAGTGGGATGCGCAGTAGCAATGACTCTATCAGCTGCCCTTTTTTAGAAGGCTTCCATAGCCGCGCCCGACGTTGAAAAGCCGGCGCTAGGTCAATTTCCTCGCGGCTAATTCGACGCATCAGCAAATCGATTGTGCGAGGTTCAGTTGTGACGCGAATCTTGCTTGGATCGAACGGGTGATCGAAGGCGATCGATGCGTCTTCTGGTTCATCCTCAACGCCCCGATCATGAGGATCTTCTGTTCCTTCCAGTTCCGACGGCGTAATTCCAGACAAAACGTCCCCCTGCCTTGCCCATGCATTTGGCTATCGGACCGATGAACTAGCATTGACCGCCGACCCGCGCAAATCGTTCGGCGCGACTATGGCCTGCCGTGTGGCGATCGGGGGGCGACGGTGAAGGGAGCTAAGGCGCTACGGCATGGACATTGGCTGATCTCGCTGGAAAAGTAGCACGCGCTGCCCCGCATTTGGTGCGTGCTTGCCGCTCAGGCGCTTATGGTTATCAGCGCAGTCCATTTGTGGCTGCGAATGAACCGCAAGAGCGGTGCCATCCTCGGCCGGCTAGCCACTTCTGAGCCTCATGCCCAACAAGCACTGGCTCGTTGAGCGCGCGCCCTTGAATCAGATCGCGTTGAAACTCCGGGTCGAAGGCGTCTGAGCCGAGCCCACAGGGGCAAGCCTACATCGACAGCGGGCGCTGCCTATGGTGGCTGACTCACTTTACAGGCGATCCGAAACGAGATCTGAAGTCCGCGACAGTTCCAACGAAGACGTTTGTATCTACATTGCCCGCCATTGCTCCCCCTAAAATCTTACCCTTATCTGTCAACTGCCAGAAATCCCATTGGTGGCCCTCGGGAAGAGATGGACTTTCTTTATTGAGACTACGGCTGCCGTAGTCGGCAATCCAGAGCGGATAGCCAGCAAGTGACTGGTCCGAGCCGATTCGCGCGACCCACCAATGCCGATTTGTATAGATAACGGGAGTTTTGCCAGTACGCTCCTTGACGCGCTCCAGCCAGCCCTTCGCAGCCGCAACAATATCGGAAGCCGGTACTGCGGCCCACCTGTCAATCGGCTTCCCATCTGAGCCTGTAACCACTCGTCCGCCGCTAATTTCAAAGTCCCATTCGAGGTCAAGACAGGGAGGAAGGTCCCATTTCTCTATCTTCCCGACTACTTTGAGAAAATTGTCCGCTTGGTCCTCTCCGGTGCCTGCGGCCGAAAGGAAGTGATAAGCCCCACGATAGATAGGCACTCCTTGGGCTTGCTGCCTTGCTAGCGCATTCCAGTTTGTAGCAAAGGTGCTATCATAATAGCGAGTACCTTGAGTGGCTTTTGCGAATGCGAAGGTAACATTCTGATCGACCATCTTATCCCAATCCACGGCGCCACTATAGTGAGATACGTCGATGCCCCATACATGTTCAGCGCTTGCGTCAGTGGGAAAGCGAAATCTGTAGCTAAAGGTCTTTGGTCCTGAATCGAGGTCGGCGGCATAGACTGCTAACTCCGAACGAGAAATATCCTCTTGGAGTGGCAATTCGTCGGCGTGGGCCTCCCCAACAGCGAGTATTTGCAAGCAAATCAGAAATAGCGATATTCTCATTCAATCTCTCCTTCTAAATAGCCGCGCGTTAGATAAAGAGCCTGCGTGTCACTAGCACGACTCTCCAAAGCGATCAGTCTTGACTATCGCCATATATGGCAACGGAGCCCCATTGGTCGGGAGAGGGGTATGCCTCCCTGGCAACAAGCTGCGCACGTCGCAACGCCTCCGGCACCTCCACACCACTAAAGAGCTGCGAATAAAACTCTTTGCTCATCAACGATCCTGCATCATCTTGGAGCCGCCAAAGGGACATCTGAAGCCAATCAGTGACCCCCAAAGTCAGCAAGCTTGGCGCATCATCAAGGAACGCTCCTTCAGACCGCACCGTCCCTGTGTCGCACCCAGCCAGCGTAATGAGCTGAAGGTGCGGCCAATCCTGCAGGTCACGAAGGGTAAGAATGTCCTCGGATTGACCATCAGCAGACGTCATCACCAAACCTGACTCAGCAGGTGCACTTGCCAGCGCAAAGCTATGGCTCACCACATGAAATATGTCGAAGTTCGATGTGCGAAGTTGAACTACCTTCTCGCGCGTTGCGTCAGCGCCTGTGAGTTCCGTCAGCTGTCCTGCGTTGCCTAATGCCTGTCTAATGAATGCTCCCTCCTTCGCCCCGTCAAAAAGTGGTGAATTAAATGGCCCGTCTTTCGTCGGTCTCACTGAATGCACCATGAGCATTTTTGCTTGTTTTGCGACGACACCCTTCGCCGTGTTAAGTTGTACTAGAGAAGGTAGGTACACCACCGCGAATTTATCAACGACATACCTGCCATCTCCAGTCAACATAGCGCTGAAAGGCAAATTTCGCGAAAATCCGTCCGGCACAACGTACAAGCGACTGCCATCGACGTTGCCCTGAAGGTCAGACCAGATCGGCGCCAAATATCTTGCATAGGCATACTTAACCTCCGGCATGCGCCCGGAATGATTGTCATCCATCGCCTCGAGTGCACTGAAATATGCAGATCGGATCAACCATCGATTTTGATTGCGATAGAGTATTGATACACGACCTGTCCACGCATTCTCGAAATAGACAAGCGTATTCGGCGCAACTGACCCGAATGAGTTAGCAGCGATTGCGAGGCTCAGCCGGCCACGGGCCTTTCTGAGTTTAGCGTTCTGATCGGCGCTATCGCCGGCTGCCTTTTCGGAAACACCGGGCGTCGCGATCAACTGCGTTTCGCCGCCGAACACGCCGGTCACGATCGACGTCTCGCCACCAAAAAGTTTAGATCGCTCAACAACTCTGAGCATCTCTATCGCGTCGCCCGCACCCTCCGCAGCCTCCATCCATTGGCAAAAAAACAAGTAGGCCGAGTTCTCGGGCTCTCCCTCGTCGCCGACTATCCCCGCATCAGGTGCGAATTGCTGGTACCCACCCAAGGCAGCTAAGCGATCTATCGCAGGAACATCGGCGAGCAAGAGCCTGTCAAAAGCCCGCGAGAAGGCCTGCATAGATGCAGCTGCGTCGCCTCGATGATACAGCCCTTCCGCCCGAAACCACTCCATTTGCCACTTGCGCAGTTCCGATCGGGAAGTCGACGCGGTCTCATCTCGTTCGGGATCCCAGTTGCCCACGTCGTCGATAGCGTCCTCGGGCCTACCGAGCAGAAAGGCGACGAGCGCGCTGTAGTATCGACATGTCTCCACCATCTGGCCTGCAGGTGTGCCGAGCGATACATTAGCGGTCCTCGTGACGATCTCTTCACATATCTTCTTGAACTTGGGCGCAGCGTCATCAGAAATCGGATTATCTGCTTTTACATCCTTGCCAAATTCGAGCCTAGCATTGAGCGATTTTTTTAAATCGGGCACGACAAGATTCATGTACGCCTGGGCAACGAAGAACTTCGACACAGTCCACTGGGACAAATTCGTCGCTGAATTCCGGTCAGCGATAGTGTCATATACCGTAAAGAACAAACTCGTGGCACCATATGACGGCAGAAGATCCGACAGCTTGCCAAATTGCCCTAACGACGCTTCAGATATGACCTCTGGCTGAAACATGCTTTCTAAACTACTCAATAGGTCTGGATCGGCATCCGCCACTGCATTAATGAACTTTAGAATAAAATCAGAATGGCTGGGGGAGTACGCGTCATTTTCGCAGACGTATCGAATAGTAGCATATAACAGAAGCGGCGGAATACGAGCCTGCCTGACGAGAGCCAGCCACGGGCCAACAGACTCCACTGACAAGGCGGAAGAGGTTGTATTTTGGCAATAATCATCAACCACAGCCATTAATGCTATCGTAACATCTAGTGTGTCTAGCTGCCCCAGAAGGCCCTCTTCAATAAGATCATCGAACCTTCTATATGCGATATCTTCGTCAATACCGCGATCTGTGCATATTTCAAACTTCGTTCCCCGGCGATCCCCGACCTCCACGACGTCCGACAGGGGCGCGTTTGGGTCTGGCGCGACCAATCCTATCTTGGCTTTCGCTGCCAACAGCCGGCGTAGTAAATTTGGCCATTCGCTAGTCTGCACAAATGTCGGGGGAGGCGGGGTTGCACCACGCCTGTAGGCATCACCCTCTGGGTCGCGCTCAATGACGTCTTCACTTGAAGGAAAATAGATAGATATTCCTGTAGGGAAGCCGACCTGATCGACACTATTGCGGTTTAGGAGTACAGCGTTGCGTGCCGTCTCCACCACAGACAAGGCTGCTGCGCGGGCTAGTCGAGATGTTGCAACTTTAGAGAATCGCTGCATCAGGGTCCCGAGATCAACTCCGTTTGGCCAAAACTCTTCTGGCTTATAAGCAAACGGCTTGATACCGGCAGCGACCCAAAGCAAGGGGCCATAGTCGGAATCCTTGAGTGCGCCGATCCAACGATCGAAATGTGACGTTAGGTCGGCAACCTTCGAGAGATCGATTACCGTGATGGTATACTTCTCTTCTCGAATAGCAGCGGAGCTGGACGTCGAGATAAACGCGGCGTAGGTTTTACCGATTAAGACTCCGAGCTCCTTTGCGCTCATTGTCGGAGTGTTCGTGAGCTCCTCCAGCACTGCACTATAGTCCCATCCGAAGCCTGGCTCGAGATCCTCGGACGCCACCCCGACGTCGGCTAAATCAGACAAGCCCGACCACACCTCGAGCATTGACATCAAGCATGCGTCAAAACCTATAAGGTTTAAGACTCGACCTTGACCTTTAAGGCGTTTGAGCTCACCCTCAATGTCACTTTGATAAAGCGTACTTCCGTGGGCATCGTCTTGTATAATAGATTTATAATGCTTAGAGCTCAGGTTATTGGCAATAGAAGCAGATTTGGCAGCGCGCCATCCCTGTCCATGACTCCAGACTATGATTGCTGTTCGTTCTGCAGGATAGTTGTCGTATGACCAGTCAATAAATTCTCTTAGAGTTCTCACGTCAGCGGAATCAGGATTGCCGTTTATAATATCAGATGATGCGCCGTATGGTTTTCCGCTTTCGAGTCTGTAACGCATAGTCCCCGGGTGAGCTGACAATCGAGGCCGTTTGACTTGCACAAGGATATTCACATCGCTTGTCGAGCCTACTTTGGCCATTTCCTCCAAGTCTGAGTCGGCATTCGATTCCAGATTATTGTCAGCTGCAAGGTATACTATAAAATTCCATTTGGCAGGCGCGGCGAAAGCCGCTTCGCAATACAATACGAGCGACATGAGTAGGAGGGCACGAACCGCTTCGCGAACCATGAGGAGCCCCATAAAACGACAGCACTTTCGTCTACAGCAGTGCTTTTAATCGTATCGAAGCTCACCGTACCCCAGTTGGGAGCTGATGTCGTGCATTGGTTTTCGCTGCGCGATGATTTGCGGGAGCCGTTGGCAGTGATTAAGCAACGGCTTCCACCGGCATAGTGGCTAGGCGCGCATTGCTTCCATGGAATTGCCGACTTGCTGGTTCTAGGCGCCGGCCTAATGATTTGCCAGTGCGACGACTACTGTTTGAGGAGGTCGGTGATTTTCGCCCTAAGTGCAACTAGCCGGCAGCGCCAATCTGAAGCCGTTTGTGTGTATCGACCATGTTTCTGGGCGTTGCTGTTACCTTTCGGTGCGCCTATTGACCTGCCGCCATGCATCCGGCAGCGGCCATTCTGCATCGTTCCAGACTTACAATGGGTTCCCCTGCGTGTCTGCGCACCGCAGCGGGGACTGAGATGCATTGCAAGTTTGCTTTGCATGGGGTTGTTCCTATAGTTCGTTCATGACCACCCCCATTTGGCGCCGCGTTCCCCACTACCGCTTGCCCGCCCGCATGAACATGTACATGCTCGACCAACACCTTTTGCTGGTTCTTGCCGCGCTGCCGATTAAACATCTCGACGAGGCTAGGAAACGCACGCAGCAGCTTATTCGCGTGGCCCAAATTTTCGTCTCACCCGATCAGCGTCTGGTTCGGCAGCATGGCGCGGCGGAAACACTCCATCACTGCGTTATGTGCAGCGATCATCTGCGACACCATCATGCCTTCAAGCTCATCGCGCGGCGCAATGCTCTCAAAGGCATCAAGGATGGCATTTAGCCGCTTAGCGCGATCCTCGCTGCTGCTATCGCCGTTCCATAGCGTCAGCAAGGTCTGCGCCGCGAGCATATCCGCCCAAGTGTCGGAAGGCGCGCCGGCCGAAGCCGAAGGTTTCAGTGCGACGGGTGAAACGTGGTTCGCCGAAGCGTCCTCAGTGGCTGAGCCGTTCTTGGCCATCCCAAATCTCCTAACTTCGTTTCTTAGATACTTTCGCTTCAACCAGGCGATAGGTTTCTGCCCAACAGGGCCAGACCCGGACTAGCGGAGCGTCGCCATGATTTTTCGCGCGAGATTTCCGTGTCCCTCGCAAAACCCTAGTCTGCTCCCGCCATTGGCGATGATGGGGCGGCGCGGAATCGCGGTCATGCTGTTGGGCGGTTGCGTACTGGCGACTGCGATGGTGACGCATATGACGCCAGCTCAAGTCAACACCGTGCCGCGCGTCCTTTAAGCACCTCTAGCGTCACATGCGTCATCAGCTTGTTCACCGATCATTCCCGTGCTGCTGGATTTCATCGGAACGGTCGACACGCAACCCATGAAAACCTCTGCCGGTTTTCTTCCGGAATTGCTGGAAACCGCGCGTTTCGAGGTTATGGGCGAACCGCTTTGTTGAACAGACGTTGGTTCAAATGAGCAAAGTCGCCGGTAAGGAACTACTTGCCGATTCCGCAGGCGAACGCATCGACAGGATCGACATGTTGCGAGGATAGCTTGGGGAGGCGATGAGTGACGACGCGGCGGTGTCGTCTCCGCTGATGCGACTGCCCGAATCGCAGCGGAAGACCTATAAGCACTTTTTCGAGTTGGTGTACGAGTGCTCGACTAACCGCGTCGCAGCAAAGGCTTTGATAGATCGCATCCTAATGCGGCTCGAATGAATTTGGTCGCCCGAAAACTTGCTTCTCGCCTCCAGAACCTAGCGCTTCTGGAGCGATGACCAAGACCATCACCCTGACCATGCCTCTGCATGAGATCGACCGCATTTTGGGGCCGCCGATAAGCACCTCGCCGCCGTCAAGGATCGCCTTGCCTACCCGCGGCTGGATAAGGCCATGAAGTCGCTAGATGCCAACCTGTCCGCGCACCTGCGCGCCGACGCCGAGAAGGATGCCTGAGCCACGGCACCTACAGAGTTACGCGGCGAGGCCCAAGGACGGCGTGCGGCGTGCGAACGCTACTGGTCCCTTAAAGCTTGGCCGAAAGCATCACAGAACAGGTGCCGACCCTGAGGGGTCCGTTTCATATCGCGATCGAGCGGTTCACTCGCTTCCTCACCGTCTGTGGTGTCGCACCGCACTTGCGGTAAAGATCATCCATGAGCACGTGCCGTGCCTTCTCGGCCTCTCGCTGGGAGACTCCACATATTGGCAGCAGGGTGATTGTGCTTGTGTCTGAACCCGTGCCCCTACCCCGCCCCCCCCGTTCCACTAGGGGGTGGGGGCACCCGCAAGCAGGCTGCGAGCCTCAAACTCAGGTGCCACCCTTTGGGTCGCCGGCCCACTGCTGACGTGCGATGTTCTTGGAATGCCTGTTTCGGGCGCAATGGCCGAACCTTGGCGCCCAACGCTTCCACACCCTACGGATGGCATTTTAAATGCCGTGGCAGTAGCCCATAGGTAGCCCTGCATCCCAACTCGGGGATGATTTTCGATTACGGCAAGGGAGTTTTAGTCATTAGAAACAAGTGGTAGCGGGAGAGGGACTTGAACCCCCGACCCCAGGATTATGATTCCCGTGCTCTAACCAACTGAGCTACCCCGCCAGGGCGGCGAAAGGCCCGAAATCCGCCTTAAATCGAAAGGCATTTCGAGGCGTTCGCCAAGGTCGCGCGGATATAAGGTTGGGAGGGCGAGCCTGTCAAGCATCGATGCGCGAGGGGCGCCGGCATATTGTGGCCGGTAAAAGCGCTGCCGGGCTGGCATCTCCGGTAAGCCACCGGGGTTGAGTTCGACGGGGCACGCCGCTATGTCTCGGCCAAGAAATTAGAGTTTGAAGCTGATGAAGCCGCGCATTGCAGTCCTCGGTTGCGGATACTGGGGAAGCAACCACATCCGCACCCTCAAGGCGCTCGGCGCGCTGCATGCGGTTTCCGATGCCAATCGGGCGCGGGCCGAAGGCTTTGCCAGCGAGCAGGATTGCCTGGCGATCGAGCCCGACCAGCTGTTCGTGCGTGATGATATCGACGCCATCGTCATGGCGCTGCCGCCGCAATTCCATGCCGATCTTGCCGTGCGCGCCGCTGAGGCCGGCAAGGACGTGCTGGTGGAAAAGCCGATTGCGTTGACCGTGCCCGACGCCGAGCGCGCCGTGCAGGCGGCCAGGGACAATGGCCGCGTGTTCATGGTCGGCCATGTCTTGCGCTTCCATCCCGCCTTCGAGACGCTGAAGGCGCTGATCGAGAATGGCGAGCTCGGCGAGGTCCGCTACATCCACTCGCACCGGCTCGGCCTCGGCAAATTCCACACCGAGAACGACGCACTGTGGGATCTGGCGCCGCACGATTTGTCGATGATCCTGGCCATCACCGGCACCGAGCCGATCGAGGTCAGGGGCGAGGGGGCGGCACTCCTCGACAGTCTCAGCGATTTCGCGCATCTGCACATGCGTTTTCCCAACGGGCTGCGCAGCCATCTCTTCACCTCGCGGCTCAACCCTTATCGCGAGCGGCGGCTGACCGTGGTTGGCACCAAGGCAATGGCGGTGTTCGACGATGTCGAGCCATGGGAGCGCAAGCTGGCCGTCTACCGCCACGCGGTGTGGCAGGACAGCGGCCAGTGGGCCTTCACCACCAACGAGCCGTCCTATGTCGCGGTCGGCCAGGGGATGCCGCTGACGCGCGAGCTCGAGCACTTCATCCAGTGTATCGAGACCCGGGCCGAGCCGCGCACCAGCGGCGAGGAAGCCATCAGGGTGCTGCGCATCCTGACGGCGGGTACAGTCACGCACACAAAGTCCTGAGACCGTTTCGAAACCCTGCTCTGAAGGCAGACGGAAACTAAAACTGTCTCCGAGAGGGTAGTGTTTACTCTGCGGGAATCTGCGCCGGCCTGGCTGCGAGCCGGCTGAGCATGGCTTCGGCCTCGGCGCCGCGCTCGAAGCGCTCGATGAAGCCGCCGCCGAAGACGCGGGCTTCGTTGCCGTCGTCGGAATAGAGCACGCAGGCCTGTCCCGGCGCGATGCCGGACTCGCCGTCGACCAGTTCGACAAAGGTGCTGCCGGCGCGGTGATGCAGCACGGCCGGGCGCGGCGGCCGCGTCGAGCGCACCTTGGCGAACAGCTCCATGCCGGCGACCGGAATGTCGGACAGCGCGCGATCGCCCAGCCAGTTCATGTTGCGCAGATAGATCTTGTGCGTCTCCAGCGCCTCCCGCGGGCCGACGATGACACGGGCCCGGTCGGCGTCGAGATGGACGACGTAAAGCGGCTCGCCCGAGGCGATGCCGATGCCGCGGCGCTGGCCGATCGTATAGCGCAGGATGCCGTCATGGCGACCGAGCACGCGGCCGTCGATATGGACGATGTCGCCTGGGTTGGCGGCAGATGGCTTCAGCTTGGCGATGATGTCGGAATATTTGCCCTGCGGCACGAAGCAGATGTCCTGACTGTCCTGCTTGGCGGCAACGGTCAGCCCCATTTCTTCGGCGATGGCCCGCACCGCAGGCTTTGACAACCCACCCAGCGGAAAGCGCAGATAGTCGATCTGCGCTTGCGTGGTGGCAAACAGGAAATAGCTCTGGTCGCGGTCGGCATCGACGGGCCGGAATAGCGCGCGGTGGGCGCCATTGGCCCCGGAGCGGATATAGTGGCCGGTGGCGAGCGCATCGGCGCCAAGGTCCTTGGCGGTGGCCAAAAGGTCGGCGAACTTCACCGTCTGATTGCAAGAGACGCACGGAATGGGCGTTTCGCCGGCGACATAGCTCTCGGCGAACGGGTCGATGACCGCCTTGCGGAAGCGCTCCTCATAGTCGAGCACGTAATGCGGAATGCCCAGTGTCTCGGAAACGCGGCGGGCATCGTCAATGTCCTGGCCGGCGCAGCACGACCCGGCCCGGTGCGTTGCGGCGCCATGGTCGTAGAGCTGCAGCGTGACGCCGACGACATCATAGCCTTCGCGCTTCAAAAGGCCGGCAACGACAGACGAATCCACACCGCCCGACATGGCGACGACGATGCGGGTGTTTTGCGGGCTGGCGGGAAGGTCGAGGCTGTTCATGGTTCTTTCGTTCTGCGCGGCGCTTCAATGGCAGTGGCGCGAATATAGGTCAACCACACCGGTGGCGCCAGCTTTGCGGCGATGCCGATTTTGCGGGAGAATCGCGCGTCTGCCCGCAGTTGCCTCAAATGCCGATAAAAAGACTAACGCGGCGTTCATGATCCTTACCTACTCATTAGGGTTCGCTTAGGCAATTTTTAAAGCTGTGGCGGTAATGTGGTGGGGATTGGGTCTTTGAGTTTTTAGTAGAGAGTACGATGACCGATCTTGTTAGACCGCGAGTCAAATATGTTATCGGGCCTGACGGCAGCCCTCTTACGATTGCCGATCTTCCGCCGACGAATACACGTCGCTGGGTTATCCGGCGCAAGGCGGAAGTGGTTGCTGCGGTGCGCGGCGGGCTTTTGAGCCTCGACGAGGCATGCCAGCGCTACAAGCTGACCACCGAGGAATTCCTGTCCTGGCAAGCGTCGATCGACGAATACGGCCTTGCCGGGCTGCGCACGACGCGCATCCAGCAATACCGGCACTAGAGCCAGGACCACAACAGAAAAGGGCGCGGTAACCGCGCCCTTTTGCCTGTCGGTAATGCCTGCTTCAGACCGCCAGCACCACCTTGCCGATCGGCCTAGTGGCGAGAAAAGCGTGCGCGGCGCCCGCCTGTTCGAGCGGAAACGCCTTTGCCACATGGACCGCAAGCTTTCCCGCATCGACCAGTTTGCCAAGTTCGACGAGGCCTTCACGGTCGGGCACGACGGACATGCGCTCGACGCGGATCCCACGCGCAGCAGCCTTGGCTCGGGTGGTGTCGTGGACATTGAGCAGCGACACCAGGACCCCACCGTCCTTCAGGACTGTCAGCGATTGGTCGGCATGGTCGCCGCCCATCGGCTCCAGCACCAGGTCGACGTCGCTGACCTCGGCGGTGAAATCTCGCTTGGTGTAGTCGACCACTTCATCGGCGCCGAGCGAGCGGACGAAATCGAGTTTCTTCGGGCTGGCGGTGGCGATGACACAAGCGCCGTGCGCCTTGGCGATCTGCACCGCCAGATGCCCGACGCCGCCGGCCGCGGCATGGATCAACACGCGCTGGCCGCGCTTCAGGCCGCCATGGCGGACAAGGCCTTGCCAGGCGGTCAGGCCGGCCAGCGGCAGCGCGCTGGCATGATTGTGGTCGATGCCTTGGGGCTTCGGTGCGATTTCATCGGCCGGCGCCACAGCGAGTTCCGCATAGGCCGCGGCCTGCTTGGGAAAATGCGGCATGCCGAACACGGCGTCACCGACCTTGAGGCCGCCATCGACGCCTGGGCCCACCGCCTCGACCGTGCCTGAAATATCCCAGCCCAAACTGAAGGGCGGTTCGCCCAGCAAAGGATAGTAACCGGCGCGCACCGAGCCATCGACCGGATTGATGCCGGCGGCATGCACGCGCACGAGCACTTCGCCTGACTTGGGCGAGGGCGCGGGGCGATCGGCGATGACGAGGACGTCGGGCCCGCCGACGGAATTCTGGATAACGGCACGCATGGGAGGCTCCTGCTGGGGTTTTCTGAGCCACTATCATTTCGATAGTAACATTCCCTTGTCCAGTATGTACCTTTTCCATATATAGGCACCTCATGGATAGTGATAATGATTGCGGCTCCGGCTATGACGCCTTCCAGCGGACGTGTCCTTCGCACGCCGTGCTCGAGATGCTGGCCAGCAAATGGATCTATCTGACGGTTTGTGCGCTGCGCCGTGGCCGGATGCGCAATGGGGAACTGGCGCGCAAGCTCGAAGGCATCACGCCCAAAATGCTGACGCAGACGCTGCGCGTCCTCGAGCGCGACGGTCTGGTGCGGCGCGAAATCTTTCCGGTGATCCCGCCGCGGGTCGAATATGAATTGACCGAACTTGGCCAGAACCTGGCGGGGCTGCTCACCCAGATACGCTCCTGGTCGGAAGAGCATGTGCCTGACATCAAGCAAGCGCGGGCGAGGGCGGCGGCGAACCAGGACGGGGATTTGACACGGGCCTGAAGCTGCGGCCGCCTTGCGGCCAAGTCAGCAGCGCTGGAGCCTTTTGGTCCGGAGCAAGAAGATCGGCGTCAGGCGGCGCCGGTCGGCTCAAACTCTGCCGTCAGCCGATCATGGCGCTGCGACCGCCGAGTTCCGCGTCGCGGATCTTGGTGTCGCGCGATTCCAGCATCTCGGCCTTGGAAAGCTCCGCTTCAGCTTCGCCGAGTAATGATTCGGCAGCGCTTCGCTGCTGGGCGAGGTCGCTTTGAGAGTTTCTGAGGTTATCACGGCGCAGACGCGCCGCCTTGGCGAAGGTCGGATAGGCAAAATGATTGATGTCCGTGATGCCGGCCTTCTTCTCCTCGGCGGTGATCTGAAGCTCCAGTTCAACGGCCATGCGCTCGAACTCGGCGATCATCATGTCGAGCTGCAGCAGCTGCCGCCGCTTCTCATTCACCTGAAATTGCTTCAGCCGAACGAGGTTTTCACGTGACTTCATGATTCGGTACTCCCGGAAACGCACACCTGCACATATCGTCCAATCCGCCCGCCAGGGCCTGGCGCCGCCCGTATCCACCGGCATTCCCCGAACTATGGGAAACAAATCCCTAAAGTTTTTTGCCGGCGGTAACCATTCGTTTACGCGCATTGTTAATCATAAGGGCGAGGACTTAAGGCCGGGTAAAAATTCCGGCTCCCGATACGGAAGCCGGCCAGCGAGTCCCTTGAGTCACTTAGTCCGACTTATTAATGTGTTGCATTAGCGATTTGGTTCTGTGATTCATCATTAGATTCAAGAGGGTGTAGAAAGGGGTTAAAAAATCTGGTACCGTCCTTGGTGCGGAATTAGGTTTTGTTAACCATTCGATGGCAGCCTCTGTTCAGGCAATCACTGCTCCGGTCCCGGATGGGTCGTGACATGGTCCGGCGGCAGAAAAGGGGAATGAAATGCGCGTTCTGCTGATAGAAGACGACAGTGCAACCGCTCAGAGCATCGAGCTGATGCTCAAATCTGAAAGTTTTAATGTTTACACGACCGACCTCGGCGAAGAAGGTGTCGATCTCGGTAAACTTTATGATTACGATATCATTCTTCTCGACCTCAACCTTCCCGATATGTCCGGCTACGAAGTCTTGCGGACACTTCGCCTGTCCAAGGTGAAGACGCCGATCCTGATCCTGTCCGGCATGGCCGGTATAGAGGACAAGGTGCGCGGCCTGGGCTTCGGCGCCGACGACTATATGACCAAGCCGTTCCACAAGGACGAACTGGTCGCCCGCATTCATGCCATCGTGCGCCGTTCCAAGGGCCATGCCCAGTCGGTCATCACCACCGGCGACCTGGTGGTCAATCTCGACGCCAAGACCGTCGAAGTCGGCGGCCAGCGCGTGCATCTGACCGGCAAGGAATACCAGATGCTGGAGTTGCTCTCGCTGCGCAAGGGCACCACGCTGACCAAGGAAATGTTCCTCAACCACCTTTATGGCGGCATGGACGAACCGGAACTGAAGATCATCGACGTTTTCATTTGCAAGCTGCGCAAGAAGCTCGACGCAGCATCCGGTGGCCAGAACTACATCGAGACGGTCTGGGGTCGCGGCTATGTGCTGCGCGAGCCGGAAGACATCCGCGTCAGCGCCTGAGCGAACATCATCCAATTGAATCAATGCAAAAAACCCGGCTCAGGCCGGGTTTTTTGCTGTCCTTTTGTGGCCGAAAACGAGCCGAATCAGGCGGCAACCTTCAAGGTACGAAAACGTTCGAGCAGTTGCGGCCGGTTGAACGGCTTCAACAGATAACCCTGGGCGCCGGCGCGCTTTGCCTTCATGATCGAGGCAACATCGACCTCGACCAGCGAGATCAGAATCTGCGGTTTGATCGTGCTCTCCATGGCGCGAACCTGGCGAATGACGTCGACCGCTTGCATGTCCGGCAGGGCGCCGTCGACGACAATCACATCAGGCATCTCGGCAGCGCACATCTCAACAGCATCAAGTCCAGTTGCCGCTTCGATCACCACCATGTCGGAGCCGCCAAGAATCCGTTTTGCAACCTTTCTGATGACGCTCGAATCGTCGACAAACATGCAGCGCTTCATTTCCGGGTCCTCTTTGCCATGGGGCGAACCGGCGGCATCCGGGTATCGGGATGCACACTAGGCCGATCTGGTAAAGAAGCAGAAAAGCCGTTAGGTAAAGTTTTTACAAACATGTCGTCTGCAGCCCCATTCGGCAGGGGCATTGCCGGCAATGAAACTTTCCTGTTCTGAATTGCCGCAAATATCAGCGGGAAAAGATACTTGATTGTTCTTGATGCTCGGACGTCCTGCCGAACGGCTTCGCTCAAGCCGCGGACAGCACGATCTCTTCGGCGGTCGCATGAATCGAGATCGTCATGTTGGCCTCACGCGCCAGCAGCAGCGTGTAGTAGGGCTGGACGGTATGGGCGTCGATAGGCTCCTCGGGCTTGTTGCCGGAATGGAGCTCGAGGAATTTCGGCGGCACGCGCAGCATCGGGCCGCTTGCGGCAAGCGCAAAGCGCGGCTCGGTGTCGAGGTTTTCCAGCGTGACCACCAATCTGCCACCGCGCGGGATGGCAGCATTGGCGACGAGCAGCAAATTGAGCAGCAGCTTGACCTTGTTCTTGGGCAGCAGGGCGCGAACCCCGTTCCAGATCAATTCCGGCTTCTCGTTCTTCAGGAAGGCGATGGCGACGGACTCGGCATCGCCGGTGTCGATCATCATGCCGGCCGAACCGGCGGCGCCGAAGGCGATGCGGGCGAATTGCAGGCGGGCCGAAGCGTTTCTGGCGCTCTGCCGGATCAGTTTCATGGCGTCTTCGTCGGCGCCGCCCTCGTCCAGGAGTTCAAGGCCGTTGTTGATGGCGCCGACCGGCGAAATGATGTCGTGGCAGACTCGGCTGCACAACAAGGCTGCGAGATCGGGTGCGGAGAGAGAGAAAAGCTCAGCCATCGGCGAAAAATCCCTGCTAAAATTCACATCCTGGTGGCCGCGCGGCCGACAGCCACGCTCACCACCCGAATCACGCTCTCTCCCCCAGGCATACTGAATACACAGCGCCCGAGCGTGCAGCAACAATCCACAATTCTTGTGAGAAAAACGGCATCTTTGCACAGGGTGGGAGCCCGTGCAGACAGTCAGAAACAGCCTTCGAACCGCCATGTTCATGTGGGAGGTTAATGGTTGAAAAAGGATTACGGCATAGTTTGCCCGTAACAGTCATCCTTAACGGTCGCCTAAAGAGCCGGACGGGGTGCGAGGCGTCGGCGAAAGTGCTCCCTGACGGAGATTGGAAGCATGGTTTCCCGATTCTACGACCGGACGTTTGTCCGCGTCTTCTTCATGGCGATTGCCCTGATGGGCGCTCTCGCATTCTCAACCTCTGCGTCGCGGGCACAGGAATACACCGCTCAGGAGATCGTCGATTCCGGTCACAAGTTCTTCGGCGCGACGTCGGGCGGTCTCGCAACCGTCGTCGAGAAGATTTTTGCCTCCTACGGCCTGCCCAATGGCTATCTGCTCGGCGAAGAGGGATCCGGCGCGCTGATCGGGGGCCTGACCTATGGCGAAGGTACGCTCTACACCAAGAATGCCGGCGACCATAAGGTGTTCTGGCAAGGGCCTTCGCTCGGTTGGGATTTCGGCGGCGAGGGATCGCGGGTGATGATGCTCGTCTATAACCTCGACGACGTCAGCAATCTCTACAATCGGTTCGGCGGCGTTGCCGGTTCGGCCTATGTCGTGGCCGGCGTCGGCTTCAACGTGCTGCAGAACAACAGGGTGCTGCTGGTGCCGATCCGCACCGGCGTCGGCGCGCGGCTTGGCGTCAATCTCGGCTATCTGAAGCTGACGCAGAGGCCGACCTGGAATCCCTTCTGAGCGATTCCGACCACACTTCGACCCGATCAACAGATTCTGACCCGGTGCAGCTGCGGCAAACCCTTGCCGCAGCGCTGGATTTGCGTCATGCGAACATGGCAAAGTCCAGACTTGGCGGTTGCCGGATAGCGGCCCGCCCGTAACGGGTAGTCACCTTGGTTCAGTCGATCCTGTTCTTCGCCCTCGGCTTTCTGTGCGCAGGCTTTCTGGCGCTGCTGGTCGCGCCGGCCATCTGGCGGCGGGCGGTTGTGCTGACACGCAAGCGTGTCGAGGCGTCGGTGCCGCGAACGCTGGCCGAGATCCAGGCCGACAAGGACAGCTTGCGGGCCGAGTTCGCCATGACGACGCGCCGGCTCGAAATCAGCATCAAGACGCTGCGTGAGCAGGCGAATGAGCAACTCGTCGAAATCAATCGCGGCCGCGAGGCGCTGAAGGGCCTGGCGGTCGAGCGCAAGGACAAGAAGCAGGCGCTTTCGGAGCTCGGGGAAAAAAACGAATTGCTGCTGCATCGCGAGCAGCAGATACAACAGCTGTCTGACAGGCTTGCACAAACAGAGCGCATGATGGAAAAGCGCGCGCTCGAGCTGGAAAAGCTCGAACATATGTACGACGACGCGTCCTTCTCCTCCAGCAATCGTCAGATCGAACTGGTGGCGCGCGAATCCGAGCTGGAAAAACTTGCCAACGACATTTCAGTGCTGCGCGGCCAGCGCAAGGAGGCCGACAGGCGCCATCAGGAAGTCGTCGCCGAGGCCAAGGCCACGCGCGATGCCTTGAAGGCCGAAAAGAAAAGAACCGCCGACCTCGACAGAAAGCTCGAGCGTCTGCTCGCCACGCTTGCCGATCGCGAGGACAAGCTCGATCGCCGCGAAAAGGAACTGGCCCGGCTTCGCGAACGGGTGAAGGGCGAGGCTGCGGGAGCCGCCGCGGCTGCTGGCCTGGTTGGTGCGCAAGACAGTGCCCGCGCCAGGAACGAGGACATCGACAAGACGCTCGCCAAGCTCGAAGGCGACCGAGAGCGGCTCGAAGCCAGGCTGACGACGCTGGCCCGCGAAAACAAGCGGATGAAGGCGGAGCTTGGCGGTTCTGGATCCGCGAAGCCCGGGAATGGCCCCGGCAATGGCAATGATACCGGTTCTGCCTTGCGCGAACAGATGAACAATCTGGCGGCTGAGGTCGTCCATTTGACGGCCAAGCTCGAAGGACCGGATTCACCGATCGCCAAGGCGCTGGCGGCGCCGCAGGAAACGCGGTCAGGAACCACCAGCCTCGCCGATCGCGTCCGGGCGTTGCAGAAGGCAGATTTGCCGAGCTGAGTTTCAAGCCCGGCTTGAAATTGCCTGACTACGCCTATCAGGGCGAAAAATGGTGCAGCGCAATGGCTGACGCGGCAGCAACATTCAGGCTGTCGAACCCTTCCGACATCGCGATCCGCACCGTCCGCAGGCGGGCAAGCAGGCTCTCCGGGAGGCCCTCGCCTTCGGTGCCGAGATAGAGCGCCAGTCGTTTCGGTCGCGCGGCATCGCGAATGTCAGCCTCACCACGCGGCGACAAAGCGACCTGGCCGAAGCCCAACTCGCCGAGCTTCGCGATGAAAGCTTCAGTGTCGCCGAAGGACGCAAAGGGCACCTTCAACGCGGCGCCGACGGAGACGCGGATCGCCTTGCGATACAGTGGGTCGCAACAGGTGGCGTCGACGAAGACGGCATCGGCGCCGAAGGCGGCGGCATTGCGGAAGATCGATCCGATATTGTCATGGTTGGCGATGCCGATGAGAACGACGATCAACGCTTCGGCAGGCAAGGTGTCGAGCAAGGCCTCGGCGGGCTGTGGCGTGCCCTTGCTGCAGATCGCCATTATACCGCGATGCATGTGGAAGCCGGCGATCCTGTCCATGACGGCGCTTGCCGCAACGTAGACCGGCAGGTCGGCAGGGGCCTTGCGCAGTATGTCGTGGAGCCCGGCCAGGCGGTTTTCGAGAACCAGGACCGACTCCGCAGCAAAGCGTCCGGCTGACAGCAGGACGTCCAGCACCACCTTGCCTTCGGCAACGAACCGGCCATGGCGGCCGGTGAGATCGCGCTCGCGGATGTCGAGATAGGCGGCGACCCGCGGATCGCGCGCGTCGTCGATCTGGATCGGATCCATCAATACCTCGGCCGGCGAAAAATCGTCAGCGAGGTAAGGAGCGATCGGAGCCGCCAGTCAAGCCCTGCAGGTCAAGTCCCGGCGCGGCGCAGACGCGTTGCCATTTGGGACAAGTCGCCTATCCCGAAAATGCCGTCCAGCATGCGCAACAGTTCGCGCACGGCTTCGGACTTGCAGGAATAGTAGATCATCTGCCGGTCGCGGCGGGTCTCGACAAGATCGAGCGCCCTGAGCTTGGCCAGATGTTGCGACAAAGCGGACTGGCTGAGCATCACCTTTTCGGCGATGGCGCCGACCGACATTTCACCGTCGGCCAGATAGCTCATGATCAAGAGCCGCTTTTCGTTGCCCATAAGGGTCAGAAATGTCGCCGCCGATTCGGCATTGGCGATTAGTTTGGTCGAGACCATCGATGCCCCATGTTTTCCTGCTCATCCAAACGCTATGGGGGCAAATAGCGTTGGCTGCTATAATTCAGCTATGGATCACGCTGCTGATTCAGCGTCGCCTGAATCGTAGATCATTTCGCCCAAATCTCAAGACGTGCTTTTGATTCATGACGATTATCCTTGCGTAGCTGGCGCACGACCGGCTTTGGCCATGTCGACCAGAACCGGCCGCAGGTCGCGCGCGGTCTTCAATGGCTGCGGAAAATAGACCCTGCAAACGGTGTCGCCCGATGCCAGGTCCATGCCATCGGCATCGAAGCCGGTCATGGTCCAACCATCACCTTCAACCCTGGCGAAATGATGGGCATAGACGGCGATGGCGTCGAGATGGTCGGCATTCATGTGGTCGAGAGCGGATTGTTCGCTGGCGGCCAGCTCGTCGACGATCAACCCCTCGGTGATGAGATCGGCACGGTCGAGCAGGTAGGCCTTGCCGAAGCCGCCATTCAGCCTGGCGCGCTCCGGCTCGAGGCGAAAGATCGAGAAATCGCCGAGCCCGGCATAGAGCTTTGCCTTGGGATTGCGGTTGAGATAGCGCCGCTCGGCGCGGGCATGCGCGCTCGACCCGCGTTCCAGCGGCTGCGCCCGGCAGACCAGCGTTATCCTGGGATGCGCCAGCGGATCGCCCTTGCCGGGTTCGCCGACAAGCAGCGAGCAGCGCGGCTCGGCAAGGATGGCGCCGGTATGGGCTGACAGCGCCGAGACAAGGATCAGAGGCGTGCCATCGATGTCGGTGGCGACTCCGACCCTGGAGGCCAGCGGTGCGCCGGTCGACGGCTCGATCACCGCGAAGGCGCCGAACCGGGCGCTGCGGATCAGCGTTGCGGCCAGCCTGATCGCCTCGGCGTCCGTCGCGCGTATGACGTCCTTCTTCGGCTGGTCCAAAATGCTCACCAGGTAAGTTGATTTTCTAAATCCAGTTATTGGCCAATCATGCCGGCTTTGACAAGCGCTTTGATCTCGGCTGTCGAAAAGCCGAAGCGCGCCAGCACAGTCTGGGGCAGCTGATCGTCATCTTCAGGCATGCCGGCAAGCGCCGGCTGCGAGGCCGAGAAGCGTGGCGCGGGCGCGGGGCGCTCGAGCGCACCGGCTTTCACAAATGCGTGACGCGCCCGGTTGTGCGGATGATCCCTGGCTTCGGCCAGCGACAGAACCGGCGCCACGCAGGCGTCGCTTGCGGCAAACAGCGCGTCCCAGTCGTCGCGTGTCTTCTGCCGGAACCTGTCGGCAATGGCCGCGCGCATGTCCGGCCACAACGCCTTGTCGTATTGGCCGCGGACAAAATCCTCGCCGAGCGGCAGCAGCCTTGCGAAGGCGGCGAAGAAGCGCGGCTCAAGGCAACCGACCGCAACGTGGCGTGCATCCGCCGTCTCATAGCTATCGTAGAAGGGCGCACCGGAATCGAGCAGGTTGGCGCCGCGCCGGTCACTCCACAGACCTGCCGACATGAAGGCGTGTATGGGAGCCGCCAGCATCGAAGCGCCCTCGACCATCGCCGCGTCGATCACCTGGCCTTTGCCGGAGCGCGAGCGCTCGAACAGCGCTGCAAGCACCCCGGCGATCAGCATCATGGCGCCGCCGCCATTGTCGGCGATCAGATTCAGCGGCGGCACCGGCCGGCCTTCCTCCCGGCCGATGGCATGCAACACACCGGAATAGGCGAGGTAGGTGATGTCGTGGCCGGCGCGACCTGCGAGCGGCCCGTCCTGGCCGAAGCCGGTCATGCGGCCGTAAATCAGCGCCGGATTGCGCGCCAATGCAGCATCCGGGCCGAGACCGAGCCGCTCCATCACACCGGGGCGAAAGCCTTCGACAAACAGATCGGCCTTTTCGACAAGGTGCAGCAGCAGTTCCGTGCCTTTTGCCTGCTTGAGGTCGACGCGCAGGATGGAGCGGCCGTGACGGTCGAGATTGTACGCATCGGAGAGCGGCAGCAGGGGTTGGTCCGAACCGGTGCGCTCGATGCGCAGCACCTCGGCGCCCATGTCCGACAGCATCAGCCCCGCCAGCGGCACCGGGCCAAGCCCAGCCATCTCGATGACTTTCAGGCCGGCCAGCGGACCGGTCTTCACTGCGCCGGCCGCCATGGCCGTCTATTTCGGCGCCATGCGGATTGCCCCATCGAGGCGGATGGTTTCGCCGTTCAGCATCTGGTTTTCGACGATATGCAGGGCGAGCGCGGCATATTCGGACGGCTCGCCGAGGCGGGACGGGAAGGGCACGGCCGCGCCGAGCGAATCCTGCACCTCCTGCGGCATGCCGGCCATCATTGGCGTCTTGAAGATGCCGGGCGCGATGGTGCAGACGCGAATGCCGGAGCGCGCCAGGTCGCGGGCAACCGGCAGCGTCATGCCGACGACGCCGCCCTTGGATGCGGCATAGGCGGCCTGGCCGATCTGGCCATCATAAGCGGCCACCGACGCGGTGTTGACGATGACGCCGCGCTCGCCGCCCTGCAGCGGTTCGAGTTTGGCGGCACGGTCGGCGACGAGGCGGATCATGTTGAAGGTGCCGATCAAATTGATCTCGATCACCTTGCGGTACTGGTCGAGCGGATGTGGACCATCCTTGCCGATCGTCTTCACGCCGATGGCAATGCCCGCGCAATTGACCAGGATGCGCGCTGGCCCAAGTCTCTTTTCCACCTCGGTGACCGCGGCCGCACCGCTGTCGGCGCTGCTCACATCGCACTGGATGGCGGCGCCGCCAATGTCGCCCGCCACCTTCGATGCCCGGTCGATGCCGATATCGAAAATGGCGACGCGCGCGCCCTTGTCGGCCAGCGCGCGGGCGGTTGCCTCGCCGAGGCCGGAGCCGCCGCCGGTTACGATCGCAATCTGGCCGTTCGGGTTCATGCTGCATGCTCCGTGCTGTTCCGGGTCATGCTACGGAGGTCGCCGCCATGGTGCAACCTGACCAATGGGGATCCATCGCGACCGGTGCCGTGACCGATCCTGGAGCTCAGGCCATCACTGGTGCCTGCTCCGCGATCCTGGCAAGGCTGGCATGGCCGACCTCGCCGGAGAGCCGCGCCACGGCACCGGGCACGATCTCGTGCGACAGCAGCCGGTCGAGGTCGACCGGGCGCGGCATGGAGATCTGGCCGCGGGGGATCTTTCTGAAGCCGAGCGGGCCGTAATAAGGCTCGTCGCCGACAAGGATCACCGCCGGCGCGCCGGCCTTGGCGGCCGCCTCCAGCGCGATCGCCACGAGCCGGCGGCCGATGCCGAGATTTTTGAAGGCGGGCCGCACGGCAAGCGGCCCGAGCATCAGCGCGCGGCCGGCGCCGGCGGCGATGCGGGTCATGCGCACCGAAGCAATGACGATGTCGCCATCCATGGCGACAAAGGACAGCGAGCGCTCGTGGCCGCCGGTCTCGCGGATCTTGTAGGCGGCCAGCACGAAACGGCCGGGGCCAAAGGCTTCGTCGTTGATGGCTTCGATTTCGGGATCATGCGCCGGAGTTTCCGGCAGGTATTTCACGTCGGCAAGGCTCATGGTCTTCGCGGTCCGATAAAGAGGAAAGGTTGCTGCAAGCGGCAGCGTTCGCCAGTCAGCGCTTTCTAAGCGCGGGCGCCCTTTCGTCGTCGGTCAAACCGGATCAAGCCAAGATCGAACATGCGGAGTGTCCGCTAGCATCAATTTCCGGCGGCTGCAATCGGCTGTTTTCATCCGGCGTTTCATACGAGTGACGCTCTGTTCAGCAGATGACGGCTTCGGCATTGCCGCCTTGCGACTACATTGGCCAAGGCACGCAAGGAGATTTCGTATGGGATTGCTGGTCGAAGGCAAATGGCAGGGCCGTCCGGCCAATGTCGATAGCAGCGGCAGGTTCATCCGCGCCGAGACGCAGTGGCGTGACTGGATCACGCGCGACGGCGCGCCGGCGCAAGGTCGTACGCGCGGCTTCAAGGCCGAGCCCGGACGCTACCATCTTTATGTCTCGCTCGCCTGTCCGTGGGCGCACCGCACGCTGATCTTTCGCGCGCTGAAGAAGCTAGAAGACATCATCCCGGTTTCAGTCGTGCATCATTTCCTCGGTGCTGAGGGCTGGACGTTTTTGGCCGAGGATGGCGCCACCGGCGACACGCTCTACGGCCTCGACTTCCTGCACCAAATCTACACCAAGGCCGATCCAGCCTATTCGGGCCGGGTTTCGGTGCCGGTGCTGTGGGACAAGAAGGAAGAGACCATCGTCTCCAATGAATCCGCCGAAATCATCCGCATGCTCAATTCGGCCTTCGACGAGTGGGGCGATGCCGCTCTCGATTCCTATCCGCCAGGCCTGCGCGGCGAGATCGACAAGGTCAATGCGCTGGTCTTTCCAGCCGTCAACAACGGCGTCTACCGTGCCGGCTTTGCCACCACGCAAGCGGCCTATGAAGAGGCGTTCGGCGAGTTGTTCGCGGCGCTCGACACGCTGGAGGGCCGACTGTCAAAACAGCGCTATCTCACTGGCGAGCGTGTCACCGAGGCCGATTGGCGGCTGTTCACCACGCTGGTGCGTTTCGACCCGGTCTATTTCGGCCATTTCAAATGCAATCTGCGCCGTATAGCCGACTATCCGAACCTTTCGAACTATCTGCGTGACCTCTACCAGGTGCCTGGTATCGCCGGCACGGTGAACCTGCACCACATCAAAATGCACTATTACGGCAGCCACGAGAGCATCAACCCGACGCGCATCGTGCCGGTCGGGCCTGGGCTCGACTATGGCGCGCCGCACGACCGGGCGCGGTTCAGGCAGGCGGCGTGAGCATCGGATTGACAGCCTACCAGTACGGCGATACCGGCTGGCCTTCAAAAACCTCGGCAAGCCGCCGCAGCGTCGCCGGCGTCGTGCCATGCGGCAAGCGGTCGAGCGGAAAGAAGCCTGCTTCGGCGATCTCGTGGTCCGGCAGTTTCGGCGCGGTCTGGTTGAAGGTTTCGATGAGATAGAGGCCGACATGGTCGCGGCGGCTGGAGCGGCGGTTGAAATGCATCGATTTCAGCACCGGCTGGGCTGTCAGCGCGATGTTGCCTTCCTCGGCCAGTTCGCGCACCAGCGCCTCACCGAGCGTCTCGCCGACTTCGACGCCCCCGCCCGGCAATTGCCAGCCGGGAACGTAGGTGTGGCGGATGAGGAAGACAGTGTTCGAGGCGCGATCGTGGATCAGGCCGCGCACGCCCAGCGTCATCGGCCGCCGCAGCAGGAAATAGAGATGGAACAGCCTTGCCCTGAGGCCTGCCCAACCGGTCTGGCGAAACGCCTGCTCCGGGTCCGATATAGCCATGACTAGCGAAACCGTGGATGGGCAGGAAACAGTGAGTGGAAAGCGGGGAACGCGTCGCCTATGAAGGAAGGATGTTCAGGCTCGCGCATATTTCCGATGTCCATCTGGGGCCGCTTCCCGGTGTAACCTATCGCGAACTCGCGTCCAAGCGCGTCGTCGGCTACGTCAACTGGCAGCGCAACCGCCGCCGCCATATGCACGATGCCGTCATCGACACCATCGTCGCCGACATGAAGGCGAGCACACCCGACCACCTCACCGTTACCGGCGATCTGGTCAATCTGGCGCTCGACGGCGAGATCGAGATGGCCAAGCACTGGCTTGAGACGCTGGGTTCGCCGGAGGATGTCTCGGTGGTGCCGGGCAACCACGACGCCTATGTGCCGGGCGCCTTCGACAAGGTCTGCCGCTCCTGGGCGGCGTGGNCGGTGGTGCCGGGCAACCACGACGCCTATGTGCCGGGCGCCTTCGACAAGGTCTGCCGCTCCTGGGCGGCGTGGATGAGCGGCGACGGCGTGACTGCGCCGATCGACCGCAACGCTTTTCCCTATCTGCGCGTACGCGGCAATGTCGCGCTGATCGGCGTTTCGACGGCGCGCGCCACGGCGCCGTTCATGGCCAACGGCTTCTTCCTCGAAGGTCAGGCGCAAAGGCTGGCGACAGTGCTCGACGCAACGAACAAACGCGGCCTGTTGCGGGTGATCATGATCCATCATCCGCCGGTGCGCGGCGCCGTCGCCCAGCAAAAGCGCCTGTTCGGCATCTCCCGCTTCCACAAGACCGTTCATAGGCATGGCGCCGAACTTGTGCTGCACGGCCATTCGCATCTGCCGTCGCTGTTCTTCATCGGCGGGCGCGGCGCCAGGATTCCGGTCGTCGGCGTCGCCGCCGCCGGGCAGTCGCCAGGCAGCAAGAACCCGGCGGCACAGTACAATCTGCTCGATATTGACGGGGAGAAGGGCAATTGGCTGATTCGCCTGACGCGGCGCGGCCTGACCGGGCCGGCCTTGCCGCCATCGGACCTGCAGGTCATTGAACTCGGCGCGCAGACACCGAGGCCTTCAGATCGTTGATCAGAAGCTGATCTTCATCGCCATCAGGCGATCCCAAAACAGCGCGGCCGCCACCGCCAGGCCAACAAGCGCGCCGGCGGCGACGAAGCCCAGGCCTGCAAAGAAGGTTGACCAGCTCTTGCCTGGCGCGGCTGCTTGCAAGGGCGGCTCCGCTTCGACCACCGCAGGGCGTTTCAGGTCGGCGACGGCCGGCTCGACACCGCCCTCCATCATGCGCTGGCGCTCGACGATACGCTCCGCCACATAGCGCGTGACCTGATCGGCGACCGGTTTCATATCGGTCGATTCGGCGAGCACGACGCGGCCGATGCGGGTATCCCTGAGAAAGCGGTAGGTGCGGCGGTCGCGCCCCATGGCGACATGGCTGACGGCGTCGATCCACAGGCGGGGCTGCAGGCCGGAGGAGACGACGAAGTCGAAATTGTCCATGTCGGCGGGCACGTCGGCAAAGACCGGGGCGAGCTCGGCGGCGAGCAGATCAAGCCGCATCCGGTGCGCCTCGCGCATGTCGACCACGACATCGTCGCGATCGGCGAAGGCATTTTTCACATCGCGAACGGCGTCGGACAGTTTGCGGGAGGTGTCGATGGGGGTGATGTTTTCGCCAGTGTCCTTCATCGGCGTCGCCTCGCTGATATGGTTAATTGCGAGTTAACACAGGCGGCGGCAAAATGCACTGGCGAGATGCGGGGCGCAAGTAAGTTAGCTCGCCGCGGCCTCGAATGTCGGACGCAGGCGCCTGCCGCGGCGTGCCATGTTTCGGCGCACGGCCTGGGCGACCACATCAGGCACTTCCTCGACCAGCATATGGCCGGCATCGAGCACGTGATGAATATGAAAATGCGCCGGCAGACAATCAGCCTGGGTAAAGGGCAGCACCGGATCGTCCGTTCCCCAAACCACCATCACCGGCATGTCGAGGGTGTCCAGCTGTTCGCGGGGTATGACCCCCTGCCGCTCGTTCCTGGTCATGACGGCCGATATCTCAATCAGCTTGCGCAACTGGCCGGGGCGACGGCGTAGGTCCGCCAGGACGCCAACGATGCGTTCGGGCGGCGGGCTTCGCGGTCCCGACATGGCGGCAAGGCAGGCGCGGATTTCCCGTCTGTCGGCGGCCGCGGCGTAGCGGCGCAACAGCGGTCCGTTGATCTCGGGGCCAACACCGCCCGGCGCCAGAAGCGTCAGCGAGCCTATCCTTTCAGGCTCGGCAAGCGCCATCAGGGAGGCGACCGCGCCGCCCATCGAATGACCGGCGACATGCACCCTTGCTATCCCGCGTGCGGCGATATCGGCGAGAACCGCTCGCGCCGCTGTTTTGGCCGGGCCGCTGCCAGGAAATTCGAGAGACAGTCCGTGTCCCGGAAGATCGTAGGCCAAGGTCCTGACATCGGGCCCTAGCGACGCGGTCACCTCGCGCCAGATATCATGGCAACCACCGAAGCCATGCAGCAGGACGACCGTCTTCGGCCCGGCGCCCCGCTCGGCAACATAGAGGGATGAGACCATGAAAATGTGCGATTATTGCAAGACTGGAGAGGAAATTCGAATCGAGGCTGGATTGCTCCCAGTCCAGACCGATGGCCAGTAAAGTTTTCGCGATCCGGAAAGACTAGCTGGCGTTGCCGAGGCCCGCGGCGCGCAGCGCCTCAACCAGCCGGTCGGTCAGATCGGCGGGATATTTGCGCTCGGCGAAGGCCGCGCGCGGATCGGCGGCGAATTTCGGGAATTTGGTGGTCAGCTCATCCAGAAGCTTGGCTGCCAGCTGTTCGCGGCCGGCAGCCTTGGCGCCGATCAGCCGCGCCGCCAGATAATGCGATTTCATCGCCGTCGTGCGCAGCGACTCGCTGGCTATCGCGGCCTTGTTCATGTCGCCCAGCATGAATTGCCCGGCGAAAAGCCCAAAATCCCACCATGTCGGATGGCCGCTGAACGTCTCGACGGCATGGGTCAGGATGGGTGTTCCCTCGGCATATTTGCCGGCAAAGATCAGGCCATAGCCGTAAGCGGCAGCCATGCCGAGGTCGTAGGGGTTGAGCTCATAGGCCTTGCGCATCCAGCGGATCGATTCCTCGGTGTTGCCGAGGCGCGAATTGAGGTAGCCATAGGCGCGGTGCGCATAGGGGCTGGTCGGTCCCATCTGGATGGCGCGATGGGCGAAAGACATTGCTTGTTCGACCGTCGCGCCAGGCGGATAGGCGTAATGATCGGTGGCGGCCTCAAGGGTCAGGGAGGCCAGTTCCGAATAGACCAACGACGATTTCGCACCCTGGCCGGCGAGGTTGTCCAGGCAGCGATAGGCGGCCTCGTGCGTCCTGGTGCTCTGGTCGAGATAGTATCTGTCGTTGAGGATCAGGCAGCTCGTCAGCCCGGTCTGAATGCCGTTCTGTTCGATGTAGCTGTAGAGCGGGCCGGAGGCGGGAACGGTCGAGCTGAGGATGGCGGCGATACGATCCTCGACGGTGCCAGGTGCGCTGTCGGCGGCCGTCAGACTGCGGGACAAAAGCACGCGGCCGGTCGCCACGCTCTGCAGTTCGAGCGTCACGTCACCTGCCATTGGTCCCGGCAGGACATCGAAAACGAAGCTGGTCGGGTCGGTGCTCGGATCGCGCTTGCTGTCGGCGTCGCGGCCGATGAAGTCGATCGTGTCGAAACCGGCAAGGCCGGCGCGCAGCGAAGCGGCGACGCGGCCGGCCTCGGGGCCGGTGGCCTTCACCGCGATGTAGACGAGGGGCAGGGCCTCCATCGACGGCGATGCGATGCTGCTCGTTACGCCTGCGGTCTCGACCACCGCGGTAGGATCGCTGCTGGCAAGCAATGCGCCGCTGCCCTGGCGCAGGATGAGCACGCCCAGCATGAGAATGACCAGCGTCATGGCGACCCAGAAGAACTGGAGATGGCGCGCCAGCGAAGGCCCAGGTTCTGTAACCCCCGAAGCTGTCGCGGCAGCGGGAACGGCGTCAAGAGCCGCCTGGTCGGGCGATCCGGGCAAGGCGGCTACCGCCGCCGCAAGCGGCTCCTGCCCAACCGGCAGGCGTATGGCGTTGAGCTCATAGGACGGCACGTAGCCGCCGCGCGGAATGGCAATGCGAACCGGTTCGGCTATGCCTTCATTGGCGAAATAATGCTGGAGAAGTTCGCGCAGCCGGCCTGCCTGCACCCGGACAACGGCGTCGGTCGACGAATCGAAATCGCCGTCCTTGCCGAAGACGTCCATGGCGATGGAGAAACCCTTGAGCCTGTCGGCTTCGCCGGCCTGCTCGCGCTCAACAAGATAGCGCAGCAACTTGCGCGCGCGCTCGGAACGTCCGAACGTTTCGCTGGCGAGCAGTCGCTCCAGTGTCTCGCGCACTGCGGGGGCGGCAGGCGTGGCATGCTGCAAGTGTCGATCCTCTCGAAGTCGGCACAGGTTGAGGCGCAATCATATAGAGCCTGCACTTCCATACAAGCATGCTTATGTTATGCGATCGCGTAACACACCGGATAGTTGCCGGTGGTTGACACAAAAGACCGGAATTTCCCTCGGCAAATGGGGGATTTCCGGGCGCCGCGGACATTCGGCGCCCGGGAAAATATCAGCCGGCCTTGCGGCCGATTATCCGGTTGGCGGCCGAAACAACGGCTTCCAGCGAGGCGGCGACGATGTTGGTGTTGATGCCGGCGCCGAACAGCTTGCCGCCGGGATATTCCATCTCGACATAGGAAATCGCCGAGGCGTTCGAGCCGCGCTGGAGCGAATGTTCGGAATAATCAAGCACCGACATGTCGACGCCAACATGACGCGACAGCGCATCGACGAAGCCGTCGATCGGGCCGGTGCCGGAGCCGGCGATGGTCGTCTCCTTGCCGTTGTCGAGGATCACCGCCTCGACCACGCGCCGGCCCTTTTTCTCGGTATCGGGATAGGTGTGATGGTCGAGGAACTTCAGTCGTGCGCCGGGCTGGTCGACATAGGTTTCGATAAAGCGGTCATGGATGCGTTTTGCCGGCACTTCCTTGCCTTCGGCGTCGGTGATCGCCTGGATCTCCTGGCTGAACTCGATCTGCAGGTTGCGCGGCAGATTGAGGCCGTAATCGGCCTGCAGTACATAGGCGATGCCGCCTTTGCCCGACTGTGAGTTGATGCGGATGATCGCCTCGTAGCTGCGCCCGACATCGGCCGGATCGATCGGCAGATAGGGCACTTCCCAGACCGGCGTGTTGGCCTTCTTCAAGGCCTTCATGCCCTTGTTGATGGCGTCCTGGTGCGAGCCGGAAAAGGCGGTGTAGACCAGTTCGCCGACATAAGGATGGCGTTCGGATATCTTCAGCTGGTTGGAATATTCGTAGACGTCCTTCATCCGGTTGATGTCGGAGCAATCCAGATGGGGATCGACGCCTTGCGTGTACATGTTGAGCGCCAGCGTCACGATGTCGACATTTCCGGTGCGCTCGCCATTGCCGAACAGCGTGCCTTCGACGCGGTCCGCACCCGCCATCAGGCCGAGCTCGGTGGTGGCGATGCCGGTGCCGCGATCGTTGTGGGGGTGCAGCGAGATCAGCAGGTTCTCGCGGTCGTCCAGGTTGCGGCACATCCATTCGATCCGGTCGGCATAGATGTTGGGCGTCGACATCTCGACCGTCGACGGCAGGTTGATGATCAGTCTGTTGTCGGCTGTCGGCTTCACGATCTCGGTGACGGCGTTGCATATCTCCAGCGCGACTTCGAGCTCGGTGCCGGTAAAGCTTTCGGGCGAATATTCGAAGCGATAACCGCCGCCGGCCTTGGCCGCCATGTCGGTGATCATCTTGGCCGCGTCGGTGGCGATGCGCTTGATACCGCCGACATCCTTCTCGAAGACGACGCGACGCTGCAACTCGCTGGTCGAATTGTAGAAATGCACGATCGGATTGGTAGCGCCCTTCAGCGCCTCGAAGGTGCGGGTGATCAGTTCGGGACGGCACTGCACCAGCACCTGCAGCGAGACATCGGCCGGCACATTGCCTTCCTCGATGCACCAGCGGGCGAAATCGAAATCGGTCTGCGAGGCCGAGGGGAAACCGATCTCGATCTCCTTGAAACCCATGTCGAGCAGCAGGGCGAACATGCGCGCCTTGCGCTCATGACCCATCGGATCGATCAGCGCCTGGTTGCCGTCGCGCAAATCGACCGAGCACCAGACCGGTGCCTTGTCGATGACCTTGTTGGGCCAGGTGCGGTCGGTGAGACCGACCGTCGGGTAGGGCTGGTATTTTCGGGCCGCACCCGGCATGTGGCCGGTCGCGCGTTTTACGCTTTCGGCTTCGCCGGCGCGGATGTCTTCTCGTGCGTTCATCGTCTTGTTCTCCCGGCGGCTCGCGGATCGGTCTTCGGACGGATTCCAGGGCGAGCAGCGCCTTATCAGATTTTCGTTCGCTTGATGTGAATTGCCAATTTCTGAACTGGCCAAGGAGCGTGCGCGTAAGCGGCGGTTCGACCGCCGGGCGCTCCTTCAGCGAACCCGGCGATCGCCGATAAGGCCGAGAAGAAGCAGGGTCGATGCCAGCGCGCGCACGGTCTCGCCGGCAAAGCCGGTCGGACGGGAAGCGACGGAGGAGACGCGCGTGTTCATGGCGGGGTTCATACAGGAGCCGCCATGGACAGGCAAGTGGGCTGCCATTCCACCACTCGCGAGCACTCTTCCCCATGCGCGGCAAATGCGCCAGACTTGCGTGTAGCCGAGGCCGCAATGCTTCGCCGTCGGAGGGATCATCCGTGAATTTTGTTTTCTTCTCGCCGCATTTTCCCGCCAACGGCGCCGATTTCTGCGACCGGCTGAAAAAGGCCGGCGCTACGGTGCTGGGCATTGGCGATGCGCCTTATGAGGCGCTGGACGGGAAGCTGAAGGTGGCCCTGTCGGAATATTACCGCATCGCCGACATGGAGGACTACGATCCGGTGTTCCGGGCCATGGGTCATTTCATCCACAAATGGGGCCGGATCGAGCGCTTCGAGTCCCTCAACGAGCATTGGCTGGAGCTGGAAGCCAACATCCGCACCGACTTCAACATCTACGGCACCAAGCTCGATTTCGTGAAGAATTTGAAGCGCAAGAGCCGCATGCGTGCATTCTTCCGCAAGAGCGGCGTCGACACCATCGCCCAGCGCAAATGCTCCGACCGGGCCGGCGCCATGACCTTCATCCGCCGCGTCGGCTATCCCGTGGTGGTGAAGCCCGATTCCGGGTCCGGCGCCTCGAACACCTTCAAGATTTCCAGCGCCAGGGAGCTTGACCAGTTTTTCAGAGACAAGCCCGAGGACGTGACCTTCGTCATGGAGCAGTTCATCGAGGGGCTCGTGGTGACCTTCGATGGGCTGGTCAACCGTGACGGCGAGGTGGTGCTGGCGGCCAGCCACCGCTACGACCAGAGCATCATGGAAGTGGTCAACAAGGACCGCCACATGAGCTACACCTGCTTTCCCAAGGTCCGACCGGCGATCGAAGAAGCCGGCCGCAAGATCCTCAAAGCGTTCGACGTGCGCGAGCGCTTCTTCCACATCGAGCTGTTCGAAACCAAGGACGACCGCGTCATCGCGCTTGAGGTCAACATGCGGCCGCCCGGCGCCTGGATGACCGATGCGATCAACTACACGTTCGACATCGACGTCTACGCGGCCTGGGCGGACATGGTGGTGAAGGATGCCGCCGGCGGGCCTTACGAGGGCAAATATTTCACCGCTTATGCCAGCCGCAAGCAGCACCTCCACTATTTGCACAGCCATGAGGACGTGCTAGCCGCGCATCGCGACAAGATCGTCCATCATCAGCCGATAGAAAAGGTTTTCAGCCGCGCCATGGGAAATTACGCCTACCAGATGCGCTCGAAGGACGAAGCAGCACTGCGCGCGGCCGTCGCCTACATCCACGCGGAAAAGGCTTGAACGCGATGGACATCTCCTATCACAAGCATTTCTCCGGCAATCTCGGCCGCGACATGGAATACAAGCGCTACGGCCATGCCGGCCGGCCGGTGGTGGTGTTCCCGACGTCGCAGGGGCGGTTCTACCAATTCGAGGATTCCGGAGGGGTTGGAGCGCTGGCCGAATTCATCGATACCGGCCGCATCCAGCTGTTTGCGGTCGACGGCGTCGATTCGGAATCGTTCTTCAACAAGCATGCCGGCGCCGCCCACCGTATCGGTCGCCACGAGGCTTATTTCCGATATGTGCGCGAGGAGGCGCTGCCGGAGTTTCTGGCGACCGCCGAGCAAGCCAATGGCGGGCGCAAATTAAAGCCGCTGTTCACCGGCTGTTCGATGGGCGGTTATCATTCCACGAACTTCGTCTTTCGCTTTCCCGAACTCGCCAGCGGCGTCATCGCGCTGTCGGGCGTCTATTCGGCGGGCGACTTCTTCGGCAAGGCGCTGGAAGGTGATATCTTCTATAATTCACCGCTCGACTATCTGCCCGGCATCGTAGACCCAAAACTGCTTGCCCGGCTGAAGGCGCTGAGGATGATCTTCTGCTGCGGGCAGGGCGCCTGGGAAGAGCGGATGCTGGTCGAGACCCGCAGGCTGGAACAGATCCTGCGCGACAAATCCATTCCCGCCTGGGTCGACTATTGGGGCGGCGATGTCAGTCATGACTGGCCATGGTGGCACAAGCAGCTGGTCTATTTCTTCGGCCGCTGGCTGGATGATGATCTGATGCACCGGCTCGATTGATGACCACACCCGAACCTATCCGCCGCTTTATCGAGGCCACCAATGCGGGTGATAGCGAAGCCGTTCTCCACACGTTCACAGCCGACGCGTCCCTGACCGACTGGGGGCGGTCCTTCCAAGGCCGCCAGCAGATCGCGCGCTGGAACCAGTCGGACAATATCGGCGTGAAGTCCAATCTTCGCATTGTCCGCATCGCCGAGGTCGAGGGCAGCTACCGCGTCCGCATTGCCGTGAAAGGCAATGGCCTCAACGGCGAGGGTGACATGACCTTCGTGCTGGACGGCCACCGCATAGCGAGCCTCGTCATCTCCTGACGCGGCTCAGCTACCCTTCCTGGCAAACCGGCAGAGCAATGGTCTCGTGTTCTACCGCCGATCCACGGCGCAAGCCGAGAAAGACGACAAGGGCGGTGACGATGGTGATTGCCGCCAGCACGATCAGCAGCCTGTCGAACGCGATCTCATAGGCCTGGACCAGGACCGTGGCTCCGGCACCCGGCAAGCGGGCTGCCGCTTCGCCGATGTTGCCGGTCACCAGCAGCTGCGCGGCGGCGGTTGCATCCAGGGAAGACGCCGTTCCCTGAGCCGCCAGTTGGGCTGCCGTGAAACCCGACAGGACTGCCATGACGATCGCCAGCGCCACGCCTTCGCAAGCGACGCGGGTGGTGTTGAAGATGCCGACCGCCATGCCGGCACGCTCTTTCGGCACGACGCCGACGGCAAGTCCGTCCATCAGCCCCCAGGGCAAGGCGATGCCGACGCCGATGAGGATCAGCGGCGCCACCAGCGCTGCGACGACAGGCGGTGTCAGGCTCAGCCAGACAAGGCCGCCGGCGGCCACAAGCAGGCCGACACCGCAGATCGTTGCCGGAGCGATCCAGCGCGCTACCTGGCCGGCGAGCAGTGGCAGGATCAACAGCGGTCCCGACAGGCAGATCATCAACTGCCCCGCCTTGATCTCGCTCATCCCCTCGATGCCGATGAAGCGGATAGGCAACAGCACCAGCAGGACGACGAAGCCATAGGCGGGAGCGGCCGCCAGGAACTGGACGCCGACGAAGCGGGGAAAGCGGAACAGCGAGAGATCGAGCATCGGCCGGCGCACGCGCCGCTCGACGACGACGAAAGCGGCAAAGCAAAGGGCGGCCGCCACGAGAAGCCCGATCACCAGGGGATCGGTCCAGCCGCTCTGCGGCGCTTGCAGCACGCCGTAGGTCAGCGATGCCAGCGCGATCGTAAAGGTGCCGGCTCCCGCCCAGTCGAGGCCGGTCGCATCCGGATCGCGCGATTCCCTGATGGTGCGCAGGCCGAGCAAAGCGGCTGCAATCGCGAGCACTGCCACCAAGACGAAGATCGATCGCCAGCCGAAAGCATCTATGAGCAGGCCCGACGCGATCGGCCCAAAAGCGAGGCCGATGCCGAAACTGGTGCCGAGGAAGGAGAAGGCGCGCAGCCGCAATGGCCCATCGAATTCCTGGGCAAGAGCGGAGGCGCCGCCGGCAAAGGCGGCGGCACTGCCGAGCCCTTGCGCAGCCCTGAGCACATCGAACCAGACGATATCAGGGGCAAACATCGATCCCAGCGATGCCAGCACATAGGTGGCGAGGCCAACAAGGAAGAGCCGCTTGCGGCCATGATTGTCGGCCAGCGCGCCTGATGCCATCAAGGTGGCGGCGAAGGTCAGCATGAAGGCGTTGGTCACCCAGTTGAGCGCGATCGGGCTGCCGCCGAGGTCGGCCGCAATGCGGGAAAGCGCGACGGCCGGGCCGGTGAAGGTCAAGGGCATTGTCATGGCCGCAAGGCATACCGACAACAGGACAAGCCATGGCGCGACCGCGCCGTTTGTGGTCTTCGAGGTCATGGATTTCCTATCTGAACCAGGATCCGCCGGCCTGCCGCAAGCTTGCTGCGCCGGTCGTAACGTGAAGATAGGCTCGCGACACTTCGAGAAAAATAGTGTTAAATCTCCAGATATACCGGACTGAAACGCTCGAATGGAGAGATGCGATGGAACGCCTCAATGGGCTCCTGGCCTTTGCCCGCACGGCTGAGTTCGGCAGCTTCATCGCTGCGGGCCGCACGCTCGGCATCTCGGCATCGGCCGTCGGCAAGAGCGTCGCCAGGCTCGAGCAGGATCTCGGCGTCAGGTTGCTTCAGCGCAGCACGCGCCGCATCGGCCTGACCGAAGAGGGCAAGCTGTTCAACGAGCGGGTGCGGCGCATCCTCGACGACATCGACGATGCCGAGGCGATGCTGTCGCGGAGCCGCGAAACACCGCATGGGCGGCTGCGCGTTTCGACGCCGATCGTGACCTATCATTTGCTGTTCCCGGTGCTGTCCGAGTTCATGGCGCGCTATCCCGAAATCGAACTCGACATCGACTTTAACGACCGCATCGTCGACCTCATCGACGAAGGCGTCGACATCGCGATCCGCAGCGGCGACCTGCCGGATTCGCGCCTGGTGGCGCGGCCGCTTGCACCCTTCCGGCTGCTGTTGTGTGCGGCACCCTCCTATATCGAGCAGCACGGCAACCCGAGCCGCCCGGACGATCTCGTGAACCATTACGGCATCCGCTTCCGCTTTCCCAACAGCGGCAAGCTGCAAGGCTGGCCGTTCATCGGCGGCAGCGCCGAGCCGCAGGTCCGCTCGATGCTGACCTGCAACAACACGGAGGCGCTGAAGGGCGCCACGATGGCCGGGCTCGGCATCAGCTCGATGCCCGATTTCCTGGTCCGCGAGGCGCTGCGTGACGGCCTGCTGCGCACGGTGCTGGACGATCATGTCGACGGCCGCGGCCAGTTCCGGTTGCTTTGGCCGTCCAATCGCCATTTGTCGCCAAAGGTTCGCGCCTTCGTCGACTTTCTTCCCGACCGGCTTGCCGCGACGCTGAGCGGCTCTTGAATTAGTCCTTCGCGGCCGACAGCGACGGCGACAGCAAGGAACAGCGGCGCTTCTCAGTAGGTGGCGCGGCCGCCGGAGAGATCGAACGTTGCGCCGGTGGTGAAGGAATTTTCGTCCGATAGCATGAAGGCGATCATCGCAGCCGCCTCTTCGACTTCGACGAACCGGCCTCGCGGCACCTTGCCCAGCATGTAGGCGACCTGGGCCTCAGTGAGCTGTTCGAGGATGCGGGTGCGGGCGGGCGATGGGGTCAGCGCGTTGACGGCGATGTCGTGGCCAGCCAACTCCTTACCGAGCGATTTTGTCAGCGCGAGCACGCCGGCCTTGGCGGCGGAATAGGCGGCGGCATTCGGATTGCCTTCCTTGCCTGCGACCGAGGCGATGTTGACGATGCGGCCGTAGCTGCGCGCGATCATGCCGGGCACCAGGCGCTTGCAGCAGTAGAAGACGCCGTTGAGGTCGATGTCGATTATCTGGCGCCAGGCGGCAGGATCATAATCCGCCACCGTCGCTGCCGGTCCGGCGATGCCGGCATTGTTTACCAGCAGATCGACCGGACCAAGCGAGCGCTCGGTTTCGGTCGCGGCGCTGTCGACGGCCTCCATCAGCGATTGATCGCACAGCAAACCCTCGACCCGGCCGAGCGGGGCGAGTTCGGAAACGGCCTTCGCCATGGCGGTCTCGTCCACATCCCAGATGGCGACGCTGGCACCCGATGACAGCAGTCGCCGGGCGACGGCAAGGCCGATGCCTTGCGCGCCGCCGGTCACCACGGCGACCCGGCCTGAGAGATCGACGGCATTCACACGACGTTTCATGGGCACTTTTCCTCTTCCCTGGATATTTGAATCTCAGTCCCTGACGGCTCTCGCCACCAGCCGCGCTATGCTCGGCCCGGCGATGAGCACGACCAGGAAGCGGGTCGACTGCAAGGCCATGACGAAGGATATGTCGACGTTCTGCGCGGCGGCGGCAATGATGGCGACGCTGTCCATGCCGCCGGGGCTGGTCGCGAGATAGGCGGTCAGCGGATCGATACCAAGGACGTGGCTGATCAGCCAGGCTAGCCCGCCGCAAAAGGCGATCAGCACGACGATAGAGCCGACGATCTGCGGCAGCGCCCGTGTCGCATGACGCAGGATCGCCCGGGTAAAATTCAGCCCTATCGACCAGCCGACCATCGCATAGGAGAGCGCCAGCAGCCATGGCGGCAATTGCATCGCCACGCCGAAGCCGAGATGGACGATGGTGCCGATGATGAAGGTGCCGAGGAAGAAGGGTGACGGCAGCCGGCACAACCGGCCGAGCAGGCCGCCGACCAGCGCCACGCCGAGCGTGGCGGCAAAGGCTGCCGGTTCGATCGGCGGGAACCAGACGATGGCTGGTACCTCGATGCCGGAAGTGTCGACCCACATCTTGGCGACGAGTGCTGCCGTCATCGAGACGAAGATGACGCGCAGATACTGCATGAAGGCGACGAGGCGCTGATCGGCGCCGAAGGCACCGGCCATCAGCACCATGGCAGTGGCAGCACCCGGCGACGAGCCCCAGACCGCGGTGGTGCCGGGCAGGATGCGCCAGCGGCTGATCAACCAGCCAAGCAGGCTGGACGCCGCAAGGGTCGCCAGCACCACGACAAGGACCAGCGGCCATTCCTTGTAGAACACCGAAAAAATGTCGGTGGAGATCGACGCCGCGACCAGACAGCCGACCAAGGCCTGGGCGGCGGCGAACAGCGGCCGCGGCACGCGCACCGTGGCGCCATTGGTGCCGGCAAGGATCGCCGCCAGCATCGGGCCGATCAGCAGCGCCGCCGGCAGTGCGGCGTATTCCAGCGCGCCGGCGAACAGCAGCGAGACGATCAGCAGCACCAGCCACTGCCGAACCGGACGCATGCGCGCCATGCGTTCGACGGCCGGTTGGTCTGGCGAAGAGTCCATGTTTGGGTCTTAGACCTGGAAGAGAAAAATGCGAACGCTGTCTCGGACGAAATTCACGACCCCGACCCCGCGTTGGGATGTCACTCGTTCTTGATGGCGGGCAGGCCGAAACCGCCGGCCGGATGGGTCTCGACCTGGAATTCGAAGCCGGCGATGATCGGCCGGGCCTTGGCGATCGCTGCCTGGACCTCCGGCAGCTGCAGCGAAGCCTTGTGGCTTGCGGCGTCGGTCCACACTTCGGTCACCCAGATCGCGTCGGCATCGGCCGGGTCGCGGGCGATGACATAACTCAGGCAACCCGGCATGGCGCCGGTCGAGGCGAGCAGCACATCCATGATCGCGTCGCGCTGGCCGCGCGCCGCCCGCATCTTTCCGATCAATCCGTACATTGCCTCTCCCCTTTCTTCCAACCTCAGCAAACGTGCGCACGACATGCATGGTTGCGAGACGCAGTATGCAATTGCCGGCTCACGGCATCAACTGGCCACCGTTCACCTCGATCACCTGGCCGGTGATGTAACCACTCAGGAGATCGGAGGACAGGAAGAGATAGGCGCCGACGCAGTCTTCGGCCGTGCCGGCACGCCCTTGAGGAATGGTGGCGACCATGCCCTTCATCTGCTCGTCGGTGGAATAGCGCTCATGGAAGGGTGTCGCGATGGTGCCCGGCGCCACCGCGTTGACGCGGATGCCGAAGCCGATCAGTTCCTTGGCCATGCCGCGCGTCACATTGGAGACAAAGGCCTTGGCCGAACCGTACAGCCCGGCGCCGCCGCCAGCGCCATTGCGCGCCGCGATCGACGAGGTGTTGACGATGAAGCCGCCCTGCTTCTTCAGCCATGGCATCGCCTTGCGCGAGGCCGTCAGCACCGAGCGGGCGTTGAGGTCCATCACCGCGTCGTAGTGCGCCTCGGTCTGCTCCGCATAAGGTACGCGGCCGAGCATGCCGCCGGCATTGTTGATCAGCCCGTCGAGCCGCCCGAATGTTTCGGCGCTCTCCTCGACTACCCGCTCGACATCGGCTGCCTGTGAGAAGTCGCCCTGTGTCAGGAACACCTCACCGCCGCTGTCGCGGATGTTTTTGGCCAGCGTTTCTGCGGCCTCCCGGCTCGAATTGTAGTGCAGGGCGACCCGGCATTTCTGGGCGGCGTAGGCCAGTGCAAGGGCGGCACCGATGCCGGTCGAAGCGCCGGTGACCAGCACCGCCTTGCCGGCAAGATCGGGGATGACGAGGGTGGTCGCGGTCATGAGCACTTTCCTTCGGGCTGTTTGGCCACCCTTCGTAGGCTCTCATGGCCTTCACGTTCAAGCCCGTGGCGGCTCAGGGCCGGAGATAGGCGTAGCCCTGGCGCTGCAGTTCGGCGAGCTTGACGACGCCGCCCTTGTCGGCGGCGTGGAAGCCCTCGAGCAGGTCGGCAAGCGTGATCTCCATGCCTTGCATGGTGTTGCCGCAGGCATGCGGCTCAAGGCCCTGCTGGACAAGGCCGGCAAAGCGTCCCGAGATCGCCGCCGATATGCCTTTCGACTTGAAGCCGGCGAGGGCCGGACCATGCACGACCAACACGATGTCGACATTGCCGCCGGTGCCTTCATAGTGGTTCTTGATGTTGCCGAGCACGAAGTTGACCTTATCGAGGTCGCTGAGGTGATAGGCGACCTTCGGTCTGTCTTCAGCGGCGGCGGCCCGGCTCAGCCCGAACAGGCCGGCGGCACCGGCAAGGCTGGCCCGGAACATGTCGCGTCGACGCATGGCATCCTCTCGGCTTGGCGCTCCCCGCAAATTGCGTGGCTGCGGCCATGATACTAGCATAAATTCACGTTACGTCCTGTCGATGCGAGGAGGGGGTCACATGGCGTTCAGGAAGTGGAAGGTTGTTGCCAGCGCTGGATTTGGCGCCGTGCTGCTCGGCGCGCTTGCAAGTTCGGCCGTTGCCGGCGATGCGCTTAAATTACCAGAACTCAGCCCGAATGGCGCCGATGCGTGTTTCGGCCGCGTCTATGATGCGGCGCACCTCAAGGCGCATCCAAAGCAGAAGGTGGCGCGGATCTTCTTCCTCTATGGCCATGATCCGGTGAGCCATCCGAACGAAGAGCCGATGGCAAACGCCGACACCTCCTACAACGGTTTTCTCACCACCACGGTGCGCGGCGCCAAGGCGCCGCAATGGGCCGGCGGCTGGTGCAATCACGAGTCCGAGGACGGCAAGTCAGGTCCGATCCGCTGCGGCATGGACTGCGACCGCACCATGGCGTCGCTGAAGCTCGATGACAAAGGCCGCCTGATCCTCACCGACGTCTCGTCCGATCTCTATCTCGACGCCGGATCGGAAGACGAACTGGGCGAAGCCGAATATGACCGGCAGGCTCTGGGCTCGGAGGACAATAATTTCCGCCTCGACCCGATGCCGGCCGCAACCTGCCAGGCTGAATTCGCCAAGATCGACCCGATCGATCCGGCGCTTGGGGCTCCCTTGCGCGAGCGACTGAAGCCGGACCAGCCTTTCTGTTTCGGGCGAGACTACGATGCCGCGCATCTCTCCTCGCATCCCGACCAGGTGACGCAGTCGATCCGGGTCTTCCGCGGGCCGGTCGAACTCGCCTCCTTTGCCTCAGGCGATGTCGCCAACTGGCCCGACGGCTCCGATGTCGCCGTTTCGGTGACCACCAGGAAGAACGGGACGAAGGTCACGCAGACCTATTCCTGCCAGGGTGAAGCGGATCAATGGCGCTGCGCGGCCAGTTCGAAGATGAGCAACTTTTCCTGCGATATCGCGCAAAAGGAAATCTTCCTCAAGCGCGGCGCCAACGGCACCATGATGCTCGCCAATCCCAACAGCAGCCTGGCGATCGTCGATATGTGCTCGAAGACGGCGGATGGCAAGACGAAGTCGGACGACAAGGTTTACCGGTTGGAGGCCATGCCGCAGTCGGCGTGTGCGCCTTAGTCACTTTAGCAGCCATTTGGAAATGAATATGATGCGTCGCAGCTTTCTTGGTTTTCTGACTTCCTTGGCTTTCATCGGTTCCGCCAACGCTGAAGGCGAGGCTGAGGCTCGCAAGGCGGCCTCAACAGCACAGTTGAAGAAGGAGGGCGTGCCGTTCATCGACCATTTGCCGACGATCGAAACCGAAGCCGAAAGTCGGCGACGAACGAAGGACGAGGTGGTTAAACGCGCCATCGCACTGGTGATCGTGGCCGTCACAGCGGAGACCAATGATCGAAATCTTTTAAGCAACTTGATCAGCCAGTTTGGAGCCGAAGGGTTTTTTACGCCCAAAGAGCAGGCGTTTGTCGGTAACCCCGTTGCAACCGAGCAAGATCGCGCAAATTTTAGCTGGCGCTATGAAGGGGCTTTCGTGATGTTGTGGGCGTTGCAAGTCTTCAAAAACCTTGGGCGTCCAGACAAGCCTTGCGATGTGTCGCGTATGGTTTCGGTGTTGCGTGACCTCGACACGGAAGGGCTGCTCAAGCGGGCCAATTTGCGCCCGCAAAGCGAGCTTCTCGATGCTGCCGATCTGATCTATCGGTACAATTGGGCTGTGATGGATGCGCGGGTGAATGGGAAAGCCGCGCCGGCAGGATTGGAACGAGACGTGGTTGTCGAACGTCATTACGTGCTCAATTGGCTGATTGGGTATATGGGGCAGGAATGGGATGACATCTCGACCGACACATGATGAGCCGATCGCAAGCGGGTGCTACCTTGGATCGGACTTCGCTTGCCGAGTTTGGATTTGACGAACTTAGACGGTTCGCCTGACTACGCTTTTGCCGAGGCCGAGCTGGCGCGCGCTTGAGCAGCAGGCGCTGCCCGATTTGGATGCAATCAACGCCTGGATGTAGCCATTGGCGAGCTACCCACATGGCGGTAATGGCGCAATCGATCCGGCGAGGTCGGCAGATCCTCGCCCGAGGATGATGCCCTGAGTTTTTCCTCAAGCAAACGGCACAGCAGTGGTGCCTTTCGGCAGCTTCGCCTCGTCGTCGGGCTCGACATGGATGGTGACGCGCACCGAGGGGATTTCGGCCTTCAGCGCGTCCTCGATGCGGTCGCAAATGACGTGGCTGGCGCCGACCGTCATGTCGGCGTCGACGACCAGGTGGAACTCGATGAAGGTGGCGCGGCCGGCGATGCGGGTCTTGAGGTCATGAACCTCCAGCGCGCCCTTGCAATTGGCCGAGATGATGTCGCGAATGTGCATGTGTTCGGTCGTGTCCACTGCGCGGTCCATCAGCCCGTTCATCGACGAGCCGATGACGTGCCAGCCCTGCCACAGGATGTTGAGCGCGACGATGACGGCAAGCGCCGGATCAAGGATCTGCCAACCGGTCAGGATAGCGCCGGCGAGGCCGCCGAAGACGCCGACCGAGGTCACGACGTCGGTCATGATGTGCCGGCCGTCGGCGACCAGCGCCGGTGATTTTGCGCTGCGCCCGGCGCGGATCAGCGTCCAGGCCCAGAAGGCGTTGATGACGGTGGCGACACCGTTGATCGCCAGGCCCTCCCAAGGTTGTTCGAGCGGGGTCGGCGTCTGCCAGGAGCGCCAGACCTCGTTGAGGATCAAAAGCGCGGCGAGCACGATCAGCACGCCTTCCAGCACCGCCGAAAAATACTCGGCCTTGTGGTGGCCGAACGGATGGTCCTGGTCGGCCGGCTTGTAGCTGACCAGGACCGCCCAATAGGCGGCGGCCGAGGCTATGACGTTGACGATCGACTCCAGCGCATCCGAATAGAGCGCAACGGAGCCGGTGACGTACCATGCGGCAAGCTTGAGCGCGAGCACCACGCAGGCGATGACAATCGACCAGAAGGCAAGGCTGGCGACCCTCTGCCTGGCCGCTGCCTTCGCTGCTATCGCCGCCATGTTGTCGGTTGCCGCCATCGTTTTCTAAGCGGCCTTTTCCTTGGCCTTGCGCGGCAAATGCGCAACGATGTTCTCGATGATGCGCATGCCGGCATTGTGGCCGAGCGTCATGATCGATTCCGGATGAAACTGCACCGCGGCGATGGGCTCCTTGCGGTGCTCGAAGGCCATGATGACGCCGTCCTCGGTCTCGGCGGTGACGATGAAATCGTCGGGCAGCCGCACCGGATCGGCAAAGATCGAGTGGTAGCGGCCGACGGTCACTTCCTTGGGAAGGCCGGAGAAGATGATTCCGGGTTTGGAGACGCGGATCCGCGACGGCTTGCCGTGCATCGGCACGTGCAACTGCCTGAGTTCGCCGCCATAGGCCTCGGCCAGCGCCTGCAGGCCAAGGCAGACGCCGAAGATCGGCAGGTCGCGGGCGCGGGCGTTCTTGATGGTCGCGGCGCAGTCGAAATCCTTCGGCGTGCCCGGTCCGGGCGACAGCACGACGAGATCGGGCTTCAGCCGTTCGAAGACTTCTTCCGGCACCGGCGAACGCACGGTCGAGACATTGGCACCGGTCTGGCGGAAATAGTTGGCCAGTGTGTGGACAAAGGAGTCTTCGTGGTCGACGAGCAGGATGTTGACGCCGTCGCCGACGCGCGCGGTGGTGCGTTCGGCGCCTGCGGCATTGCCCAATTTGGCGTCGCGAATGGCGGAGAGCATGGCGGATGCCTTCAGTTCGGTTTCGGCTTCTTCTTCCTCGGGGATGCTGTCGAAGAGCAATGTGGCGCCGGCTCGCACCTCGGCAATGCCGTCCTTGATGCGGATGGTGCGGAGCGTCAGGCCGGTGTTCATGTCGCCGTTGAAATTGACCATGCCGATGGCGCCGCCATACCAGGCACGCGGGCTCTTTTCGTTCTGCTCGATGAAGCGCATCGCCCACAGTTTCGGCGCACCGGTGACGGTGACCGCCCAGGCATGCGACAGGAAGGCGTCGAAGGCATCCATGCCTTCGCGCAGGCGCCCTTCGATGTGATCGACGGTGTGGATCAGGCGTGAATACATTTCGATCTGGCGGCGGCCGATGACGCGCACCGAGCCCGGATCGCAGACCCTGGACTTGTCGTTGCGGTCGACGTCCGAGCACATTGTCAGCTCGGATTCATCCTTCTTGGAGTTGAGCAGCTTCAGGATCTGCTCGCTATCGGAAATGGCGTCGTCGCCGCGCTTGATGGTGCCGGATATCGGGCAGGTCTCGACGCGGCGGCCATTGACGCGCACGAACATTTCGGGCGAGGCGCCGATCAGATACTCGTTTTCGCCGAGATTGATGAAGAAGGAATAGGGCGACGGGTTGATCGACTTCAGCTTGCGCGAGATTTCGGAAGGCTGCGTCTCGCAGCGTTCGTAGAACATCTGCCCGGGCACGACCTCGAACAGGTCGCCGCGCTTGAAACTGTCCATCGCCTTGCGCACCAGATTGGCGTATTCGCCCGGCTCATGGTCGCCGCGCGGCGGGATGCGGTCGGCGGTCTTGAACGGTTCGGCGATTTCGTCCCGCGGCAGCCCCTCGGTTGAAAAACCGTCGCCGGAATAGTCGTAGCGGTCGGTCCAGGCCTTGGTCGAATAATGGTCGACGACCAGGATCTCGTCAGGCAGGAACAGCACGAGATCGCGCTGGCTCTGTTTGCGCTCGAGCTTGTAGTCGACTGGATCGAACTGGAAGGCGAGGTCGTAACCGAAGGCGCCGTAAAGGCCGAGATTGGCGTCTTCATCGGTCTTGAACAAAGCGGTGATGGCGCGCAGCACAGTAAACACAGAGGGGACGCGGCTGCGCTCTTCCTCGGTGAAGACGCGGCCGGGCTTGGCGACATCGAGGCGGATCAGCTTTTTCGAGGTTTCAGCAATCGTCACCTCGGCAATGCCGGCCAGCGTCTTGCCGATCACCGGCAGCAGCACTTCGCCACGGCCGTTCAGCGCCTCGATGCGCATGGCGCGGCCACGCGCGGAAATCACCAGCGGCGGATCGATGATGGCCGTATCCCAGCGTGTGTAGCGGCCCGGATATTCGTAATTCGAGGAAAACACCGCACCACGGCGCGAGTTCAAGCCGTCGACATAAGCATCGATCGCACCGGCGTAAGGCTTGTCGTGGCGTTCGCGGGTGATGGTGACACCACCTGCGGTCACGAAGCTTTCCGCGCCGTTTTCCAGAGCCTTCATCGTCATTGCCGTCTCCATATGGCTTGTTGGGGCAACGGACCCGGGAATGGCTTTGAAAAAACAAATGGCCGCCCGGACATTCCGTTGCGGCCACCCTCTATTTTCACGCGCACGCGTTCGAACAGGCCGCTGTCAGCGAGCCCACCACCAAATGGTCTTGATCGAGCGCATGTTCATGGGCGAAATCCATAGCGGCGAAAAGCCGGATGCGCAACAGGTTTGAAAGGCCTGTTTGTGGCCGCCGCTTCTGCAGCCCATGGCACATCGCCAAGGCTTGGGGTCCTGCCTAGACTGTTCGTCCAACATCGGAAAGACGGGAAGACAGCAATGACCGAGCAGATCGAGCGCGCACGCACGTTCCATGCCCTTCATGTCAAGGGCAACCCGATCGTTCTCTACAATGCCTGGGATCCGGGCTCGGCCAAGATCGTCGAGAGGGCGGGCGCCAAGGCGATCGCCACCGGAAGCTGGCCGGTGGCAGCCGCCTTCGGCTATGCCGATGGCGAGAAAATCCCGCTGGAGCTAGCGCTGGACAACATCAAGCGCATCGTGGCGGCAGTCGACCTGCCCGTGGCCATGGACCTCGAAGGCGGCTACGGCGTCGAGCCGGAGACTGTCGCCCAGACGGTGACACGTGCCCTGCAGGCCGGCGCCATCGGTTTCAATTTCGAGGACCAGATCTTCGGCGGCGCCGGTCTGCACGACATCGCGGTACAGGTGAAGCGGATCGAGGCGGCAGCGGCGGCGGTGAAGGCTTCCGGCATTCCCGCCTACATCAACGCCCGTACCGACATTTTCCTCAAGGCCAAGACGGATGCGCATGACAGCGTGCTGCTCGACCAGGCCATCGAGCGGGCGCACGCTTATGAAAAGGCAGGAGCGAGCGGCTTCTTTGCGCCGGGACTCGGCGACGAGGGTCTGATCGAGGCGCTGTGCAAGGCGACGGCATTGCCGGTCAACATCATCGCGCTGGCGCATGTGCCGCCGCGCCAGCGCCTGGCCGAGCTTGGTGTTGCCCGTGTCAGCCACGGCCCGGTGCCGTACCGGCAAATGGCCGAATGGCTGGAGGCCAAGGCGCGGCTGGCGATTTCGGGTTAGCTCAGTCCTCCAGCGTGCCTGACCTCGCGTCGGCGCTCTTCTTGTCGCCGACCAGCTTCAAGAGATCCTCGCCGGCGCGGATGATGCGGCGCGAGCGGCGGGTCAGGATGACGCCGTCCTGCGGCGCCAGCACTTCGGTGCGGCCGCCGGCCTCGCCCGGTGTGTGGACGATGGTGGCGAGGCGCGCGCCCTTGGCGACGCGGTCGCCGGGCTTGACGTCGTAGAGGATGGCGCCGGCCCGGGGCGCCGGCATCATGTCGATGTTTTCGAGCGGCGCGACGAGGCCCTTGAACGGGCCGGGTTCGGGAAGGGCGGCGTCGGCGATCACGCCGCGCGCCGCCAGCAGCCGGTAGAGGCCTTCGGCATCGGAATTTGCCAGCGCGCCGTCGACATCCAGCATGCCACGGTATTCTACCGTAGTGGCAACGCGGCGGTCGAGCTTCGCCACGTTGGCGGGGACGTTCTGGTAGGGCATGATCGTGGCGCCCTCGAAGGTGCCGTCGGCGTCCTCGCTCCACAACACCACGGCGTCGATACCCATGGCGGCGGCGCAATCGGCCATCGCCGGCCACAGGCTGGCGTGGACGTAGAGATAGGCAAGGCCCTCGTCGTCGCAATGCAGGTCGAGCACGATGTCGTGGCCGAGCGACAGCTGCACCAGACGGGTCTTCAATCGCTGGTCGGGGGTGCCAAGCGTGGTGTCGGGCAAAAGCTTGGCGTCCGGTGCTGCGAGCAACGGAAAGCCGCGGTTGAAATTGTTGCGGGTGCCGAGATGAAAGCGGCCCTGGTGCTCGCCGAAATGATATTGCGCGCGGCCGATCGGATTGGCCCAGGGCACGACCGTGATGCTGCCCTTGATGCGGCCTTCCGCTTCGGCCTTGTTCAGCGCCGGCATCAGCGCGTCGATGGCGACGACACCAGGCAATTCACCGGCGTGGAGCGCTGCCTGCAGGTAGGCCGAAGGTGCTGCCTTGTCGGCGCCGGCGAAGCGGAACACCGGGAATTCGTAGGAAACGCCTTCGGTATCGCCGGCGATGCGTTCGATCGATTTCTGCATGGGATGCCTCCAGGATAAGAGGCAGAACACATGCACTTTTGCCGAAGGGCTGTCGATTGGTCCAGTTCGCGCCGCCATGGGCGCAATGGAATTATTCGGCGGCGGCCGGAACCGTCGTTATCGGCGCCGATCCTTCGAGCGCCTGCGAGACAACGGCTACGCTGACCGCCAGCAGGGCCAGCACCGCGCCGACCAGCGGCAAATGAGCATAGGAAACGCCGGCCGACAGAGCCACGCCGCCGATCCAGGCGCCGCTGGCATTGCCGATATTGAATGCGCCCTGGTTGAGCGTGGCGGCGAGGTTCGGCCCTTCCGAAGCCGTTTCGACGACGCGGATCTGCAGCGGCGGCACGACGACGAAGATCAGCAGTCCCCACAAGAAGACGACGCCGATGGCGACGCTGGCGATAGCGCCGAACTGCATGAAGCTGACAAACAGAACCGCCATTAAAAGCAGCGTGCCGATCACCGTCGGCATCAATTTCCAGTCGGCCAGCCGGCCGCCGATGATGTTGCCTATGGTCATGCCGGCGCCGAACAGCAGCAGGACCCAGGTGACCGCGGAGGTCGACAGGCCGGAGACATCGGTAAGGTAGGGCTTGATGTAGGTGAAGACGGCAAACAGGCTGGCCGAGGCCAGCGAGGCGATCAGCATGGCGAGCCAGACCTGCAGCTTGCCCAGCACGCGCAGTTCGCTGCGCAGGCCGCCGCCGCTCGGTTCGACGACATTGGATGGCACCAGCCAGGCGATGGCGGCAACAGAGATCAGGCCGATGCCGACGACGGCAAAGAAGGTGGAGCGCCAGCCGAAGGCTTCGCCAAGCGCGGTGCCGGCAGGAACGCCGAGAATGTTGGAGAGCGTCAATCCCGCGAACATCATCGCCATGGCGCTGGCGCGCTTGTTGCGCGGCACCAGGCTGGCGGCAACGACGGAACCGATGCCGAAAAAGGCGCCATGACCGAACGCGGTGAAGACGCGCGCGGCCATCAGGAGCCAGTAATTGGGCGCAATGGCGCAGAGCAGATTGCCGACGACGAACATCGCCGTCAGCGCGACCAACACCGGCTTGCGCGGCAGATGCGCGGTGGCCATGGCGACGATGGGTGCGCCGAAGACGACGCCCAGCGCATAGCCGGTAACCAGCAGGCCGGCCGAGGGGATCGACACGCCGAGATCGGCCGCAACCTCCGGCAACAGGCCCATGATGACGAATTCGGTGGTGCCGATGCAGAAGGACGCAATGGCAAGCGCAAGGATCGGCAAAGGCATGGAAAATCCAGACTGAATCGGTTCAATTCAGACTGAACGAGAAGCCTTGCCGCGCGCAATGCACATTGCTGCAACGCACCAATGCAGAAAGCGCTGAGCTTGACGCGGGGCTATGTCAGGCGAGCGGCTTCAGCTCCTGGGCGATGGTTGGCAACAGCTCCGAGACGTTGGGGTGGATATGCACGGCGCGCGCCAGCGTATCGACCGGCGCCTTGGCGTACATCAGGTCGAGCACGCAGTGCACCGCCTCGTCGCCGCCGGGGCCGAGCACGGAGCAGCCGAGGATTTGCCTGGTGTCGGCATCGACCAGGATTTTCATGAAACCTTGCGTCTCGCCCTTTTCGATGGCGCGGCCGACGCGGGTCATTGGCCGCTGGCCGACCAGCGCCTTGCGCCCGGATTTCTTCACCGCCGCCTCGGTCATGCCGCAGCGGCCGAGCGGCGGATCGATGTAGAGCGCATAGGCCTCGATGCGGTCGCTGACCTTGCGCGGATCGTCGTCGAGCAGATTGGCCGCGACGATCTCATAATCGTTGTAGGAGGTGTGGGTGAAGGCGCCCTTGCCGTTGCAGTCGCCCATTGCCCAGATGCCGGGCGCGCTGGTGCGCAGCTGGTCGTCGACGGTGACGAAGCCGCGCAGATCGACCGCGACGCCGGCCTTATCGAGGCCGAGATCGTCGGTGTTGGGGGTGCGGCCGAGTGCCAGAAGCACATGCGAGCCGACCGCCGGCGGCTTGCCGGATGAGAAGGTCACGGCGATGTCCTTGCCCTGTCTGGCAAAGCGGATGTCGTCGGCGCCGACATGGACTTCTATGGCTTCGTTTTCGAGGATCGACAGGATGGCCGCCGACACGTCCTCGTCCTCGCGGCCGGTCAGGCGCGAACTCTTCTCGATGACGGTGACTTCAGAGCCGAAGCGGCGAAACATCTGCGCGAATTCAAGAGAGATGTAGCTGCCGCCGACGACGATAAGATGGCGCGGCAAAACGTCGAGGTCCATCATCGAGGAGTTGGTGAGGTAGTCGACGTCGTTGACGCCGGGCAGGTCGGGCACCGAGGCGCGGCCGCCCGTGTTGAGGAAGATCTTTTCGGCGGTCAGAAGGTCGTCGCCGATACGCACGGTGTTGGCGGATTCGAAGCGGGCATGGCCGCGATAAAGCGTGCAGCCCTTCATGCCGGCGATCCACGTCTCCAGATTGCTGCGGGAGTCGTTTGTGACCTTGTCCTTGCGCGCCTTGATCCTCTTGTAGTTCACGCCGACAGGGCCTGAGAACGTCACGCCGTAGTCCGCGGCACGCCGCGCCAGATGCGCGGCATAGGCGCTGGCGACCATGGTCTTGGTCGGCATGCAGCCGGTGTTGACGCAGGTGCCGCCGACCAGCTTGCGCTCGATCAGCGCCACGCTCATGCCGGCTGACGTCAGCCGGCCGGCGAGAGGAGGGCCGGCCTGTCCGGCGCCGATGATGATGGCGTCGTATGTCTTGGCGTCTGAGGCTTGGGCAGTCATACCACCGCCGCCACGATCAGTAGGCCGCCGATGATCGCCACCGCGTCCTCGATGAGGGCGGCAGGCAAATCCTTGCCGAAGGCGGCGGCCAACCGGCCGCGCGCTTCGGCGCCGCCATAGGTGCCGATGACGGCGCCGATGGCGCCGGCAATCAGGCCGCCAATGGTGGAACCGGCGGTGGCGCCGATCACCGCGCCGCTGAAGGCGCCAAGCAGGATGCGGGCGCCGAATTGCTGCGGCACCTTGCGGCTCGGCGTCGAGGGCAGCTGGTCGGTGACCAGTTCGACGATGGCGAGGATGGTGAAGATACCGACGGCGGCCCAATGGCCCATGAAACTTGCCCAGGTGCCGGCCACCGGCAGCCAGCCGAGATACGCGCCCCAGGCGATCGCGGCCGGCGCGGTCATGGCGCGAAGACCGGCAATGACGCCGATCAGAAGTGCAAGCAAATAGAGCATGTCGATCCCCTCGAAAGCAGGCCCGGGACTGGCCCACGAGGGCAAGCTAGCATAGGTCCTACGTTTGACCAGAGTCGGCACTGGTGCTTCTTCCATCAGTGAGCATTGTACTTTGGTAAACAGTCGAACACGACGAAGGGACGGAGTCGCTGTGATGGCCGATAGCGAACGCACAAGGATGATTGCAGGCGAATGGTACACCTGCATCGACGACGAACTAGAGGCGCTGCGGGTGATCGCGCGCGATGCGGTGTTCGAGCATAATACGCTACCGCCCCAGCAACGCGGCAATATCGGTCCGGCGCTGTCGGTGCTGCTCGGCAGCACGGGCGAGGGCGGCCGCATTGAGGCGCCGTTCCACTGCGCCTACGGTTTCAACATCCATCTCGGCGACGGCGCCTTCCTCAATGCCGGCTGCACCATCCTCGACACCGCGCCGGTGCGTATCGGCAGGCGGACGCTTCTCGGCCCCAATGTGCAGATCTACTGCGCTGAGCACCACAAGGAGGCCGCGGGCCGTCAGGCGGGACTGGAGATTGCCCGGCCGGTCACCATTGGCAATGACGCCTGGATCGGCGGCAGCGCCATCATCCTCGGCGGCATCAGCATCGGCGATGGCGCCATAGTCGGCGCCGGCGCGGTGGTGACGCGCGACGTGCCTGACAACACCACAGTGGTCGGCAATCCGGCGCGGGCGGTCAAGCGGGGCTGAACTCGTCGTGGGCGGTCAGTATGAAGCCGTACGTGCTATGCGCTCGTCCGGACCGGCTCGCCGCGAGAATTCACGCCGGTATTGGGCCGGTGACGTCTTGAGCCGTGCGGCGAAATGCTGGCGCAGCGAGGTGGCGCTGCCGAAGCCGGCTTCGAAGGCCACCATGTCCATCGATTTTTCCGTCGCCTCCAGCAGCCGTTGCGCCAGTTCGGTGCGTTGGCCGGCCAACCATTCGCCAAAGCTGGTGCCGATCGATTTCTGGAAACGGCGGGTGAAAGTGCGCCGAGTCAGGCCCGCGGCCTCCGCGACGCGGTCGAGGTTGTGCGTTTGTCCGAGCGTTGCCCGCACCGTGTCCAGCGCCAGGGTGAAGCGGTCGGTGGCCGGGGTTTTCGCCAGCGGGCGCTCGATGAACTGCGCTTGCCCACCCTGCCGGTGCGGCGACAGCACGATGTGCCTGGCCAGCCGCAGCGCTACCTCTGCGCCATAGCGGGCGCGCACAATGTGCAGGCAGCAATCGAGCCCGGCGGCGACGCCGGCCGAGGTGACGATGTCGCCGTCGTCGACATAGAGCACGTCGGCGTCGACTTCGATGTCCGGGTATAATGTTTGCAGCCGGTCGGTGGAGGCCCAATGTGTCGTCGCACGCCGGCCCGCAAGCAGCCCGGCGGCGGCAATGGCGAAGGTGCCGAGACAGAGGCCGACGATCACCGCACCGCGCCGGTGCGCGTGGGTGAGCGCTGCCAGGAGCGGCGGCGGAAGTGGGGCCTCGAGATCCTTCCAGCTCGGAATGATGACGATGTCGGCATCGTCGAATGCGGAAAGGCCATACGGCACCGCGATGGTCAGCCCGGCATCGGTGTGGATCGCTCCATCGTCGAGCGCGCAGACGCGAAAGTCGAAACGCGGCAAGCCAAGCTTGGTGCGGTCGGTGCCGAACACCACGCACGGCACGGAGAGGTGGAACGGGCTGATGCCGTCAAAGGCGAGAACGGCAATGATCGGGTCGGCCATGCGTGTTTCCAGCAAGCGAAAAGCGAATTGTCCTAATTCTTTCGAATGATGTCAATCGGGCCACTTTTGGCAGTCGGGCGATCCGCCTATTTTCGACCTATCCCATTCAAGCCCGAAGGAGAACACCATGTCCGCCAATATCACGCCGCGCCGCGCGCTCATCGTCATCGATGTCCAGAACGATTATGATGGCGGCAACCTCGCCATCCAGTATCCGCCGTTCCGCGACAGCGTCGTCAATGTCGCGCGCGCTATGGATGCCGCCGCTGCGGCCGGCGTGAAGGTGGTGGTCGTCAAGCAGATGGCGCCCGAGACCTCGCCAGTCTTCGCCAAGGGCAGCCATGGCGGCGAACTGCATCCCGAGATCGCCCGGCGAAGCCGCGACCACTATGTCGAGAAGTCACTGCCTAGCGCCTTTGCCGGCACCGACCTCGAGGCGTGGCTGCGCGCCAATACCATCGATACGATAACGGTGATCGGCTACATGACGCATAATTGCGACCTGTCGAGCATCATCCACGCCGCGCATGTCGGCTTTGCGGTCGAGTTCCTGTCCGACGCCACCGGTTCGCTGCCTTACGCCAACAGCGCCGGCTACGCCTCGGCCGAGGAGATCCACCGCGTGGTGTCCATCATCCTGCAGTCGCGCTTTGCGGCCGTGCTCAAGACCGCCGAATGGATCGATTGCCTGAAGACCGGTGCTTTGCCCGAACGCGACACGCCCTATGCGTCCAACCAGCGCGCGCTGGCGCGCAACGCTGCATAGGCAAATTGCCGCGAAGGAACAGGGGCGCCGCAGTCTGCGGCGCCCTTTGGCGTTCCTGATCACGAACACCGGGGCATGGCCTCGTTTGGAAGTCTTTTCGGCTGGGCCCATTCACTTTCGGGATGATGAGCCGGCTAAACGCAAGAAACTCAGATCGGGCTCTATCTCAGGATGGGGAACTGGAGAACAGAGTGAAGTCTTTCACAGACGAAGGCCTCTCTCCGAGGAACGGTATATCTGGATCAAGGGGTGGGACGGGGTAGACTTCCCCGGGAGAAACAAGTGAAAGCGCGAATTGCACGAACTACAGTCGTTCTCGCCTTGGCTGGTGCCGCGGCACTCTTGCCATGGCCCGCTTTCGCCCAGGTCCCTTCGCACGCGCCGGGGACGATCTGCTTCACTCAATCCTTCTGGTGCTGGGCGCAGCCGCCCGGCCCGCCCGGATATCCGTGCGGGTGCCCGTCGCAATACGGCTATGTGCCGGGCTATCTAGGGTAGTCGTCAGGCGGGGGGATTTCACGATGACGACGACACCGGCCGACCCTCTCGTTTCTGGACTCATCGCGGACGCCAAGCTGGTCGCCAACTACGGCCGCTACGGTGTGTTCAAGGACAGTTCCCTGTTTGCGGCCATCGGCAATGCCGAAAAGCTCGACGATGCGACGGCCAGCCAGCCTGAGGTCGTCAATCTTCAGACGGTTTTCAACGATTGTTCCGGCACCGTGCCATTTGCCACCCTGGCGGCACTGCGATCGGGCTGGTCGCCCGGTGACATGTCGCGCAAGACCGCGCTGGCGACGTACTTTCTCGTGGCTCTTTCCGTGCTTTTCATGGTTGTAACCGGAAGATTGACGTACATTTACAACAAGGGAGTCGCGATAAACTCCGAACTCATAGAAATCGACAACAATGATTTCAGCGCACGGTTCGGACAGGCGATACGCCAGGTTTGGGCGACGAAGAAACAACTGAGCTCGGCATCGTCCGAGCAGGCTTCGACCACGGATCTGACGCTTCTGAAGGACGCCTATTACAATTCGGAAGATAGCCTTCACGCTCTCGACCAGCGCTTTTCCTCCCTGGTGAGAAGAGCGCAAGGGTTCATGACTGAGGACGCGCAATTCCCGATCTGGGGAATGCAATGGATGTACTGCAAATTTTATTCAACCTCCACGGCAGATGGCGTAGCGGCGGGCCAGGCTCAGTATTCCCAGCAAGGTGCCATAGACCAGTTCTGTGACCAGCCGCTGGGGGTGAGTAAATCCACGCCTCCAGACAAGCTCAAGGAGCTCCCCAATCAGCCGGATGCCTATTGCGCGCAGATAAACACCGAAAAGAAAAACCCGAACAATCTTGAAGGTACGTCTTCGGAAAAAGTGACGGACGTGAATGCCGATTTCGACGAGGCAACGCGCAGCCTGCAGTGCGACGGAGTGATCACGATCGCGCCGAACTCGATCTACACGCTGACCGCGCAGATAAAGACGCTGGACGAGGTTCTCAGCCCATATGCCTTGTGGATACTCCCGGCCTTCTACGGCGCGCTCGGAGCCATCATGTTTCACATGCGGATGATCCTCAATCCGCTGCTGCCCAATCCACCGCTGTCGCGGCTGATCCACAGGATCGCACTGGGGGCGCTGGCCGGCATGGTGCTTGCCTGGTTTGTAGCACCGGGCACCAAGCTTGGAGAGGAGGCTTCGGGAATAGGCTTCAGCCTCTTCACCTTCTCCTTCCTGTTTGGGTTCAGTCTGGATATCTTCTTCACCATTCTCGACCAGTTCGTCAGCATGTCGGTCGCCGGGATCAAGAAGTTCGGGTCCTCGACAGTGGCGTGAGAAGCCCGGCAAGCAAAAGGGCGCCGCATGGCTGCGGCGCCCTTGGTTGTCGAGACAAATCTCAGAACAGGCCTTCGATCTGGCCGGCCTCGTTGAGGAAGATTTTTTCCGAGGACGGCGCCTTGGGCAGGCCGGGCATGGTCATGACCTCGCCGCAGATGACGACGACGAAGCCGGCGCCCGCCGAAAGCCTGACCTCGCGCACCGGCACGGTGTGCCCGGTCGGCGCGCCGCGCAGGTTCGGGTCGGTCGAGAAGGAATATTGGGTCTTGGCCATGCAGACCGGCAGGTGCCCGTAGCCGGCCTGCTCCCAGGCATGCAGCTGGTCGCGCACCGACTTGTCGGCGATCGCCTCGTCGCCGCGATAGATGCGCTGGACGATGGTGTTGATCTTCTCGAACAGCGGCATTGCGTCGGGATAGAGCGGCGCGAACTGCGAGGCGCCGGATTCGGCGATCTCGACGACCTTGCGCGCCAACTCCTCAATGCCGGCAGAGCCATTGGCCCAATGCTTGCACAGGATCGCCTCGGCGCCGAGCGAGGCGACGAAATCCTTCATCGCCTGGATTTCCACCTCGGTATCGGTGGTGAAATGATTGATCGCCACGATCGCAGGCACGCCGAACTGTTTCACATTCTCGATGTGGCGGCCCAGATTGAGGCAGCCCTTCTTGACTGCCTCGATGTTTTCCTTGCCGAGGTCTTCCTTCTTGACGCCGCCATTCATCTTCATGGCGCGCACGGTGGCGACGATGACGGCAGCCGCCGGCTTCAAACCCGCCTTGCGGCACTTGATGTCGAAGAATTTTTCGGCTCCGAGGTCGGCGCCGAAGCCGGCTTCGGTGACGACGTAGTCGGCGAGCTTCAGCGCCGTGGTGGTGGCGACCACCGAGTTGCAGCCATGCGCGATGTTGGCGAACGGGCCGCCATGCACGAAGGCAGGGTTGTTCTCCAGCGTCTGCACCAGGTTTGGCTGCATGGCGTCCTTCAGCAGCACCGCCATGGCGCCGTCGGCCTTGAGGTCGCGGGCATAGACCGGCGTCTTGTCGCGGCGGTAGGCGACGATGATGTCGCCGAGGCGCTTTTCCAGATCCTTGAGGTCGGTGGACAGGCACAGGATAGCCATCACTTCAGAGGCGACGGTGATGTCGAAGCCTGCCTCGCGCGGATAACCGTTGGCGACGCCGCCGAGCGAGCAGATGATTTCGCGCAGCGCCCGGTCGTTCATGTCCATGACGCGGCGCCAGGCGACGCGGCGGGTGTCGATGCCGAGCTCATTGCCCCAGTAGATGTGGTTGTCGATCAGCGCCGACAGAAGATTGTGCGCCGTGGTGATGGCGTGGAAGTCGCCGGTGAAGTGGAGGTTCATGTCCTCCATCGGCACGACCTGCGCGTAGCCGCCGCCGGCGGCACCGCCCTTGACGCCGAAATTCGGGCCGAGCGAAGCCTCGCGGATGCAGACGATCGCCTTCTTGCCGATGCGGTTGAGGCCATCACCGAGGCCGACGGTGGTGGTCGTCTTGCCTTCGCCGGCCGGCGTCGGGTTGATGGCGGTGACGAGGATCAGCTTGCCGTCCTTGTTGCCCTTCACCGATTTGATGAATTCGGCCGAAATCTTCGCCTTGTCGTGGCCGTAGGGCAAAAGGTGCTCGGTCGGGATGCCGATCTTGGCGCCGATCTCCTGGATCTGCTTTTTCTTGGCGCCGCGCGCGATCTCGATGTCGGACTTCACTTCGGCCATGACGGCTTTCCTTCGGATTGGACGGTGGAGGGGACGGGTTTGATCTCACTCGCAGGCATGTTGAACCAGGGCGCGGGCATGTTCTAACCCTGTCGCTCCCGCGGCGTCAACTTGCATGCAACTATGTTTCCTATGAAGAAAGTGTCTCCGCGGCCGGCCGACCTGTCGCCGGTTCTTCCTGGCTCCGTTGCCGCGCCGTATAGAAGCCAGAGGACGCGACGTTCCGCCGTCTCAAAACAGCCGCCCAATGCACGGAATGCGACAGAGGCGACGGCGCAAATTCGCCATCGCTCGCCGGGAAAGCTGTGGACGCTACTGAGTCAGGACGTTGCTGATCTCGACCATGTTGGAGCGCACGCGAAGCACGTAGAAACCCATCGTCGTCAGGTGCGTCGGCATGATCCAGCCATCCTCGCGGCCATTGGCGATGATGAAGGGCTGGATGCGCAGGGCCGAGACGAATTGCGCATCCATCGTGTCCCACAGATTGCCGAGATGCTTTTCCTTGATGACGTCCTCGAAGTCGGCCTGGGCGCCCTTCATCAGGCCGTAATAGGCATAGAGCTGGCCATAGGCGAACCAGAAGCGGTCGTCGGCGCGGAAGTCGAACCAGCCATTGTTATGGTTTTCGGCGCGCTCCTTGAGGATCGCGGAGGTGGAACCGATGTCGGAGGAGATGCGGTCGATATACTGCTTCAGATTGTCGGCGCGGGCATCGAACGTCGCCTGGCAGCTGCCGAGGCGGGCGTTGAAGGAGCGTAGCTTGGTGACGGCATCGCGATAATAGCTCGGCGTCGGCGTCTTGGGGCCGAACGGGTTGAGGCCGAAATACCAGGTCTCCTCGTCGAACTGCAGATTGCCGCGCGCATCCTGCAGGTCGCCGTCGATCTGCGATGTGGTGCGAACACGGCCGAGATTGTCGGCAAGCTCGGTGGCGGTACGCCGCACCGCCTGGTTGATGCCGCGCTGGAACGAGGCCTTGTTGTCCATGAACGGCGTGTTGTCCCAGTCGATGCCGAACAGGCCGAGTTTGTAGAGGATCATCGACGAGATCCAGGCATTCTGGTTGACGTTGAAGTCCGTCAGGTCGGCCGCCACCTGGGCGATGCCCGAATTGCCGCAGGTCTTGGCGGTGTCGGTGCCGGCGCCGGCGGCGACCTGTTCGCCGGCGGAAATGTTGCGGTTCTCGAAGGTGTATTTGTCGACGTAGTTGGGATCGAACTTGTTCCACCACTGGGTGGCGTAGAAGAAATTGGCGTAGAGGCCGATCAATACCAGAAGCGCGAGGCCGACCACAGCCTTCAGGATCCAGCCGCGCTGCGTATACCAGCGCCCAGCCCAGAGGAACGGCCACAGGATCGCGCCGATGACGAGGCCGATGCCGCGGCCGATCCATTGGAAGATGCGGGTGAAGAAATTCACGATCGGATCAAGCATGGCTCTCGTTCACCCCTCAGTCAGTCAGGCCGTAAAGGCGCGTGCGAAACGCCACTTTGTCTTTCAAATATGTGGTTTTCAGAACGTCCACAACATGCGACCGCCAGGCGTCGCTGTAGCCGTCATAGTCCTTGTAGAAGCCCGGCTTGTTGAAGACGTAACGCGAGACGAAGTCCTGCGGCACGAAATCCGAGATCAGCTGGTTGGTCAGCCAGGCGTCGGGATGGTCGGGCTTGCCACGCACGACCAGGAAGCGCTGTTGCGGAAACACATCCTCGATCTTGAGATGGCCGAGCTGGGCGATCTCACGCTTGGCGGCGTTGAGAAAGGGGAAATTGCCGTCCTTGGTGATCAGATCGGCATGGCCATGGATCCAGGTCTGCAGCCAGACCTTGTCGACCTCGGTCAAATTGCGGTTCGGCTCTGTGTCGCGGATGAGAGAGCGCACCACCATCTCGGCGCGATGCTCGAGATAGCCCGAGCTTTCGACCCATGACGCGCGGGGCAGTTCGATGCGGCCGGTGCTGGCCAGGAACTTGAACACCTTGTCGGCATCGTTGATCGAGAGATAGCTGACCTGCCAGGGCCGCGAACGGCGAAAGCCGGGGGCGGCCGGGTCGCCGATGACGGTAGTCATATCAGGATCGACGAAGACGTAGACGCCGCCGAAATGGCTGGTCCAGTAGGCGTTGTGGCGGAAGATCACCTGGTCGGGCACCAGCGCATTCTCACGGATATCGCCGCAGACCTTCGCCAGTTCCACCATACGGCTCAGCATAGTGTTGTCGCGCCAGGCATCGGGCTCCTGCTTCAGCCGGTCGACCAGCTTGCCGAGTTCGGCGGCCTTGCCCAGCACGTCCTCGGCCGAAAGCACCCTGAACTCGACCTGGCTGATCGACAGCAGATCCTCGATGTCGTTGACCAGGGGAACGGAATCCTCGATCTCGCCGTAGATGACATCCTTGATGGTCAGCGCATCGATGGCGCGCTGGTTCTTGGACATGAACTCGAACATCAGCTGCGAGGTGTTGGAAAAGGCGGTGTGCACCACCGGCAGATCGATCTGCGACGGCGTCAGGATGATGAAGCGGCGGTTGACCTCATTGGGGTCGAGATAATCGTAATCGCCGCATTCCTCGGCCACTTCGGGCGAGAAGCCGGTGCGGTCGATCTGGAAGCTCTTCAGCTTGGTGGGCTTGAGGCCGAAGGCAACAAGCGCCTTGTTGTAGCGCTGGATGAGGTGCGACTCGTCGACGGTGAGCAAGCGGCCGTAGATCAGCTCATTGTCGCGGAGAAGGTCGGGCTTTTTGGCGTGGCTCATGCAGAACGTTCCGAGTGGCGTTGCCTGTTGTGGCGAAGCGCCAACGCTGACGCCTCCCTCTCCCCGTTCTTCACGGGGAGAGGGGGCGTCAGCGTTAGCGCCAAGCCTTTCAGCACCCGCGGGCAGCGAAGCAAGCTCACGCATTCCAGAGCCCCTTCTTCTTCATCTCCTCCATCTCGCGCCCCGCCCGTTCGCGCAGGCGTGCGTCGCGCAGCAGCTTCTCCACCGCGGCGTCATCGGATTTGTCGGAATAGCGGAACTCCGAGTCGGCGTAGCGGTTGATCTCCTGCATGACCATGTCCATCGAGAACGGCCCCCGCAGTTCCTCGATCATGGCCTTCTTTTCGTCGTAGCCCTTGTGCATGAAGGCTTCCGGCTTCTCGAACCAGTCGTCGGGCAGCTCGATGTCCATGGCGCGCATCTTGATGGCGTCGGTGACGTTCTTGATGGCTCGGCCGGTGAAGCGCGGCTCGGCATCCTTGATCAGGTGCAGATAGGTGCCGATGTCGGCCATCGATTTCGGCGCGCCATTCTCCTTCATGTAGCGCTCATAGACTTTCATCAGCCCGTCTTCCTGAGGCTTCTCGTGCTCCTCATAGGCTTCGGTCACCGCGCGCTGGATCTCCTGCGCGGCGTAGAGCTTGTGGTCGCCGAGTGGGATCTTGTGGTTCTTGCCGGCAAGCAGGACGAAGATGTCGATATAGTCGTCGCGGCTCTGTGGGCCGTCGACCAGCCAGCGGGCCCCGGCGCGCTGGCGCAGCGCATCGTCGACATTTTCGGGATAGTTGGAAAACATGCCGAACGAGCAGTTGCCGCGCACTACCGTGCCGGCGCCGGCAAAGGCATCCATCAAGACGCCGGTGATCTCCTGTTGGCCGGCCGAGGCGCGGTCGTCGGAGCGGCGGGCCGCCACCTGGTCGATGTCGTCGACGGTGCCGAAACCGATGACGCGTGGGTTCAAGACATTGTTGATGAACTGGCGGCAATTCTGGCCGGATTTGCCTTGGTAGGACGAGATCTGGTCGACGCCGAAATTCTCATAGGCGAAGGGATAGCCGGCGACCTGGCAATAGCCGTTTACGAGGCCGGCGATCATCTGGATCAGCGTCGTCTTGCCGGTGCCCGGCGCGCCGTCGCCGATGAAGGTGAAGAGGAAGCCCCCGAGTTCGACGAACGGGTTCAACTCGCGCTCGAAATCGTAGGCCATCAGCATCTTGGCGAGCTTGACCGACTGGTATTTGGCAATGTGGTTGCCGACGACCTCTTCCGGCTTCTTGAAGGTCATCACCAGCGGCTTGGAGCGCTTGCCGGGCGCGACGTCGAAGCCGTCGAGGGTGAAATCGTCGGCGTCGATGCGGATATGGGCGTTCTCGAACGGGCCGATGCCGTCGAAGCGGCCTTTACGGGCCAAGAGCCCGTCAATGGCAACACGGGCGAAAGCACGCGCCCGGGTCGTCAGGTCGCCATCGTCCTTCGACCCGGTGATCGCCTTGTCCAACCCAGCCACGATCGACTTCACCGCGTCCTGCGGCGTGTCGAACAGGAAGTCCGGTTCGGGGATATCGTTGGGCGCCTCGCCGTCGCTGTCGATCAGCTGGAACAGATAAGAGGCGAGGCTGAAGGCTGAAACGTAAGCCGAGGCTGACAGAAGCTTCTTGAAGGCCGCCGCCTCATCGCCCTCAAGAGGCGCCCGGGTGTTCTTGGCCTGGAGGCTTTCGAGGTCGGAGCCCTCGGCGAAGACGTCGGAGATGGCGAGCGCTATCGCCAGGCCGCGGCGGGCGCGGAACAGCAGCGTGTGCTGCGGGATGCTCATCAGTTGGTCGTCGGGATGGACGGCTGCCACGGTCTTGACCAGCTCGACCTCGCGTGTGCGCCGCACCGAGCCGACCGAGACGGTGGAGACGAAGCGGCGGTTGGTGCCGGCCAGCGCTGTGCCGGATTCGCGTGAAGGATCCTCCAGCACGACGACGCGGGTGATGAAGCTTTGCGCGGTTGCGCGGTGCTTTTCGATAGCCGCTTCCGGGATGGTGGTCAGGCCCGTGTCCATGGTCAGCTCCTCATAGGAATACTTTTGCTGGCCGACGAATCGCGCGCCTGGCGAGCGGCGTCGAGATACATATCCAACGTCTGGTCCAGCCTGTCGAAAAGTAACTTGTCAAAGGCGGCATGGCCGCCGCCGCGTTGATCGATCTCAAGGGCGGCAATGTAGGCCGGACGGTCCTCGGGACGAATCGCTACCGGCGGATAGCCGGCCCGCGCCAGAATGAGGTTCATCAACAGACGTGCCGTACGACCATTCCCGTCGTTGAAAGGATGAATGCCGACGAACCGTCTATGCGCTTCGAAGGCGGTCTTCGGCGTGTTGCGTGCCACGCCCAGCCAATGGGAAAAAGCTTCCATGAGGGCCGGGACTTCCGTCGGCGTCGGAAAATTGTGAACACCGGCATCGGTATTCACATAGCGGGCGGTATCGGCATAGCTGCCTGCAATCTCGGGCCTGGAATTCGCGACAACCAGGTGGTGGAGGTTACGGATATCGGCCTCGATTATCGGCATGTCGCGTTGCGAGGCGATTTCCAGCACCCAATTCAGTGCTCGCGCATGATCGACTGCCTCCAGATGGTCCTTAAGGGGCTTGCCGCTGATTGTGATGCCCTTCTCGAGCACCAGGGCTGTTTCGCCGGCAGTCAGCGTGTTGCCTTCGATCGCATTGGACGTGTAGGTGATGTCGATGCGCTGGCTGTGCTCCAGACCGTCCAGCGCGCCGGCCCGGACAGTCTTCCTCAGAGCATCAAGCTGTTTCTTCTTTGCGAAGACCGCTGGCATCATCGGCCACGCCTCGGCTCAGCTTGGCGATTGGCGTCACAAGCGAGACTCTTACACATCTGAAATCACCTGCCCATTTGACAGGATGTGAACCTTGTAGCCGGAAAAGATCTTTTGAGCTTCGCCGGCGGCGTAGAGTGCTTGATAGGCTTCGTGCGGGATCAGGGCGTGGTTCTCGTAGCTCGACACACCCTGGCGCGCGGCTTCGAGATCGTCGGTGTTGATAAAGAATTCCTGCGTCGTCTTCTCGCTCGAAAACAGCCCCTTGCGGCCGGGTTTCTCGCCCTTGGAGTAGACCTCCTGGATGGTCCATGTGAGCAGCCAGGCATTTTCCGGTTTGCGCACCTTGGCCAGCACCTCGGTCACGGTCGAATTGTTGTCCGTAATGCCTGCGGAATAAAAGGGGCCGAGCACGACGCGGCGCAGCTGCTTAGGGTGCAGCGGCTCGAAATCCTTGTCGAGATTGACCGCAATCGTTGCGGGCGAAAGCGTGTAGGCGGAATTCTTCTCGGTGAAATCGTCGAAGCGATGGGCGAGTTCGGGGTTGAGCAGGCCGTCCACCGGCAGCGGGATGTCGACCCGTTCATTGAGCTTGCCGCTGCTGTCAACGAGCTGCCGGATCATGCTTTCGGAGGAATCCTCCACCGTCACCATGTAGACCAGCGGCAGGTTGGCGCTGCCGTCGAAGCTCGCCCAGTGCACGAGGTAATAGGGGCGCCCGGTCTTTGGATTGACCGAGACCTTGGCCGTCTGCGCCAGCGAGAACGGGCCAAAAGTCTGTTCGCTCTTGACGTCCTCGAGATAGAGCCGCTCGGCCATCGACTTCTGCAGCGCTTCGGGGAATTCCTTGTGGCGCAGGATGAAGTCGGCCATTTCCTCGCGCAATTCGCCGGCCAGCGGAATGTTGGCCAGCCGCGCCTCGGCCTGGCGGCGGTCGTTTTCCAGTTCGAGCAGGTTCTGGAAGACGGGATAGCCGCTGTCGGCGCGCGAAATGCGGAACGTGTCCATGAAGCCGAGCCGGTTGCGCCAGCAGGAAAACGATTTGTCCAGCCGGGCAATGTATTCGGCGACGATCTTGGCAACGATGCCGTGCCGGTAAAGCGGCGAGCGGTCGTCGCGCATGAACACTTCAAGGCCGCTGAGTGCCGCGGTGATGGCGGAAAAATAGCGCGCCGCCGCTTCGTTTTCGGGAGTCATGCCGGTGTGCCCGCGTGCAGCCGCTCCTTACGACTGCACGTAGTTGGCCGAATTGTGCTTCTTCATCACGTCGTCGAAACGGCGGGCGAAGGCGTCGTCGGCGAGCTTCTTGCGGCGCTGGATGTCGGAGCTGGCGACCATGTTCTTCTCGTGCATTTCGAGAAGATCGCCGATGTGCTTTTGCGAGGCGGCGCCAATGCCGGCCATGGTCTCTTCGGCGGTGTTGTCGACCTGGCTGCCCAGCGTGTTGATCTTGTGGGCGACATCCTGCTGGGCGGCGGTCTTCAAGGAATCTTCCAGTGCCTTGTAGAGCACGATGCGCTGCTCGGTATCGATGGTCAGCTTGTTGATCAGCGTCGACTGCGCTGCGATCTGATTGTTGAGCGAATCGACGAAGGTCTGGAACATCGAGGTGTAGCGTTCCAGCGTCTGGCTTTCGGCCAGAAGCTCCTGCTCCTTGGCCTGCTTTTCATTGTATTCGGTCGCCAGTTTCGAGCGCTCGCCCTCAAGCTGCGTGCGCTCCTTCTGACTGGTAGAAGCGGCGATCTTGTTTTCGATGTCGAGCAGCAGCGGATTGACCTCCTCGATGCGCTTCTGCACCGCCTCGAGGTTGGTCATGGTGACCTTGCGGCGCTCGATCACCTGCGACAGGCTGTTTTCCGAGGTCTTGTAGCGCTGGTCGAGGACCTCTTTCTGCGCTTTCAGGATGCCGACGATGGTGTCGGACTTGACCAGAAGCTCCTGCAGATTGCCGGCCAGCGACATGTTGCGGACGCGGTCGGTGCGCATGCGCTGCTTGCGTTGCGCCGAGAAGACGCCGACGAAGCTTTCCCAGCCGGTGTAGTTCTTCATGCTCTCGAATTCGGTGCCGAAGACGTTGGTGGCGTCTTCCAGCCCGATGATCAGGTCGGCAATGTTGCCTTCCATCACCTTCTGCTGCTTCAGCACGTCCTCGATGCGGGCATTCTCGACGTCGAAATTGGCGTCGCCGATCTTCTTGTCGGCGGTTGCCAGCGTATCAAGCACCGTGCCGGACTGCTCGATCTTGGAGCGCATGTCCTGCACGACCTGCCTGGTCTTGGCAATTTCGGCATCGAAATTCTGCAATGTCGCCATAGGGGCCTCCCGCTTCGGCTTCCGGTCGCTGGCTGCGAACAGCGGCGAATATATGTGGGGTATCAGGGGATTGAAAGACGCAAGACAAGACCCGCCCCGAAAACAAAAAAATGCATGGTCGTCTTGAAAGGCAATGAAGGCGGGGTCATGGCGTGATTAACCAGCCGGCCAAGTATTGTTCAATTGTCATTGAACTTTGACGGCTGCGAAGAAGTCGATCTCGGACAGTGTGGGTGTGCTGAATTCGACAGAAGGCTCAATGAGTTGCAAGCGCGAGACAGCTGGCGGAAGCCGTCGCCATCACGCTACCCATCGCGACGTTTAAGGCTTCGGATCGGCCTTCAGATAGGCGATGACGTTGGCGATGTCCTCGTCGTTGCTCAGGCCGGAGAAGCCCATCCTGTTGCCGGGTACTTTCAGCTTGGGAGCGCCAAGATAGGCTTTGAGGTTGGCTTCGTCCCAGACCAGGCCGGCCGCGCCGGCGTCCTTCATGGCCTGCGAATAGTTGAAATTCTGGGCGGTGCCGGCGGTGCGGCCGACGATACCGAGGAGATGCGGGCCGACCTTGTCGCGGTCGCTTGCCGCCTCGTGACAGGCCATGCAGCGGTAGAATACTTTCTTGCCAAGTGCTGCATCGCCGTCGGCCTGCGCGGCGAGGATACCGGCCAAGTAAATGACAAGGGCTGATGAAATGGCTCGAAGCATGGCGGGTCCCGGCTGGCTCTTGTTGAGGGCAAAATAGGCAGCAGGCCTTAACAAACGCAGTATGGCGGCTGGATAGCGGACCGGGCTCAATCCGTGCGCGGGATCGCCGCAACCGCCTGCTTGACTTGCTTTTCAATCGCCGCCGACGAATGGTTATCGCGCACGAAAGCGCGGCCGATCTCCGCCATCTCGGCGGCCGCTTGCGGGCGTGTCGCGAGATCGATGATTTTCGATGCCAACTTGCCGGCATCGTCGCTGGACAGGAAATGCCTGCCCGCCTGCAGCCCAAGACCTTCGACGGCCTTTTCGGTGGCGGCGACGACCAAGCCCGCCGCCATCGCCTCCAGCACCTTGATGCGGGTTCCGCCGCCGAAGTGCAGCGGGATCGGCGCATAGCCGGCGCGGCCAAGCAATTCCGGCAGATGCGGCGGGTTCTCGATCAACCGCAGACCATGCCTGGTGCATAGACCGCGCACGACATCGCGCGGGTTTCTGCCGGCGACGGTGATCGACCAGGGCCGGCCGGAAGCGGCGAGGCGCGGCGTCATCGCGCGGCCGATCTGCTTGACGGCGTCGATGTTGGGGAAATAGCCGAGATGCCCGATGAAGCACAGGCTGAGCTCACTGAAGCGCTCGGCAGCAATTGGCAGGGAAAGCACGCTCTCGTCTGGAATGGGGTTGGCGACGAACCTGACGTCGTTGACGGGGCCGAGAGCGGACAGAAGCGCTTCGTCGGCCCGCGAACAAACCCAGACCTGGTCGGCCAGGGCAGCCGCACACCTGTCGGCTTCGCGCGCCTCTGCCTTCCTTCGCCTGTTTTGGCGCCAGTCTCGAATTTGCTGCCACAGCGTCAGGCCGGCGATCCGGTCGGACACCGTCCGGGAATCGATGTTGTGCTGGTCAAGGACGGTGCGCGCGCGATGCTTCGGCGCCAGCGTCAGCAGCTGCGAAAGCACGATCTCCTCGATCACCACGAGATCGGGCGCGAATTCCCTCCAGATGGCGTCGGCTTCGGCCAGTTCGTCGTCCGGCATCATATGCACGGTCGGGTGCGGGCTGCGCCTGCCCCAAGGCGCCCTGCCGCGCGCTGCCTCGATGATCCGGTGACGGATGTTCGGCGGTGTGGAGGGTGCCGGGGCGCCAGTCAGGCTTACCGTCAGGACCTCGCCCATCGATGCCAGGGCGCGTGCATTGGCGGCGTTCCGGATCTCTCCGCCGGAGACCGGCGGGAACGGGCAATCAACTGTGAACTGCAGAATTTTCATGTTGTCCCGGCCGTTCAGCCTCTGGTGAAGCCAATGAAATCGTCGGGCGCGGCGCGGCCCATTTCCTCTTCCCAGTGGCGGCGGCAGAGCGAGATATAGACGTCCTTGCCGATCGCCACCTGTTCGCCTTGTCTGGCCACCTTGCCGTCAGCGCCGAGACGCACGACCATCGTCGCCTTGCGGCCGCAGCGGCAGATGGTGCGCACTTCGCGCAGATCGTCTGCGATGGCCAGAAGCGCTCGCGAACCGGAAAACAGATTGCCCTGGAAATCGGTGCGCAGGCCGTAGCACATCACCGGGATGTTCAGCCGGTCGGCGATACGGGCGAGCTGCCAGACCTGCTCTTCCTCGAGAAATTGCGCCTCGTCGACAAAGATGCAATGCACCGTCGTATGTTCGTGATGCTCGGCGACGCGAGCGTAGAGATCGTCGCCGTCGCGGAACATCTCGGCCTCGGTCTCCAGGCCGATGCGCGACGAGATCAGCCCGGTGTCGCCCTTTCTGTAGTGGCCGGCGACGAACAGCATCGTCGTCATACCGCGTTCGCGATAATTGTAGGACGCCTGCAGCAGCATTGTCGTTTTGCCGGCATTCATCGTCGCATAGTGGAAGTAGAGCTTGGCCATGCCGTCCTTTTAAGCCGAGTTGGCGCGGCGCGGGGAGAGGGCACCGCTGCATTTAATGGGAAAAGCCCTCTGCAATCGAAAAAGCGGCGGGCGTGTCGCTGTTTGGCCAGTCCGCGCCGTTGATCGTGATTGTCTTAGCGCTTGAAACCACACCAGAATGGTGTTTGGCTGACGAAACAAGGCGGGCAGAGAAACCGTAACTACGCTTCGCCAAAGAATCACAATGGGAGACTGCCAATGTCGCGTATGAACACCTTCGTCGCCGGCCTCGGCCTGGCGACTTTTCTGTCCACGAGCGCTGCACTTGCCGGCGATCCGGAGAGCTGCAAGGCGGTGCGCCTTTCCGATGTCGGCTGGACCGACATCCAGGCAACCACCGGCGTCGCTTCGGTGCTGCTCACCGCGCTCGGCTACGAGCCGCAGACGATCCAGCTATCGGTACCGGTGACCATGGCGTCGCTGAAAAACAAGGATCTCGACGTCTTCCTCGGCAACTGGATGCCGTCGATGACCAACGACATCAAGGACTACACCGCCGATGGTTCGGTCGAGACGATCGGCACCAACCTGACCGGCGCCGGCTACGGCATCGTCGTACCGACCTATGTCGCGGAGGCCGGCGTCAAGTCGCTGACCGACATCGGCAAGTTCAAGGACAAGTTCAACGGCAAGATTTACGGCATCGAGGCGGGCAATGACGGCAACCGCATCATCCTCGACATGATCAAGAACCCGAAGGACAATCTCGAAGGCTTCGAGCTGGTCGAGTCCTCGGAAGCCGGCATGCTGACGCAGGCCGAGCAGTCGATCAAGAACAATGAGTGGATCGCGTTCCTCGGCTGGACGCCGCATCCGGTGATGGGCGCCATGAAGCTCACCTATCTCGACGGCATGGGCGACAGCGGCTTCGGCGCCGCCACCGTCTACACCAATGTGCGCAAGGGCTACACCACCGAATGCCCGAATGCCGGCAAGTTCATCGCCAACCTGAAGTTCAACCTGGACATGGAAGGCGAGATGATGGACGCGATCCTGAAGGGCGGCGACGCCAACACGGTCGCAGCCGACTGGCTGAAGAAGCACCCTGACGCGGTTGCGCCGTGGATTGCCGGCGTCACCACCTTCGATGGCGGTGATGCGGCAGCGGCGGTCAAGACCGCGCTCGGAAGCTGAGCCGACTGAATTCGGCAAAGCCGAACCAGGAAGGGCAGCCAATCTAGAAAAGGCTGCCCTTTTTCATATCCTGTGAGAAGATGACCTAACGACAGCGGAGGCCGGAAGCAGGCGGTCTCTCGCATGAGAGGGGCGATATGGATCCGATTTCGAAATTCATGGTCGATCACAAGATACCGATCGGCGCCTGGGGAAAGGCGTTCTTCGGTTTCCTCACCGACAATTTCGACACCGTGTTCAGGGCCTTCTCGAATGGCCTCAATTTCTTGCTCGACGGGCTGGTTGGCATCCTTTTGATGGTGCCGCCGGTGCTGCTGGCGCTGATCATCGCCATCATCGCCTGGCTGCTGCAGCGCTCTCGGCCGCTGGCCATAGGCGTCTTTCTCGGCCTGATCTTCATCATCAACCAGAATCTCTGGAAGCAGACGGTGCAGACGCTGGTGCTGGTCGTGGCCGCCGCCGCCATGGCGATGGCCATCGGCGTGCCGCTCGGCATCTGGGCCGCGCACAAGCCGAAGGTCTACCGCATCATGCTGCCGGTGCTCGACCTGATGCAGACGCTGCCGACCTTCGTCTACCTGATCCCGGTCCTGACCCTGTTCGGTCTCGGCAACGCGCCCGGCCTCATCGTCACCATCATCTTCGTCATCCCGACCGCGGTCCGGCTCACCCACCTCGGCGTCGTCTCGGTGCCGAAGTCGATCATCGAGGCCGGCGAGGCGTTTGGCGCCACCAAGCAGCAGCTGCTGTGGAAGGTCGAATTGCCCTCGGCGCTGCCGACCATCATGGCCGGGCTGACGCAGTCGATCATGCTGTCGCTGTCGATGGTGGTGTTTGCAGCACTCATCGGCGCCGGCGGCCTCGGCACTGAAATCAACCGCGCGCTCGGCTCGCGCCGTATCGATCTCGGGCTCGAGGCGGGTCTGGCGATTGTCGTACTCGCCATCGTGCTCGACCGGATGACGCGTATCGGCATTGGAGGCAAGAAATGACCGTCGCCGTTGACTTCAAGAATGTCGATATCGTCTTCGGGTCCGACCAGGCCGGTTCGCTGGCGCTGATCGACGGCGGCGCCACGCGCGCCGAAATCCTCGAAAAGACCGGCAATGTGCTGGGTTGCGCCGGCGCCAGCCTGACCGTGCATGAGGGCGAAATCTCGGTGCTGATGGGCCTGTCCGGCTCGGGCAAGTCGACGCTGCTGCGGGCGGTCAACCGGCTCAACGTGGTGTCGCGCGGCCAGGTGCTGGTCAAGGACGGCGACAATATCGTCGATGTCGTGACCTGCGATCAGGCGACGCTGCGGCGGCTGCGCCAGAAGCAGGTGGCGATGGTGTTCCAGCAGTTCGGCCTGCTGCCTTGGCGTACGGTGGAGGAGAATGTCGGCCTCGGCCTCGAACTCGCCGGCGTGCCGGAGCAAGAGCGCAAGGAGCGCGTGCAACGCCAGCTGAAACTGGTCAATCTCGACCAGTGGTCGAAGAAATACGCGCATGAGCTGTCCGGCGGCATGCAGCAGCGCGTCGGCCTGGCCCGTGCCTTCGCCACCGAGGCGCCGATCCTGCTGATGGACGAGCCGTTCTCGGCGCTCGATCCGCTGATCCGCACCAAGCTGCAGGACGAATTGCTGCAGCTGCAGGCGGAGCTGAAGAAGACCATCATCTTCGTCAGCCATGATCTGGAAGAGGCGCTGAAGATCGGCACCCACATCACCATCATGGAGGGCGGTCGCATCGTGCAGACCGGGGCGCCGGAAGACATCGTGCTCAAGCCCGCCAATGACTATGTCCGCGACTTCATCGCCAATGTGAATCCGTTGTCGGTGCTGACCGCCTGGAACGTCATGCGCGACAGCCGCGACCTCGAGCACGGCGATAATGGCTGGGTGTGGCTCGACCGGCGCAAGACGACGCGCTTTAAGATCGACGAGCACGGGCTGGTGGCGGCGGCGGAACGCGACGGCAAACCGGCGGTATGGGTTTCGTGCGCCGATGTCGAGGCGCAGCCGGAGGAGACGGCGCAAGTGTTCTGGGCCAATCCCGGGACCTCGCTGAAGACGGTGATGCTGGCCATGCACCGCTCGCAGACGGCACCCGTGGCGCTGTTCGACGACCAGTCGCGCTTTGTCGGCGCGATCGGGATACGCGATGTGCTGAGCGCGGTGTTGCGGCGCTAGATCATGATGAGATTTGGTTGAAATCTCATCATGATCTAACCATTTGTTGGAGCATGATCTTTTCTAAAAACCGGTACCCACTTTTTGGGATCATGCTCTAAGCCAGCCCGATACGCGTGGCGCCGAGCTTGAACAGGGCTGTGGCATCCCGGTCGAAGCGGAAGGTGTCGATGAAGTCGTCGGCTCGGTAATCCGGAAGCGTCTTGCGGATGGCGGCGGCGAAGTTTTTCGCCTCGTCCAGCCGCCCAGCCAACGCCAGGCAGTGAGCGGCGATCGACAGGATGATGACATGGGCGTTGGGGCGGGCGGCCGCCTTCAGCGCCCATTCGGCCGCCTCGTCGAACTGGCCGAGGCGGACATGGGCCATGGCGCGCGCGCCCAGCATGCCGAACAGCATCGGGTCGAACGGCGACAGATGGCGCGAATGATCCGACGATCCGATCGCCGCGTGCGGGTCGCCCGACTGCGAATGCACGAACGACAGCGCATAGTGGCCAAGCGCGAAGTTCGGGCTGAGGTCGACGGCTCTTTGCAGTTCGAGCACGGACGCGTCACCCTCGCCGCGCAGCCACAGCGCCCGGCCCATCGCCCAGTGCGCGGCGGGATTGTGATCGTCGACCAACAGGCTTTGGCCGGCTGCCTCAAAGGCAAGCGCGCTGTCCTGGTCGCGGTCGCCCCAGCGCTGGAAGGCGCTCTGCCAATGGGTGAAGGAGAGGCCGGCATAGGCGCGGGTGAAGGTCGGATCCTGCCTGACAGCAATGTCGAAGAAATGCCGTGCGAGGTCGTTCTCGCTGCGGGTGAAGCGATACATGTGCCAGAGGCCGCGATGGTAGGCCTCCCAGGCGTTAAGTGAATTGGGCGCTTTCAGCATGGCGCGGTTGCGCTCGACGGTCTCGATCTCGGATGAGACCGAGGCCACGATGCTGTTGCCGATATCGTCAAGCACGGCGAAAAGATCGTCGGGCTTGCGCTCGAAGGTCTCGGCCCAGACGATCCTGGCTGTGCGGACCTCGACGAGCTCGACGGTGATGATCAGGCGGCCGGTCAGGCTGCGCACCGTGCCGGTGGCGACATAGTCGACATTCAGCCTTCGGCCGGCATCTTCCGGCGCGATGTTCCTTTCCGCCAGCGCAAAGACCGAGCCCCGGGCGATGACAAAGAAGTCCCTGAGCTTGGCGAGGCGGGTGATGATGTCGTGGGTCAAGCCATCGGCCAGCCCGCCACGAACGCCGCTACCGGCGTCTTCGGCAAATGGCATCACGGCCAGCGCAGCCTTGTGCGGCGTCGCGGCTTCGGTGGCGGCAAGCGCGATCGGACTGTGGCCCGCCACCGGCGCAACCGCAGGCTGTGCCGGCAAAGTGGCGCAGTGACGTTCCGCGCGAATGGCAAGCCACGCCTGGCGCACGGGGCCGAAATCCAGCTCTTCCGATTGGAAGAGCGATGCTGCTGCGGCAAGATGGTCCTCGCAGGCACGGAACTGGCCGCGCCGCGCCAGCCTCACCAGGAGTGCGACATGGGCGCTGCTGTCGAACGGGGTCAATTCCAGCCATTTTTCGAGATGGGCGGAGACGTCTTCGGAATCGGCCGGCAGCGTCTTGACCAGATGTTCCAGTATAGCAGCTTGGCAGGAACCGAAACGGCGGCGCTGCGCGGTCAGCCAGTTGTTGAAGAGAGGGCTGCGGTCGATCTCCAGCCCTTCGAGGAAGTCGCCGACGAACAGGTCGGAGAGCAACTGCAGTCGCGTCGGCTCGAGCGTTTCGATGCCTGCGGCAGCCGCCGCCGCGACATCCAGAACGTCGACTGAGATGCCGTCGAGGTCGAGCGCGATCGTATCGCCCGATGTTTCGATCCTGCGGCGGCCCGGTTCGTCGAGCGCGGCCCGCAGCTTGCTCAGGCACCAGCGAAGCTCACCCCTGGGATCATTTGGAACATCCCACAGCAACTCGCAGAGCTTGCCACGTCCGACCGGATGGGGCGCCAGCGCCAGATAGGCCAGCAGCGCGCGCAGCTTGCGCGATGCCGGCAAGACCACCGGGACGCCGTCGCGCGCAATCGTCGGCGGCCCAAACAGGCGCACGACAACACCTTGATGGCTGCTCGCCAGGCTCGATTCCACGCCAGATACCACGCCTGCTCCCACGCTGACCTGTCGGCCCCTGCTTTACCACCGAGCACGACAAAGTGCACCCGGCTCGCAAAATTTGTGCGCCGAATGTGGTGTTTACCACACTGCCGCACGTCAAGGACCTGTAGTGCGGCAAGGTGTCGAAATCTCGCCGCCCAAACCGCCGGTGTGTAACCGGCCCGTGAGCAAGAACCAGGAGTTTACCCATGTTGCATCAGCAGAAAATCAGAACCACGGCCGGCCGCGGCCGCCTGTTCGACAGCATTCTCGACACCATCGGCGACACGCCGGTCATCCGCGTCAATAATCTCGGACCGGCGCACGCCACCATCTACGTCAAGGCCGAGTTCTTCAATCCGGCGGCGTCGGTGAAGGACCGGCTGGCGCTCAACATCATCGAGGAAGGTGAACGCACCGGCGCGCTCAAGCCAGGACAGACCATCGTCGAGGCGACCAGCGGCAACACGGGCATCGGTCTTGCCATGGTCTGTGCGCAGAAGGGCTACAAGCTGGTGGTGACGATGGCCGACAGTTTCTCGGTCGAGCGCCGCAAGCTGATGCGGATGCTGGGCGCCAAGGTGGTGCTGACGCCGCGCGCCGAGAAAGGCTTCGGCATGTACAAGAAGGCGGTGGAACTGGCCGAAGCGAATGGCTGGTTCCTGGCCCGCCAGTTCGAGACCAAGGCCAACGCCGACATTCATGAAGCTACCACGGGACGCGAGATCGTCAACGATTTCGCCGGCTCGCGGCTCGACTATTTCGTCACCGGCTACGGCACCGGCGGCACCGTCGCCGGCGTGGCGCGGGTGCTGCGCCGCGAGCGGCCTGAGACCCGGATCGTGCTCACCGAACCGGCCAACGCGCAGCTTGTCGGCAGCGGCAAGCCGCAGATGCGTGGCGCCGGCGGAGCGCCGGCCGCCAGCCATCCGGCTTTCGAACCGCACCCGATCCAGGGCTGGACGCCGGATTTCATCCCGCACGTCCTGCAGGAGGCCATCGATGGCAACTTCTATGACGAGGTGATGCCGATCGCCGGGCCGGAGGGCATGAAATGGGCCAAGGCGCTGGCGCAGCAGGAAGGCATCTTCACCGGCATTTCCGGCGGTTCGGCTTTTGCCGTGGCGCGCCAGATCGCCGGCACGGCACCGGCCGGATCGGTGATCCTGTGCATGCTTCCCGATACCGGTGAACGCTACATGACCACGCCTTTGTTCGACGGCATCGAGGCCGAGATGAATGCGGAAGAGCTTGCTCTCTCGCGCTCGACGCCCGGTTGCCAGTTCCCGGCATGATGACGCGGGAGCAAATTGCATGGACGCGATGCCTGTCACCTCGGCTGCCGAGGAAACGCTTGACCCCTCGGACTGGGCCGATGTGCAAAGCCTGTCGCATCGGATCGTTGACGATGCCGTCGCTTACCTGCGCGATGTCAGGCAACGGCCGGTGTGGCAGGAGATGCCTGGAGATGTGAGGCATTTCTTCACCGCCTCGCTGCCGCAATCGCCGACCCCGCTTGCCGACATCTATGGCGATGTCGTGGACAAGGTGATGCTCTATCCGATGGGCAACATCCATCCGCGCTTCTGGTCCTGGTATATGGGGTCGAGCAATTTTACCGGCGCGATCGGCGATTTCCTGGCGGCAATCCAGGGCTCCAATCTCGGCGGCGGCAACCATGCCGCCGCCCTGATGGACGGCCAGGTGGTCGACTGGTGCAAGCAGATGATGGGCATGCCGGCTTCGGCCAGCGGCACGCTGGTCAGCGGCGGTTCGATGGCCAACATCATCGGGCTGACCGTGGCGCGCAACACCAAGGCCGGCATCGACGTGCGCGAGCACGGCGTTGGAGCAATCGAAAAGCCGTTGCGTTTCTATGGCTCGGACCAGGTCCATTCCTGTCACCGCAAGGGGATGGAAGCGCTCGGCCTCGGCAACAAGGCGCTGCGGCGCATTGCCAGCGACGCCGGACTTCGCATCGACATCGAAGCTTTGCGGGCGGCGATATCGGAAGATCGCGCGGCCGGGTTCAAGCCGGCCTGCATCATCGGCAATGCCGGCACTGTCAACACCGGCGCCATCGACGATCTGCAGGCGCTGGCCAAACTGGCGCATGAGGAGGATCTCTGGTTCCATGTCGACGGCTGCATCGGCGCGCTGATCGCGATCGCGCCCGAGAATGCGCGTCGTGTCGCCGGCATCGAATGGGCCGATTCCATCGCGCTCGACCCCCACAAATGGCTGCACGCTCCGTTCGAGGCAGGCTGCGCGCTGGTCAGGGATGCCTCGGCGCATCGCAAGACCTTCGCGGTGACGCCGGAATATCTGGAATCGACACCGCGCGGCCTCGCCTCCGGCCAATGGCTGCACGATTACGGTCTGCAGACGACACGCGGCTTCAAGGCGCTGAAAGTGTGGATGGCGCTGCGGGAACACGGCGTCGAAAAATTCGGCCGTCTGATCGACCAGAACATTGCGCAGGGGCAGTATCTCTCAGGCCTGATCGAGGCTCAACCGGCGCTCGAACTGACAGCGCCGACCAGCATCAACATCGTCTGCTTCCGCTATCGCGCGGAAGGGCTCGATGGCGAGCGCTCGAAGGCGCTCAACACCGAGATCATGCTGAGGCTGCAGGAAGAAGGCATCGCCGCCATTTCCGATACCACGGTGCAAGGCCAGCATTGCCTGAGGGTGGCGATCAACAACCACCGGACCCGGCGCGAGGATCTCGACCTTCTCGTCGCCGAAACGGTCCGCCTGGGCAACGAGATCGCTTCTGCCTGACCGGCCATGGGGTAGGGCAAGCGGCTCTCAGCCGCTGGCGGCCTCCTGGAAATCGCCCTTCGTCACGGGGAACGCCAGGCCGGGAAGGTAAAATGTGATCGGCCGGATCTCGTACACCGCCGAGGGGTTCACGCGGCGCAAGTCGCGCGCAGCCGCAATCGCCGCCTCCTGCGTGGCGCAGTCGAGGACATAAAGACCCAGCAATTGTTCCTTGGTCTCGGCAAACGGCCCGTCGATGACGATGCCGTCTCCCGGACCACGCAGCGTGACGGCGTCGGCGGTCGCGCCCAGTCTTGCCGCCGGCCCGAGCTTGCCTTCGCGGGTCAATCTGGCATTGACCTCGAGCAGGTCGTGCATCAGCGCCGCGTCCTGCTGCGGCGTCAGGGACTGGATGGTCTGTTCGACGTGATAGGCCAGGATGGCGTAAAGCATGCGGCGATCTCCTCCTGTTCGAGCGGCCGCACTATTGCAAGGTTGGGTTGGTTGATCCACCCCCGGTGCCCATCGAGACGCTAGTCTGCTGCCTTATGCCGCCAGCGGCAGGCTGAGCTCCGTCAGCAGGCCGCCGCGAGGATGGTTGGACAGGTTGACATCGCCGCCGGCGGCACGCGCAATGTTGCGGGCAATGGTCAGGCCTAGCCCGAGACCGCCGGTCTGGCGGTTGCGCGATTGCTCCAGCCGCACGAAGGAACCGAACACCTGGTCGAGCTGCGCCTGCGGTATGCCCGGCCCCTCGTCGCGGATAACCAGCGTGACCGTGCCGTCCGACTGCCGCAGGCTGACATGGGCTTTCTTGCCGTAGGTCACGGCATTCTGGACCAGATTGTTGACGCAGCGCTTGAGCGCCACCGGCCGCGCCATGCAGATCATGCCACGCGGCCTGGCGCCGTCATGGTCGAACGTGACGTCCTCGAAACTGTCGGCGATCGATTCCACCAGCGACCAGAAATCGATCCGCTCGCTCTTCTCCTCGGTGACTTCGAAGGTGGCGAAGTCGATGACGGAGCTGGCGATGCTCTCGATGTCGGCGAGGTCGTGGGCGAGCGCCTCGCGCGCCGTCGATCTGCGCAACAGCTCGAGGCGCAGCCGCATGCGGGTCAGCGGAGTGCGCAGATCGTGGGCGAGCGCGGCGGCCAGATGTTCGCGGTCCTCGACATAGTCGCGCAGCCTCACCTGCATGGCGTTGACGGCTTTGGCCGCGGCGCGGATTTCGCGGCTGCCGGTCTCGGCGATCGGCGGGCTCTTCAGGTCCGTGCCGATCCGGTTGACCGCCGTTTCCATCATCCGATAGGGCGCCGTCAGCCGGCGTAGCGACCAGATCGACATGATCACCACCAGGGCCGCGATCAGCGAATAGAGCGGCAGGCTGTCGAAGCTCAATATCGGTCCGACCGGCGTGTTGGGCTCGGTGAAATTCAGCCATTGGCCGTCGGCGAAGCGGACAGATGCCGTCAGCTTGTCGCTCTGGGCGAAGCTGGCCGCCAGCGATAACAGGTCGCGCTCCACCGCGCCGACATCCTTGGTCACGGCCACACCGCCAGGCGCGTTGGCTGCCTGGGTTGCCGGATCGCGCCGGACGCGGGCGTCGGTGATGCCGAATTTCGACAGCCGCCCGACCAGGATGTCCTCGAGTTCGGCCAGTTCGTCGTCGCCGGCGATCGACGAGGTGACCGCGGGCGTGTCCGAAACGGTGAGCGCATAGGTGGCGTTGAACAGACCGGAGGCCGTCAGCTTGCGCTGCTCCGGCGTGTCGTCATGCATCAACTGCACCAGCGAATAGGCGCGGTCGTTAAGCCGGTAGAGATCGACCTCGTCATTGGCGACGGCGCGATCGCGCGAGACGATATAGAGCGTAGCGACCTGGCTGATCAGCAGGCCGGCAATGACGATGAGCAAAACCCAGACCGGCAGGGTTTGCGGCAGGAACCGTCTCATTCGGAGGTGGTCTCGGGCAGGAACTGGTAGCCGCCGCTGCGCACGGTCAGGATCAGTTTCGGCGTCTTGGGGTCGTCTTCCATCTTGCGCCTGAGACGGCTGACTAGGATGTCGATACTGCGATCGAAGGAATAGTCGCTGTCGCCGCCGGAAAGCTCGATGAGCTGGTCGCGGGTGAGCACGCGCTGCGCGCTTTTGACGAAGGTCTGCAACAGGTTGAACTCCGCCATCGTCAGCTCGACCCTGACGTCGCCCGGCGCCATCAGTCGGCGGCGCGAGCAGTCCATCGTCCAGCCGGCGAAATGATAGATCTGCTTGGTGGTGGCGCGCTTCGGCTCGGCAGCACCATTGCGCCTCAAAACGGCGCGGATACGGGCCAGCAGCTCGCGCGGGTCGAAGGGCTTGGGCACATAGTCGTCGGCGCCCATTTCCAGGCCGACGACGCGGTCGGTGGTCTCGGTCACCGCGGTCAGCATGATGATCGGCGTCGAGTAGCTGGCGCGCAGGTCGCGGCAGAGTTCCAGCCCGCTCTTTCCTGGCAGCATCACATCGAGCACGATCAGGTCTACCTGCGTGCGGCGCAGTATGTCTTCCATCTCGACGCCGTCGGCGGCAACCGTGGTGCGCAGGCCGCGCTTCTGGAAGAATTCCTGAAGCAGGTCGCGAATGCCCTTGTCGTCGTCGACGATCAGTATGTGCGCATCGGATTTCACGGCGATCCTGTCATTGCTGGCGGCCGGTCGGCGGCTGCCTTCTGAGTCTGCTTCTGTGGCGTCACCCACACGATAGAATTCTGGCCACATGTTGGCCAGCGGCGATGATCGCCCGCAAAGCCGATTTGCCAGAAACAATCCAGAAACAAAATTCTATAGTCCGGAAAAACTCCCGAAAAAAATCAAGGGCATAAAGGGTGTCGTGGCGGTCAGGACATCGGCTGCGACGCGAAGTCTCCGGAGTAACGGACATTACCGATGCACAGGTTCACGATCAGCTTGATGGGTGCGCTGCTCAGCATTCCGCTCGTCACAGCCGCGATCGGAGCCACAACCGCAAAGGTGACGCCGATCACAAGGAGCGAGCGCTGCATCGATCTCAATCGCCAGGTAGACGAAGCCCTCGAAACCCATGCCGCGGCAACGCAGGTCACCGCGGCGAAAGCACTGCAAAGAAAGGGAAACCGGTTCTGCGCCAACAAGAAACAGGCACAGGGTATCCGGATGCTCGCGAACGCTTTGAAGCTGCTTGGAGTGACACCGATCGACCCGGTTCAGTGACACTCGAAACTCGACCCGCACAAAGAAGGAAATGAAGCCATGAAAAAGTCCATCCTCTCCGCCACCGGTCTCGCCGTCGCTCTCGCTTTCGCAATGCCGGCTCTGGGCAATGCCGCTGCCACCACGACCGCTGCTCCGGCTGCTTCCACGACCACCGCTCCGGCGACCACGACCGCCAAGCCCCCGGTGAAGAAGGTCGTCGCCAAGAAGCCCGTCAAGAAGCACAAGAAGGCGAAGAAGGTCGTCAAGACGGACGCCCCGAAGGCCTGATCCAGACAGCCAACAGGTTTGTCTGTAACAAGGCCGCTCCAGCACCCCCCGGCTGGAGCGGCCTTGTCGTGTGAGAGCATGATTACCCGTTGATGGGTGCCGGCCACCCAGGACTTTAACCCGTTTGCAATGCCGGTCCGGTAGGATAGCCCGCATGAAGAAGCGGCTTTCATCCATTCTGCGCTCGATGGCCATCGGCGGCCTTGTGGCCTCGGCCATGGTCAGGGTGCTGATCCAGTTCACCGCCAGCCCGGTGCCCGATCCGGTGAGCGGGCGCACGGAGCCGTCGCTGTTTGCACCGGCAATCTCCAGCAGCTGGCAATACATCACACCATGGCAAAGCCTGCTGCTGACCGTGATCACCGGCGCGGCGCTGGCCTGCTTCTTCGGCTGGCTCGCGGTCGCCTGGGTCGAATACAAGGCGGCCGGATCAAGGCCCGATGCGGCATCCAGCGCACGGCAATTCCAGGCTCGTCGCGTCGCCGACCGCCAGGGCCGTTGAACCGCAGCGCACAGTTCCTAAATTTGTGAACGGCAGCACTTCCGGGAAGCCGGTTTGGCGCGCCGATCAAAATGGACGACGGCTTTCCCCCATGACAAAGTGAGAGCGACCCCTCGCGCGATACCGGTTCCCGATGCCTGAAATCAGCTCCAAACCCCGGACCAAGACCAAGCCGCAGACCGAGCGACCGAAGCTCTACAAGGTCATCCTCATCAATGACGATTTTACGCCGCGCGAGTTCGTGGTGACGGTGCTGAAGGGCGAGTTCAAGCTCAGCGAAGACCAGGCGAACCGGGTGATGATCACCGCGCACCGGCTCGGCGTTTGCGTCGTTGCCGTCTTCACCAGGGATGTGGCCGAGACCAAGGCGACACGGGCCATCGACGCGGCCAAGGCCAAGGGGTACCCGCTGCTGTTTACGACGGAGCCGGAGGAGTAGGTTGAGCGTCTTTCTCCCCGTCACTATACGGGGAGAAATGTCCGGCAGGACAATGAGGGGCAGCGCCGAGTCGATGACAGTTCGCTTGCGCGGGCCGAGGAGATTGCCAACAACCTCAGGCTCGCGCTGCCCCTCATCCGCCCTTCGGGCACCTTCTCCCCGTGAACCGGGAGAAGGATAAGCGGTGCTACCGTCCCTCTCTGTACCACATCGCGCCCATGGCCAGCAGCAGCAGGCAAAGGCCGAGGAAGCCGCCGAACAGGGGTACGCGCGAGACGGCTTTGAGCACGCTGTCGTCGGTGCTGCGCAGGCCGATCCAGTCTGCGCCCGAGGCCGCACCGGAGGCGCGGACCGGGACGATGGAGGGCAGGGCGACACTGCCGGTGATCTGGCCAAGGGTGGAGGAGGCCGCCAGCCGGCGCACGCTGCCGCCGGTGGCCTCAGTCGGAGCCTTCAACCGGTCCTCGGTGGAGACGACGTCGGAGAATTCCGGCGCGTTGACCGGGCCGACATGGGCGAGTGCGGTCAGGTCACCATTGCCGATCTGGTAGAGGCCGATCTCCTTGGTCTCGATGCTGCCCAGGAAAACGCCGGGTTCGGACTTCTCCAGCTTGACGATCAGCGCCTTGCCCGAAGGGGTGATCACCTGCGCCGGGCCGGGATCGTCGCTCATCGTCTGGCGGCGGATTTCCAGCATCATGCCGCGGCCGTCGGCAGTCAGCCGCTCTTCCTCGAGTTCAGGTTCCTTCATCAGCCAGTGGGCGATGCGGCGGTAAAGCTGGACATGCGGGCCGCCACCCTCGAAGCCGCGCGCCCATAGCCAGCCCTGATCGGACAGAAGCATGCCGACGCGGCCTTCGCCCTTATGATCGAGCAGAAGCAGCGGGCGGTTGTCGGCGCCCTTCATCACCACTTCGCCTTCGGGGTTCTGTACGCCGATGGTGCGGAACCAGCGGCTCCAGCGCGGCGGCTCGGTCGCCGAGCCGTCGAGGCCGCGCGTCACCGGATGGCGCTGGCCGAGATCGGTGAGGCGCGGATAGAAGGCCTTGTCGATGACTTCGCCGGTCGGCATTGCCGGCAGCGACGACATTAGCGGGGTGCGGGCGATCGAGGCGTCGCCGGCATATTCCGGCCCGGCGGCGATCAGCAGCGCGCCGCCCTTTTCGACATATTCGGAGATGTAGTCGTAATAGAGGATCGGCAGCACGTCGCGGTGCTGGTAGCGGTCGAAGATGATGAGATCGAAATCCTTGATCTTCTCGACGAACAACTCGCGGGTCGGGAAGGCGATCAGCGACAGTTCGTTGATCGGCGTGCCGTCCTGCTTTTCCGGCGGCCGCAAAATAGTGAAATGGACGAGATCGACCGAGGCGTCGGATTTCAGCAGATTGCGCCACGTGCGCTCGCCGGCATGCGGTTCGCCGGAAACCAAAAGCACGCGCAAGTTCTCGCGGATGCCGTCGATCAGCGCGATGGCGCGGTTGTTGGCGTCGGTCAGTTCACCCGGCTCGCGGTCGATGGAGAGTTCGACGATGTTGCGGCCGGCGCCGGGGATGGTCACCTGCAGCGGCATCGCCTGGCCGATGGTCGCCTCTTCGACCGCGACCTGCTCGCCATTTACCGAGACGCGGACATCGACCGGGCCGGTTTCGCCGTCGGTGGCGATGACGCGGTAGGTCATGTCGAGCGGCTTGCCGACGAGGCCGAAGCGCGGCGCGTTCTCGAAGCGGATGCGGCGGTCCTTCTCGTGCTCGTTGCCGGTGATCAGCGCGTGCAGCGGCGCATTGAAGTCGGGGGCGGCCGGTGCGTCATGCACCTCGCCATCGGTGATCATGATGGCGCCACCGATGCGCGAGGGCGGCACGTCGCGGAAGGCGCCTTCAAGCGCTGCAAAAAGCTTGGTCTCGGTGCGCTCGTCGGCGGCTTCCGACTTGCCGGCCTCGACGACGCGGACGTCGAACTGCTTGAAGCGGCCAAGGCGCTGCTGCAAACCGGCAAGCGCTTCGTCGGTCTGTTTGGTCCGGTCGCCGATATCCTGGCTCTGGCTGCGGTCGACGATGACGGCAACGACGCTCTTCAGCGCCTCGCGCTCCTCATCGAGGAAGACCGGATTGAGGAGTGCTGCGCCCAGCGCAATCAGCGCCGCGAAGCGGAAGATCGCGCCGCGCTGGCGAAACCACAAGCCGACAGCGGCCAGCACCAGCAGCGGTGCGAGCACCAAAGCCAGCAAGGGCCAGGACAGCAGCGGTTCGAACGAAATCGACCAGTTCATCGTTTACCCTCCCTCTTGTGGGGAGGGTCGATCCGCGTAGCGGAGCGGGGTGGGGGTAGGCGACAGAGCGCTGGCTGCACCCCCACCCCGGCCCACTGTCTTCGCTTCGCTGCGACAGCGAGCCGAGCCTCCCCAAAAGGGGGAGGGTGAGGGTGAGGCTGCGCCGCCGGCGCCAGACAGGATCGAGACGAAATTAGCCAATACTGCCATCCTATTGCCCCAACCGTTCGAGCAGGATGGGCACGTGCACCTGGTCGGATTTGTAGTTGCCGGTCAGCATGTACATCATGATGTTGACGCCGGCGCGCAGCGCATAGATGCGCTGCATCGGATCCGATGGCACGGTCGGCAAAAGCGGGTCACCATTCCCGTCGACGGCCCAGGCGCCGGCAAAATCATTGGCGGTGATCAGGATCGGCGAGACGCCGTCGCCGACGCGTACCGGCCGATTCTCGGCATTGCTGGCCTCGAGCGAGGCTTCCACCCAGAGCGGGCTGCCGGAGAAGCGGCCGGGAAATTCGGGCAGGATGAAGAAGGATTTGGTCAGCACATGGTCGGCGGGCACCGGCTCCAGGGGCGGCACGTTGAGATTGCCGAGAATGTCGCGCAACCGTTCCGTCGCCGGGCTCGCCGAATCCGCACCGATGCCGTTGGCGAACTGGTCGCGCGTGTCGAACAGCACCGTGCCGCCCTGCTGCATATAGGCGTCGATGCGGGCGATCGCGGCTTGGCTCGGCATCGGCGCGGAAGGATCGATCGGCCAGTAGATCAGCGGATAGAAGGAAAGCTCGTCCTTCGAGATATCGACGCCCGCCGGCGCGCCCGGCTCGAGCGCGGTCTTCTCGATCAGGAAGCGGGTCAGGCCTTCGAGCCCGGCGCGGCTGATCGAATCGTCACCGGGCACACCGGTCAGCACATAGGCGATGCGGGTCTTGGCAATATCCTCGATTGCCGCGGCATCGCCGGGCTTGGCGTCGTCGGCGTGGGCGAGGTCGGCATGGCCAAACAGCATGCCGAGGCCAAGCAGCAGCGCAGCCGTCGTTGCTGCGGCCGATCGGCCGCGGCGCGGTCGGCGCGACATCAGCCCGCCCATCCAGAACACCGCCAGCGTGTCGAGCAGCATAAGCGCAAGTGCCGCTGTGACCAGCGATCCCTTGAGGTCGCGCGATTCATCGAAAGCGTACTGGATATTGGTCACCGGCACTGTGAATTGCGGGCGCACCAGCGGCGCGAAGGCGGTGGCCGGTTCGAGCAGATTGTGGGCGAAAACGCCGGTTTCCGAGCCGTAGAGGCCGGGCGGGTTCTCGAACGTCACCGGCAGCGTGCCGGCGCCGGGGACCAGCGGTCGCGCGTCCGGCGTCGGCGGCACCAAAGTGCCGTCGGCGGCTATCATGCGATAAGGTGCCAGCGACGTAGCAGCGGCTTCGGCGTTGGCAACCGCCGCACCCTGGTTGCGCGACAGCTGCACGATGCGCCGCAGCATCTCGACGAAGCTGCCGGAGATCGGCAGCGTCGACCATGTCGCTTCCGGGGTGATGTGGAACAGAACCAGCGTGCCCTTGCCCTTCTTCAACCCGGTCACCAGCGGGGTGCCATCGGCAAGGGTTGCCCAGGTGCGTTCGACGATGTCCGGCGTCGGTTCGGCCAGCACCTGCCGGCTCACCGTGACCTCGGCCGGCGGTGCGAGGTCGGCGAACGGGCCGTTCTTCGGGAATTCGGTCACCGCCTGCGGCGTCGTCCATGACAGCGCGCCGCCAAGCGAGCGCTCGCCGGTGCGCAGCCTGACCGGCAACAGATCATCGTCATTGCCGGCGGCGGCCAGCCGCGAACCGGCAAAGCGCACCAGCGTGCCGCCATTGTCGACCCAGTCGACCAGCCGCTGATGGACCTGCGGCGGAATGGTACCGATATCGGCCATGACGATCATCGCCGGCTTCTGGTCGAGAAGCTGCGGGATGGCGTCGGCGAGATCGACGCTCGACGGTTCGACCAGATCGGCGAAAGGCTGCAGCGCGCGCCTGATGTAATAGAGCGGCGACAGAAGCGGCTGCGCCTGGTCGGCCTCGGCCTGCGATAAAAGTCCGACGCGGCGGCGCTTGGAGCTTTCGTCGAGCACGCGCACCGCACCTGCCTGGCGTTCGCCGTCGAGCGCGATCAAGGCGAAGTCGTTGCGCAGTTCGAACGGCACCGCCATCGTGCCGCTGGCGGTAGTCTCACCCGGCGCGAAGGTCAGCGTCGCGTCGGCGATGCGGCGGCCCTTGTCGTCGAAGGCGCCGGCGGTGACTTGTGCCGGCGCCGGGTCGCCGGGCGCGCGGATGGCGGTCAGGGCGAAGCCGTCGACCTGATTTTCGGCGCCAGTGAGCCCAGTCAGCGCCAGCCGGTCGGAATTGGCCCAGACGACACGGGCGGCATTTTTCGACAGCAGTGTGTTGAAGGCGGCCTCGTCGCCCTTTGCCGCAAGGCCGTCGGCGAGAACGGCAACGCTGGCGCCGGGCAAGGTTTCCAGCACGCCGGCGACGCGGGCATAGACGGCGGGTCGGTCGGTTGGGATCGGCCTCGGCTTGGCGGCGCGCAGCCGGTCGAGGGCAGCCGCGGCATCGAAGGGGCCGATCTCGGCGTTCGGCTTTTCGGCGGTGAAGGCGATGACGACCGGTACGCCGTTCGAACCGGCATCGGCGATCAGCCGCTGGGCGGTGGCGACGCGCTTGCCCCAGTCGGCGGCACTCGCCCAGTCATTGTCGATGACGAGCGCCAGGGCGGCGCCCTCGGCCGGCAATTTTTCGCGCGGATTGAAAACGGGTTCGGCTAATGCCGCGACGACAAGGGCTGCCATCAACAGCCGCAGCAGCGTCAGCCACCACGGGCTCTGCTGCGGCGTTTCCTCGCGCTTCAGCACGCGAGCGAGGATCTTCAGCGGCGGAAACATTTCGGACTGCGGCTTGGGCGGTGTGAGCCTGAGCAGCCACCAGATCACCGGCAGCGCGAGCAGGCCCCACAACACCATGGGAGCGCCAAAGGAGAGCGGCAGCCAGCTCATGCGCCGGCCCTTCCCACGAATGCGCCATCGGCGGTCATCGCCATGTGGATGCGCACCAGCGCCTCGGAAGCGAGGCGATCGGTGTGGTTGACGGTGTAGCTCCAGCCGAGGCGCTTGCACCAGCTGGCCATCTCCTGGCGGCGGGCGGTGTAGAGCAGGCGGTATTCGTCGCCGAGCATTTCGGCGCGGCCGGCGGTCAACTTGTCGCCGGTCTCGGGATCGGTGAATTCGGTGCGGCCGGCATAAGGAAAGGTCTCCTCCGCCGGATCGGCAACCTCGATCAGATGCGCACGCACGCCATGCCGCGCCAGCACATCGAGCCATTCCATGGTCTCCTCGACCGGGTCGAGGAAATCGCTCACGACGACGATGTCGCAGAAGCGGCGGATGGCGGACAGGTCAGGCTTTGCTGGCAGGTCCGCGGCGTGCATCAATTGCGCTGCGATGCGCTCGGCGCCGTTGCGGGCGGTGAACGGATCTGTCAGGCCGGGCCATGCGATGCGCTCGCCGCTGCGAGATAGCAATTCGGCCATGGCCAGTGCCAGCACCAGCGCGCGCGATTCCTTGGAAACGCTGGCGCCAGTCGATTTGTAGAGCATGGAGGGCGATGGGTCGGCCCAAAGCCACACCGTGTGGGCTGCTTCCCATTCGCGGTCGCGCACATAGGTGTGGTCGTCCCGGGCCGAACGGCGCCAGTCGATGCGCGAGGAATCGCCTTCGACATAGGGGCGGAACTGCCAGAAATTCTCGCCGATGCCGCGCTTGCGGCGGCCATGCCAGCCGGCAATTACCGTATTGACGATACGGCGTGCCTCGACCAGCAGGTCCGGCACCAGCGAAGCCCGCAACCGGCCCCTGGCGAGCGCGTCGCGCGTCGCTGCCGGTGCCTGGACTTCGCCGATACGTGCCATCAGATTCCTTTGGCCAGTTTCGCCACCACGTCGCGCACAGTCGTGCCCTCGGCGCGGGCGGCAAAGGTCAGCGCCATGCGGTGCTGCAGCACCGGTTCGGCCAGCGCGCGGATGTCGTCCACCGACGGCGCCAGCCGCCCGTCATAAAGCGCGCGCGCACGGGCGCACAGCGTCAGCGCCTGGCTGGCGCGCGGGCCGGGACCCCAGGCGACATGCTTGTCGGTCTCGGCATTGCCCTGGCCGGGACGCGCCGAACGCACCAGTTTGAGGATGGCGTCGACGACGCTTTCGGGCACCGGCATACGGCGGATCAGCGTCTGGATTTCCCTCAGCCGCGCCGGCTGCAGCACGTTTTGCGCCTTGGCGTCCTCGATGCCGGTGGTTTCGAGCAGGATGCGCCGCTCGGCCTCGATTTCGGGATAAAGGATGTCGACCTGCATCAGGAAGCGGTCGAGCTGCGCTTCGGGCAGGGGATAGGTGCCTTCCTGCTCCAGCGGGTTTTGCGTCGCCAGTACATGGAAGGGCGCGGGCAGGTCGTGGCGAATGCCGGCGATGGTGACGTGATATTCCTGCATCGCCTGCAGCAGCGCCGACTGGGTGCGCGGCGAGGCGCGGTTGATCTCGTCGGCCATCAGCAATTGCGCGAAGATCGGGCCGGAGATGAAGCGGAAGGAGCGCTTGCCGGCCTCGTCCTGTTCCATCACCTCTGAGCCGAGAATGTCCGACGGCATCAGGTCGGGTGTGAACTGGATGCGGCGCGAATCGAGGCCGAGCACGACACCGAGCGTTTCGACCAGCTTGGTCTTGGCAAGGCCGGGCACGCCGACCAGCAGCGCATGGCCGCCGGCAAGCAGCGCCACCAGCGTGCGCTCGACCACCACTTCCTGGCCGAAAATGACGCGGCCGACGCCGTCGCGCACCCTGGAAATATCGGCCAGCGCCGTCTCGGCCTGGGCGATCATGTCCTTTTCGCTGATTGGGCTTTCCTTGACCATTACGCTCATGCCGCATCGATCCTTGTGCTGGAAGTACCGGCTTGCACTGTAGAGCCTTAGAATGCCGCGATTCGGCTTCGCCTGGCGCCTACGAATGAATTTAAATCACAGACTTAGGCTGACAAGCGGAACAACAGTGACTATTTCGTGACCATGACGGAACGCTCCGAACATCGCGAACACAGCCTTGCTGCCGCAACCGAGGCGCGCGGTCTCGAAGCGTTGATCTCGCGTGCGGCTCGCGCCGGCAAGGGCGCGGCGCCGGTGGAGCGCTGGAATCCCGACTTTTGCGGCGATCTCGACATGGAGATCAAACAAGACGGAACGTGGTTCTATCTCGGCACGCCGATCGGCCGCATGCCGCTGGTGCAGCTGTTTTCCAGCGTGCTGCGCAAGGACGAGGATGGCAGGACCTATCTGGTGACGCCGGTCGAACGGGTCGGCATCCGCGTCGTGGACGCGCCTTTCATCGCGGTTGAAATGGATGTTTCCGGCGCCGGCGCCGAGCAGACCATCACTTTCCGCACCAATGTCGGCGATGTCGTCGAGGCCGGACCTGGCCATCCGCTGCGCTTCGTCGACGAGAACGAGACCGGCGGCCTGAAGCCCTATGTGCTGGTGCGCGGGAGGCTGGAAGCGCTGGTGGCGCGGCCGGTGATGTACGAACTGGTCGAGCATGGCGAGGAGATCGATATCGGCGGCAAGACGATGTTTGCCGTGCGCTCGAAAGGCGAAATCTATCCGATCATGCCGGCGGAAAAACTGAAGCGGCTGAGCGCATGATGGATCAGGTGAGGCCGCGGCCGTTTTCCACAGCGGATTTTCGCGCGCGGGTCGCCGCGCAAGCTGAAGCCCATGCCGGCGACGATTATGGCGATCATCGCTTCAACCCCGGCCATCCACGGTTGACGCAGCTCAAAGCGCTGCGCGACGCCGCGGTGCTGATCCCGGTCGTCGATCATGGACGCGATGCGACCGTGCTTTTGACCAAGCGGGCGGAAAAACTGCGCAGCCATTCCGGGCAGGTGGCTTTTCCTGGCGGCACCATTGATCCCACCGATGCGACCCCGGAAGCAGCGGCCTTGCGCGAGACCTTCGAGGAGATCGGCCTCGGCCATGACCGCATCGAGATCATCGGCCGCATGCCCGATTATGTCGCCGGCAGCGGCTATCGCATCGCGCCGGTGCTGGCGATCGTCGAGCCCGGTTTTACGCTGTCGCTCAATTCCGACGAGGTCGACGCCGCCTTCGAAGTGCCGCTTTCGTTCCTGATGGATCCGGCCAACCACACCAGGGACAGCCGCATGTGGAACGACCTGGAATGGTTCTTCTACGATATGCCCTATGGCGGCCAGCGCATCTGGGGCGTCACCGCCGGCATCATCCGCACGCTCTATGAAAGGCTCTATGCTTGAGTGATCCGATATCGCTGGCGGGCAGAGCCGACTGGCTGGGTGAAAAGCATCTGCAGCGGCTGCTTGCCGTGCTGGCGCAGGGCGGCGAGGAAGCCCGCATCGCGGGCGGCGCGGTGCGCAATGCGCTGATTGGGCAGCTGGTCGCCGATATCGACGTTGCTACCACTTGCCTGCCCGAGGAAACCGTTCGCCGCGCCGAGGCGGCGGGCTTCAAGGCGGTGCCGACCGGCATCGAGCACGGCACGATCACGGTGATTGCCGGCGGCGCGCCCTATGAGGTCACCACGCTGCGCGCCGACATCGAGACCGATGGCCGCCGCGCCAAAGTGTCGTTCGGCCGCGACTGGAAGGCCGACGCCGAACGGCGCGATTTCACCATCAACGCGCTCTATGCGGAGGCTGACGGGACGGTCGTGGACCTGGTCGGCGGCGTCGGCGATATCGAGGCACGAAGGCTGCGCTTCATTGGCGATGCCGAGCAGCGGATCCGCGAAGACTATCTGCGCATCCTGCGTTTCTTCCGCTTTTTCGCCTGGTATGGCGAGGGTCGGCCCGATGCCGAGGGATTGAAGGCCTGCGCCCGGCTCAAGGACGGTCTCGCCCATCTCTCGGCCGAACGCATCTGGTCCGAGCTGAAGAAGTTGTTATCGGCCCCAGATCCGTCGCGCGCCTTGCTGTGGATGCGCCAGGCCGGCGTGCTCACCAGCGCCCTGCCGGAAAGCGAGAAATGGGGCATCGATGCCATTCATGAGCTGACCAAGACAGAAAAGGATCTGGGCTGGGCGCTGGACCCGCTGCTCAGGCTGGAGGCGATCGTGCCGCCCGATGCGGAGAGGATGAAGACACTGGCCAAGCGGCTGAAACTTTCGACCACTGAGGCGGAGCGCCTGCGCCACTGGGCGCTGACGGCTGCCGTCGAGCCCAAGACAAGCGAAGCGGAACTGGCCAAGAAACTCTATTCCGGGGAGCGCCAGGGTTTTCTCGATCGCCTGCGGCTGTCGCTGGCGTCGGCGCGAGCGCGGGCTCTCGAGGACAATGACGCGCTGGTTCAGGCCGGCGGGTTTTCGCGCCTGCTCGCTTTTGCGCTGAAATGGGAAAAACCGGTGTTCCCAGTCAAGGGCGGCGATCTGACGGCGCTTGGCGCGTCGCCGGGGCCAATACTCGGTGCGATCCTGAAAAACCTGGAAAAGGAATGGATCTGGTCCGGCTTTGCGCTCGATCGCGACGCGCTGCTGGAGCGCGCCGCGGAAGCCTTGAAGGCCAGATAGGACTGCTCAGGCCGCGTCGCGAACTTTCTCGATGCGCGAGCGGATCGCCTCGATCATCGTCTCGCGAATGACCGTTTCGCCATGTGTCTCGCGCATATGGTCGACGGCGCGGCGCATGACCTCGGCTTCCTCACCGGCACGCGTGTGCCACTCACAGCCGGGAACGAGCGAGCCGCAATGGAATTCCTTCATGGGATTTTCTCCTTTCCTCCTTGGAGCCTGTGCCTCTCATGGGCACACGAAGCTCCGCCATCTCTGTTCCGCGCCCTGTCACAGCAGTCGGTTTCGGGGGCACGCACGGGGGAGCTAGCATAACACGGTTCGACCATTTTGGTTGCCGTGGTGCGAAAAAGGCGGAGCAGCGCTGCTCCGCCCCTCTTGTCAGGCTAAGCCAAAGGCGAGACCGTTCGGTCTTGTCCCGGTCACTTCACGATCTTGACGGACTCGGCAACCTTGTTCTTGCCGCTCATGTCCCAGGAAACGCGGACCTTTTCGCCGGCCTTCAGGCCAGGATCCTTGAAGGTCTTGGGCAGCGTAAAGGTCGATCCATCGTCCAGAACGAGGCTCATGGCCGTGCCATCATAGGTCTTGACCGTGCCCGTGGTGTGCTTGACCGCGGCAAAGGCAATCGAGCCGGAAGCGAGAAGGGCAGCGGCGGCTGCCGAAACAATGAGCTTTCGCATGTAATACTCCTGGAAATGCGGGCATCCGTTTGGAAAATGCTCCGCCTTGTTCAGGGCCGTCCGGTAGCGTCGTGTCGCGGTTCGGGACTGAACCGCCGGCGCTTCCCGGCCCGAAACGACAAATAGTCGTTTTATTTCAATCGCCTATTAGACGAAAAAGATAATGGCGATGCCACATTGGCTGCCCAGATTCGGCGAATGGGACGTCAATGCGGCTCACGTTTCGCTCACCGATTTTTTACGGCCACCTGACCTCCGGCGGCAGGCTGGACAGGATCGAAGCGACATTGCCGCCGGTCTTCAGGCCGAAGATGGTGCCGCGATCGTGAAGAAGGTTGAATTCGACGTAACGGCCGCGGCGAATGAGCTGCTCGTCGCGGTCGTCGTCGGTCCAGTTCTCGTTGAAATGGGCGCGAACCAGGTGTCCGTAGACGACAAGGAAAGAACGCCCGACATCCTGGACGAAGTTCAAATCGGCATTCCAGCCGCCTTTCTCCTCCCCCGAATGCAGCCAGTCGAAAAAGATGCCGCCGACGCCGCGCGGCTCGTGGCGGTGCGGCAGATAGAAATACTCGTCGCACCAGGCCTTGAATTTGGGGTGGTCGGCGATCGCAGCGTTCTTCTCGCAGGCGAACTGCATGGCTCGATGGAAGGCGACCGTGTCGGGGTGATCTTCCGTGCGGTTGCGGTCGAGCACCGGCGTCAGATCGGCGCCGCCGCCAAACCAGTGGCGCGACGTCACGACCATGCGGGTGTTCATGTGCACGGCCGGCACGTTGGGGTTCCAGGGATGCGCGATCAACGAAATGCCTGATGCCCAGAAGCTCGGGTCTTCCTCGGCGCCGGGCATCTGCTTCCTGAATTCGGGCGAGAATTCGCCATAGACGGTCGAAGTATGGACGCCGACCTTCTCGAAGACGCGGCCGCGCATCATCGCCATGGCGCCGCCGCCGCCCTTTCCATTGTCGCGTTCCCACGGCGTCTTCTCGAAGCTGCCGGGCGACCATTCGGCCAGTGGTCCCTGCAGTTCCTGTTCGATCTGCTCGAAGGTTGTGCAAATGCGCTCGCGCAGCGTCTCGAACCAGAGCCTAGCCTTCATTTTCTTCTGTTCGATGTCGGGTGGCAGGCCTGCCGGTATTTCTGGTCGTTCCAAAATGCTGTCTCCGGTCGCGGCCGACAAAGGACCTAGTGGAGTGAATTTGACATTTGCACACAGCGTGGCGCAGGGCACGATGCAAATGTCAAATTCGAAAACTCCACCAGAAACATAAACTTGCTAGTGGTCCTTGTGATTCCAACATTCGCAACGGCGCCTGGGGATTAGGGAGGCGAATGTTGGAATCGGACCACTAGCCTTTTCCGGGCGCGATCCCTAATCTCTTAGGGGCAAGGGTCAAGTGTCATCTGGTTCGGCCCAGGAGTTCTTTCATGCGCACGCCGGCAAGACCGCCGCTGCATGGCCTGAAGAAAAGGCTCGATCGTTCACGCGCCGAGCGCGAGCGCATGCCGCGTGACGGGTTTTTGCGCGAGACCTTCGTCCTGCCGCGCCCCGATGCGCGGCTCAAGGCCAAGGAATGGTTCGAGCGTTTTCCCAAGCAGGCCTACTGGACCGAGATCGAAAGCTGGTTCGAGCGGCCGGGCGACGTAATCGAATTCACCATACGGCGGCTGCCCGCGGCGGATTAGGATTCCACAAGCAGTCGCCTTGCGCCCGGCCCTTGCGCACTCAAGCGATCTTCCCTGTTTCGCAGCGGGCATTTGTCGATCGACATGCAGCCGCAGCCGATGCAGTCGGTAAGGCCGTCGCGCAGCTTCTTTAGCTGAGTGATCTTGCGATCGAGGTCGTCGCGCCAGCCGGTCGACAACAGGTTCCAGTCCTCGCGCGTCGGGGTACGGCCTTCTGGCAGCGATTCAAGTGCGGCGCCGATCTCGGCCAGCGAGATGCCGACCTCCTGGGCGATCCGGATGATCGCCACCCGCCGCAGCACGTCGCGGCCATAGCGCCGCTGGTTGCCCGACGTGCGGTGGCTGCGGATCAGCCCGCGCGCCTCGTAGAAATGCAGCGCCGACACCGCCACGCCGCTGCGCATGGCCAACTGGCCGACCGTCAATTCCTTTACCGGAGCCATCTCGATTTTCCGCTTGACCTCAACTTAAGTTGAGCTTGTAGCCAGGAAATGTCGATAGGGCAATTGAGGAGAAGGCGATGTGCGCCTGGGTGAGAATGATGCAAGACGCAAGGGCCGTTGGCGATGACGACAACGCGTTGAAGGTTCTAGCCGAGTTGCCGGATGGCTTCACCGGCGACCATGGCGACGGACAGCGCGACGTTGATGCTGCGCGTGCCCGGCTGCATCGGGATCGTCAGCCGCGCATCCGCCGCCTGATGGACAGGATCCGGCACGCCGGCGGATTCGCGGCCGAACAGCAGGATGTCGCCTTGGGCGAAGCTGAAGCCCGTATAGGGGGTCGCGGCTTTGGTGGTGAGCAGCACCAGCCGGCAGGCTTGGCCCTTGCGCCAATCCTCGAAGGCGTTCCAGTCGACATGCCGGGTCAGGGCAGCCATTTCGAGGTAGTCCATCCCGGCGCGCTTGAGCGCTTTGTCGGAGAGCGGAAAGCCGGCTGGTTCGATAATGTCGACGCCAAGGCCGAGGCAGGCGGCGAAGCGCAGGATTGTTCCGGTGTTGCCGGCGATGTCAGGCTGGTAGAGGGCGATGCGGAGACGGTGGTTCATTTCCGCGTCTTTCTAATAAGTGGCAGATCGGCCACAGCGGGTGGCTGGTTGTGGAAATTGCTGGACCTGCGGGTGGCCATTTTCTGCGAAGTCGATTATACCGCAGGCATTGTCAACCCGAACCGATGGAGGGGTATTTCATGATGACCATGCACATCCTGCGCCCCTCCCGTGGGCTTACCTGCCTGCCGGCGGTTTCGGTACGACGATTTACCTGATTTCTTAGATCTGATCGCACCGATTCCCGCCGAACCCAATTTTCGGCTCTCGAAGGAATCCTGCGATGTTTTTCAACCGGTTAAAGGGGCCCAGAGCCCCAGCTGAGCATGTCGCGACCGAGTGCTATCCTCGTGTCCCGACGGATGCAATCCGTGCCTCCGGCCGAATGCCGGCGCACGACATTGCTTCGCCTTCTTATGTCTATTCTCACACGGAGGACGGACCGATGTTCGATCCCTATAAGATACCGGGTTCAAGAAGCCTGCACGAACGCAAGACGGCGACCTGGGCGTTGCTGGTCGGCGAGACCAATTCGTCGGCGGTTCACGCCGAGACGCGCCGGCGTCCGCATCGCGGCATGTTGCCGGATGTCGATTTCTCGCGTGCGGTTCCCGACCACAGCCGGCCGTCGCTGGTGCGCCGGATCATTCGGCTGATCCGGCCGGGCGCGAAAAACCGGACTGGCGGCGGCGTGCCGTCAGCTCAGTCGAAGGCTTCTGTCGGTGAAAAGCCCGCAAGTCCCTATATTGCGCGAAGCAGGACCGATGGCCCGGGTGATTCCGGGCCGTCGGTCCCCGCCGACGTACGGTCTGGGGACGCGGAGCGCCCCGGGGATTTTTCCCGCGCCGCATGAGCGGACAAAAGTTTTGTGAGCATCACTATGTTTAGCTGGTTTGAAAGAAGGCTCGATCCGTTCCCCGCAGCGGAACCGGTCGAGCCGCCGAAGACGCTGGTTGCCTTCTGCGTGCATTATACGCGCGGCGCCTGGCCATACATCATCGTCGACGCGGTGCTGGTGACGGCGATTGCCATCGCGGAAGTGTGGATGTTCGGCTTCATGGGCCACATCGTCGACTGGCTGTCCGGGCAGAACCGCGAAACCTTCCTGCAGACCGAGAGCTGGAAGCTTGCCGGCATGGCCTTCGTCGTGCTGTTCGCGCTGCCGGGTACGGTATGGCTGCATTCTTTGCTCAACCAGCAGACGCTGATGGGCAACTACCCCATGCGCATCCGATGGCAGGTGCATCGTTATCTCTTGAAGCAGTCGATGAGCTTCTACCAGGACGAATTTGCCGGCCGCATCGCCACCAAGCTGATGCAGACGGCACTCGCCGTGCGCGAATGCGTCATCAAGGTGATCGAGGTGCTCAATTACGTCATCGTCTATTTCCTCGGCATGCTGTTCATCGTCGGCTCGGCCGACTTGCGGCTGGCGGCACCTCTCGGCGTCTGGCTGCTCGGCTATATCGGGTTGTTGCGCTATATCATCCCGAAGCTGGGCAAGGTCGGCGAGGCGCAGGCCAATGCGCGCTCGACGATGACCGGCCGCGTCGTCGACAGCTACACCAACATCCAGACGGTCAAGTTGTTTTCCCATGCACGGCGCGAAGCAACGTTCGCCAAAGAAGGCATGGCAGGCTTCCTCGACACGGTCTACCGGTCGATGCGGCTGGTGACGGTGCTTTACGGGCTGCTCTATATCCTCAACGCGCTGCTCCTGTTTTCGGTGACGGCGCTGGCGCTGTGGCTGTGGCTCGGCCAGGCGGTGACGATCGGCGCCGTCGCCGTGGTCATCGGCCTCGTGCTCCGTATGTGGGGCATGTCGCAGTGGATCATGTGGGAAATGTCGAGCCTGTTCGAGAACATCGGCACGGTGCAAGACGGCATCGCCTCGATCTCGCTGCCGCGCCTGGTCGAAGACCGGCCGGGGGCGAAGGACATTGCCGTCACCAAGGGCGAGATCCGCTTCGACGACATTCGTTTCCACTATGGCAAGCAGAAGGGCGTCATCGAGAACCTGTCGCTGACGGTGAAGCCCGGCGAGAAAGTCGGCATTGTCGGGCGCTCGGGTGCGGGCAAGTCGACGCTGGTCAATCTCCTGTTGCGGTTCTACGACCTCGAGAACGGCCGGATCCTGATCGACGGCCAGGAGATCGCTTCGGTGACGCAGGATTCGCTGCGCGCGCAGATCGGCATGGTGACGCAGGACACTTCGCTGCTGCATCGTTCGGTGCGCGACAACATCCTTTACGGGCGGCCCGATGCGACGGAGGAAATGCTTGTCGAGGCAGCCGGGCGGGCCGAGGCGCTGGAGTTTATCGGCAGGCTTTCGGATCACACCGGACGTAAAGGGCTCGATGCTCATGTCGGCGACCGCGGCGTCAAATTGTCCGGCGGCCAGCGGCAACGCATCGCCATTGCTCGCGTTATGTTGAAGGACGCACCGATACTTATCCTTGACGAAGCGACGTCGGCGCTGGATTCCGAAGCCGAGGCCGCCATCCAGGAGAATCTCTACAAGCTCATGCAAGGCAAGACCGTCATCGCCATTGCGCACCGGCTGTCGACCATCGCGGCGATGGACAGGCTCGTCGTCCTCGACAAGGGCCGTGTCATCGAGGAAGGGTCGCACGAGGAACTCGTTGCCAGCGGCGGGCTCTACGCGCAGCTCTGGCAGCGCCAGTCGGGCGGGTTCCTGCTCGACGACGGTCCGGTCGATGCCGCCAATGACGCCGTTGCCAACGACATCGGCGTGAAGGGTGAAGCCGCAGAGTGATGACGTCAGCATGATGACAGCCGTCTATCGCTGGTTCGAGGACTGGGTCTATCCGTTCAGGGAGCCGGCGGACCTTCGGCCACCGCCAAGCGTCGGCGGCTTCCTCTGGCACTATGTCGGCCAGGCGAAGTTCGCCTTCTTCGCCATGCTGGTCATCGGCGGCATCGCGCCGCTGATCGAGGCCGGGCTTTTCTACTTCGTCGGGCGGCTGGTCGATATTCTCGACCAGCTTCCCGGTGAACGCAGCTGGGACGCGCTGTGGACCGCCGCCGGGCCTGAGCTTGTTTTCATGATCGCAGTGGTGCTGGTCATCCGCACCGTCGTCGTCGGCCTGTCGGCGCTGGTCAACGAACAGACGATCACGCCGGGCTTCTACAATCTGGTGCGCTGGCAGGCACACCGGCATGTGTCGCGGCAGTCCTACACTTTCTTCCAGAACGATTTCGCCGGCCGTATCGCGACAAAAGTCTGGCAGGCGGGGCAGGCGACCGGCGACCTGATGGAGAGCTTCATCGAGGTCATCTGGTTCATGCTCATCTATACGGTGACGACCTTGGCGCTGGTCGCCGGGCTGGATCTGCGCCTGGCCGTGCTGGTGGTGATCTGGATCCTCGCTTTCGCCTGGCTGGCCAAGCTCTATCTGCCCTCGATCCGCAGGCATGCCGAGGCGACGGCTGAAGCGGGCTCGATGATCAATGGGCGCATCATCGATTCCTATTCCAACGTGCAGACGCTGAAGCTGTTCTCGGCCGACGGCGACGACCGCTACATCAAGAACGGCTTCGACATCTATCTCGATGCACTACGGCCCTTCACCCGCCGGCTGACCGGCGTGCGAATGGCGCTGACGACGCTGTCGGGCATCATGATCACCGCGATTGGCTGCTTTGCCGTCTATCTCTGGGTCGAAGGGTCGATCACTGTCGGCGCCGTCGCCTTCACGCTGTCCCTGGTGCTACGGCTCAACATGCTGCTCGGGCGCGTGATGATGCAGCTCAACGGCATTTTGCGAAACCTCGGCGTGCTGGAAAACTCCAAGGCGCTGATCTCGCAGCCGCTTGGCCTTGTCGATGCGCCGGATGCGAAAGAGCTTGTCGTCGCCGGCGGCCGCATCGAGGTGAAGAATGTCGAGTTCCACTACGGCAAGGGTTTTGGCGTGCTGAATGGCATCGACCTTGTGGTCAAGCCTGGCGAGAAGGTCGGGCTGGTCGGGCCGTCCGGTGCGGGCAAGACGACCTTAGCCAATCTCATCCTGCGCCTCTACGACCTCGAGAGCGGGAAAATCCTGATCGACGGGCAAGACGTCGCCGAGGTGACGCAGAACTCGCTGCGCGCCAATATCGGCGTGGTCAGCCAGGACACGGCGCTGTTCCACCGCTCGCTGCGCGACAACATCAAGCTCGGCATGCCGGACGCGACCGACGCCGAGGTGATCGCGGCGGCGAAGAAGGCCGAGGCGCACGAGTTCATATTGGGCCTGCGCGACAACCGGGACCGTACCGGCTACGAGGCTTTTGTCGGCGAGCGCGGCGTGAAACTGTCGGGCGGCCAGCGCCAGCGCGTCGCGATCGCCCGCGTCTTCCTCAAGGATGCGCCGAACCTGATCCTCGACGAGGCGACCTCGGCGCTCGATTCCGACATCGAGGCGGCGATCCAGGAGAATCTCGCCAGCCTGATGGAGAACAAGACTGTCATCGCCATCGCTCATCGGCTGTCGACCATCGCCGCGCTCGACCGTCTTGTGGTGCTGGACGGAGGCCGCATCGTCGAACAGGGCACGCATGACGAGCTGGTGGCGCTCGACGGGCTCTATGCGCGGCTGTGGAAGCGGCAGTCCGGCGGCTTCCTCTACCACGAGGAAAGCGTGCTGGAAGAGACACGGCCGGCGGAGTAGGGCATGGCAGCGTCGCCTGATATCGGCTACGTCCTCAAGCGGCTGCGGCCAACCGCGCCGGCCTTCGACGCGCTGAAGGAGGAGAGCCGGCTGGAGGGCTACTGGATGCTGGTGCGGCTGGCGGATGGCTGGGCGGGCGGCCGCAACAAGTTCCTGAAACGAGGCGAGGCGCTGTTTGGTGCATGGCATGGCCGAGAACTCGCTGGTGTGTGCGGGTTGAACATCGATCCTTATTTCGAAGGCCGGGACCACGGCCGGGTCAGGCACCTGTTCGTCAGCGCGCGTCACCGCCGCAGCGGCATTGGCCGCATGCTGGTCGAGACCGTCATTGACAGGGCACGTCAGCATTTTGCCGTGCTGAACACCCGCGCGCCACAAGAAGCCTTTGGGTTCTATGAACGGCTTGGCTTCCAGCCGGTGGTGGGCGAAGAATTCGTCACGCACCGCATGATGCTCTCTCAAGACAGAAAAGGAGGCTGAGATGTCACTGCGTCCGCCATCCCTAGGCGCCTCGGCTGCCGAAGCCGCGTTCGACGCGCTTGGCCATGAGATACTGGCTGAAAAGGCCGCAGCGCTCGGCCGTGCCGGCCAACGGGTCGAGGAAACGCTGGCCAAGCTCCGTCAGAACAACGACGACAAGGAGCAGCGACCGCGGCTGCTCAAGGAGGCTGCCGCAGCGGTGCACGCCTATTTCATCCAGCGTGAACTCTGCGGCCTGCGCCGGCATGAGTCGGTCATCCGCGAATACGATATCCCAAGGGCCGTGCTGGTCAGGCTCGGTGCAAGCTAGAGGTCATCAGCCGGCAACATTCATTCCAGCCATTCGGTGATGAAGCTGCCGTTTTCGTGGATGTCGGTCGTTTCGAGCGGGCCTGGGCCAAGATTGGTGAATTTGTGCGGCGTATCGGGCGGCACGATCAGGATCTGGCCGGCCGTGGCCTCGATCTGCTGGTCGCCGATCGTGAACAGGCCGGTGCCTTGCCGGATGATGAATATCTCACAATAGGGATGCGTGTGCAGGCGCGGGCCGCCGCCAATCTCTTCCTGATAGTTGAAAATCAGGCAGGAGTTGGAGCCGTAGGCGCCGCATTGCAGTTCGCCCTGCCAGCGGCCGGGCGTCCTGGTCCAGGTCTCGCGGTCGATGATGTGTGCCATAGCCTCTAACCCTTCGTCGGTATCCAGGGGTTGAAAAGCTTCACGCCGGTGCCTTCAAAATCCTTGGTGTTGCGGGTCACGACTGTCAAGTTTTTGACGAGCGCGGTAGCGGCTATGAGGGCGTCGCGCTCCGGCTTTGGATCGGGAACGTGGAGGTTTGCGCAACGCAGGACAACAGCCGTGTCTATGCTCAATATCCGGTCGTCAAACTGTGGAATGAGTGTCTGATCCAACCACTCACGGTACATGGTGGCCTGGCGAGTATCCTTCCTCGACAAGAGCAATGTTCCGATTTCGAGTTCCAGGATCGAAATGACCGACATGAAAAAGCTGGCGATGTCGTGGGTCTCTGACCAGGCCAAAACGTTGCGATCGGCCTTGTCCCGACGACGCAGATTCGAAACGACATTGGTGTCAAGAATGAACATCAGTCGAGTTCGGGAATCTTGAAAAACGGTCCTTCCAGGCGAGGTGGTTCCCAGTCGAAATCTGCTTCGGGGCGATCATCGGCAATCGCGTCCGCGAGGCTTCTCGGCTTCTTCTCTAAACGCTGATATTCCTCCATCGACATCAGCACATGGGAGGGCTTGCCGCGGTCGGTAATGATGACCGGCCCGTTCTTGGCTGCCCGTTTGGCATGCGCCGTGTCCTGGTTGAATTCACGGCTCGACATGATGGTTATCGTCTTCGTCGAGATATTCATATCAACACCTCCATCCGGAAGATGTAGACATATTGCTACATTCGGCCAAGCTCGTCAAATTTCTCTTCGTGCGGAACGCCCGCGACAATCTGCCCTTGTGGCCTCAGCCCGCTGGACAAAAACGGGCTTCACGCATAAACCGAAATCCAAATGCCGGAGGAATTCGCTAGCTTGTTCGCCATGCGCTGTCGGGCCGGCGCGATGGAGCGGGGACAAAGCTCGGCCGCCGGCTCGGAAGAGGCGAAAGGATCAGGCACCCGTGAGCGCAACCGACACCCAGGATCCCAACCGTCGTGATTTTCTCTACGTCGCCACCGGCATGGCCGCAGTGGTTGGCGCAGGTGCCGTCGCCTGGCCGTTCATCGACCAGATGCGCCCCGATGCCTCGACGCTGGCGCTGGCCTCGGTCGAGGTCGATGTCGCCTCGCTGACGCCTGGCATGTCGCTGATCGTCAAATGGCGCGGCAAGCCGGTCGTGGTGCGCAATCGCACCGAGCAGGAGATGAAGGACGGCGAAGCCGTGAACCTTGCCGATCTCAAGGATCCTATTGCCCGCAACGCCAATCTGCCCGCCGATGCGCCGGCGACCGACGCCAACCGCACCACGCCCGGCAAGGAAGCCTGGATGGTGATGGTGCAGGTCTGCACGCATCTGGGGTGCATTCCGCTTGGCCAGGAAGGCGATTTCGGCGGCTGGTTCTGCCCGTGCCACGGTTCGGTGTACGATACCGCCGGCCGCATCCGCAAAGGCCCGGCGCCGGAAAACATGGCCGTGCCGGTATTCAAGTTCATTTCCGATACCAAAATCCTTATCGGTTGAGGCAGGGGATAATTCGATGAGCGAGGGACACTCGACCTATACGCCCAAGACCGGTATCGAACGCTGGTTCGACGCCCGCATGCCGCTGCCGCGCATGGTCTATGACAGCTTCATCGCCTATCCGGTGCCGCGCAACCTTAACTATGCGTGGACCTTCGGCGGCATCCTCACGATCATGCTGGTGGCGCAGATCCTGACCGGTATCGTGCTGGCCATGCACTATACCGCCGACACCAACCTCGCCTTCAATTCGGTCGAGAAGATCATGCGCGACGTCAATTCGGGCTGGCTGTTGCGCTACATGCATTCCAACGGCGCCTCGTTCTTCTTCGTCGCCGTCTACATCCACATCTTCCGCGGGCTTTATTACGGCTCCTACAAGGCGCCGCGCGAGCTGCTGTGGATCCTCGGCTGCATCATCTATCTGCTGATGATGGCGACCGGCTTCATGGGCTATGTGCTGCCTTGGGGTCAGATGAGCTTCTGGGGCGCCACCGTCATCACCGGCTTCTTCAGCGCCATTCCGCTGGTCGGCAACTGGATCCAGGAACTGCTGCTCGGCGGTTTCGCCGTCGACAACCCGACGCTCAACCGCTTCTTTGCGCTGCACTATTTGCTGCCGTTCATGATCGCCGGCGTCGTCGTGCTGCACGTCTGGGCGCTGCACGTGGTCGGCCAGTCGAACCCGACCGGCATCGAGGTGAAATCGAAGACCGACACCGTTGCCTTTACGCCCTATGCGACCATCAAGGATGCATTCGGCATGATCGTGTTCCTGTTCTTCTTCGCCTATTTCGTCTTCTACCTGCCGAACTTTCTCGGCCATCCGGACAATTACACGATCGCCAACCCGCTGAAGACGCCGGCCCACATCGTGCCGGAATGGTACTTCCTGCCGTTCTACGCGATCCTGCGCGCGATCACCTTCAACATCGGGCCGATCAACTCCAAGCTCGGTGGCGTGCTGTGCATGTTCGGCGCCATCGTCATGCTGTTCCTGGTGCCGTGGCTCGACACCTCCAAGGTGCGCTCGGCGGTCTACCGGCCCTGGTACAAGCTGTTCTTCTGGCTGTTCGTCGCCGACGCTGTCCTGCTTGGCTGGCTTGGCTCGCAGCCGGCGGAAGGCGGCGGTCTGTTGACCCTCCTGATAGGTGAGGTCTCGGGCAACTACGTTGGCTACGCTCAAGCGGCGACACTGTTCTACTTCGCCTTCTTCCTCGTCATCCTGCCGGTGCTTGGCCTGATCGAGACGCCACGCAGACTGCCGAATTCGATCACCGAGGCGGTGCTGGAGAAGAACAAGGGTGCCGGAGGGGGACATCCGGCCGGTGCGACCGCCGCGCCGGAAACCAAAGGCTGAGTGAGAATCTAAGGGGATTTGGCATGAAAAAGATTCTCACCTCGCTCGCCCTGCTAGGCGTGTTTGCCGCTGGCATCGGAGCCGTCGGCAGTGTGGCGATCGCCGCTGAAGAGGCGCACAACGCGGCGGCACCGACGCATTTCCCGATCCACGAGCCGAAGGAGATGGACTGGACTTTTGCCGGTCCGTTCGGCACCTACGACAAGGCGCAGCTGCAGCGTGGCTTGAAGGTCTACAAGGAAGTCTGCTCGGCCTGCCACTCGATGAATTTGGTGGCGTTCCGCACGCTGGAGGACCTCGGCTATTCGGAAGCGCAGATCAAGTCCCTGTCGGCCGAGTACACCATCCATGATGGACCCAACGATGCCGGGGACATGTTCGACCGCCCGGGCAAGCCGTCCGACCATTTCCCGGCGCCGTTCGCCAATGAGGAGGCGGCTGCCGCTTCCAACGGCGGCGCTGCCCCACCGGATATGTCGCTGCTGGCCAAGGCGCGCGGCGTCGAGCGCGGCTTCCCGCGCTTCGTCTTCGATATCTTCACGCAATATGCGCAGGGCGGCCCGGACTACATCCATTCGCTGCTGACCGGCTACGACGAGACGCCACCTGCCGGCATGGTGATCCCCGAAGGCACCCACTACAATCCATACTTCATGTCCGGCGTGTCGCTGAAGATGCCCAAGCCGCTCTCCGACGGCCAGGTGACCTACGATGACGGTTCGCCGCAGACGATCGACCAGTATTCGCGCGACGTCTCGGCGTTCCTGATGTGGGCGGCCGAGCCGCATATGGAAGACCGCAAGAAGACCGGCTTCCGCGTGCTGGTGTTTCTGCTTCTGTTCGGGGCGCTGATGTATCTGACCAAGCGCAAGGTGTGGGAAGGCGTGGCGCACTAAGCCGCATCTTATTCCTCGGAAATGGAAAGGGCGTCTTCGGACGCCCTTTTTGCTTGCCAAACCGGGCATGGTTCGCATCTTGGCGCAGCAGCCGTCCAGTAAGAAGTCCGTTGGCACGGCGCCATGCGATTGGTATTGCACGCGCGCCCGGCGGATCGCGGGCTAAAGGGGCATTTGGGATCGATGATGCGGCTACGCGACTGTCACAACTTTTCCGATTTCCGGCGCATGGCCCAGCAGCGGTTGCCTGGGCCAATCTTCAACTACATCGATGGCGCGGCCGACGACGAGGTCACCTATCGCCGCAACACCGAGAGCTTCGAGCGCTGCGACCTCGTTCCCAACGTGCTGCGCGGGGTAAGCGAGATCGACATGTCGGTGACGGTGATGGGCCAGAAGCTGGCCATGCCCGTCTATTGCTCGCCGACCGCCTTGCAGCGGCTGTTCCATCATCAAGGCGAGCGCGCGGTGGCCAAGGCTTCGGCCAAATTCGGCACGATGTTCGGCGTGTCCTCGCTCGGCACTGTCAGTCTTGAGGAAGCGCGCAAGATCAGCAGCAGCCCGCAGGTCTACCAGTTCTATTTCCACCGGGATCGCGGCCTCAACCGGGCGATGATGCAGCGGGCGAAAGCGGTTGGAGTCGAAGTGATGATGCTGACCGTCGACAGCATCACCGGAGGCAACCGCGAGCGCGACAAGCGCACCGGCTTTGCCATCCCCTTCAAGCTCAACCTTGCCGGCATGCTGCAGTTCGCGCTGAAGCCGGGCTGGGCGATCAACTATTTCACCCATGAGGGGTTCAAGCTGCCGCAGCTCGACGAGCATGTCGACATGGGCGGCGGCACGATGTCGATCAGCCGCTACTTCACCGAGATGCTCGATCCGTCGATGACCTGGGACGATGTTGCCGAGATGGTCAGACTGTGGGGAGGTCCGTTCTGTCTCAAGGGCGTCATGTCGGTGGAGGATGCCAAGCGCGCCGTCGAGATCGGCTGCAGCGGCATTGTGCTGTCCAACCATGGCGGCCGGCAGCTGGACGGCTCGCGGGCGGCGTTCGACCAGTTGGCCGAGATCGTCGATGCCGTCGGCGACAGAATAGACGTCATCATGGATGGCGGCGTGCAGCGCGGCACCCATGTGCTGAAGGCGCTGTCGCTCGGCGCCAAGGCTGTTGGCGTCGGCCGCTATTACCTGTTCCCGCTAGCGGCGGCCGGACAGCCGGGCGTCGAGCGGGCGCTGGAGCAGATGCGGATCGAGATCGAGCGCGGCATGAAGCTGATGGGCTGCAGTTCGATCGAACAATTGTCGCGCAACAACCTCCGTTTCAGGTAATCTCGACCCATGAAATCCTCGCTCGAAGACACGCTGCTCGCCGCGATCCGCACCATTCCGGACTACCCCAAGCCCGGCATCCTGTTTCGCGACATCACCACTTTGCTCGGCAATGCGCGCGCCTTCCGCCGCGCCATCGACGAGCTGGTGCATCCCTATGCCGGGCAGAAGATCGACAAGATCGCCGGCATCGAGGCACGCGGCTTCATCCTCGGCGGTGCGGTCGCGCACCAGCTTTCGGCCGGTTTCGTGCCGATCCGCAAGAAGGGCAAGCTGCCTTACGAGACGGTACGCGTCGCCTACAGCCTGGAATACGGGCTGGACGAGATGGAGATGCACAAGGACGGCGTTGCGCCGGGCGAGAAGGTGATCCTGGTTGACGACCTGATCGCGACCGGCGGCACGGCGGAGGCGGCGGTCAAGCTGCTGAGGCAGATCGGCGCCGATATTCTTGCCGCGTGCTTCGTCATCGACCTGCCGGATCTCGGCGGACGGGCGAAGCTCGAAGCGCTGGGCGTGCCGGTGCGGACGTTGATCGGGTTTGAGGGGCATTAGGGAGTAGGGAGTAGGGAGTAGGGAGTAGGGAGTAGGGAGTTGGGAGGAAGCTCCGCATTCCGTGCAAGGCGCAGCACCCACTGCTGCCTAATCCCTACTGCCTAAACCCTAGCCCTACCCAGCCTTCACCAGCACCGCGCTGTCGAACTCCAGCACCTTGTCGCCCGTCGAATCGAATCCTTCCGAGCGCAGCGCGAGCAGCCGCCAGCCGGGGCGATTGGCCAGCGGGCGGTGGGAGACGGCCGTGCGGGTGAAGGTGACGGTTTCGCCGGCATAGACCGGCTTTGGCCATTTCAGGTTCCTGAAGCCGGGGGAGGGGCCGAATTCTGGTACCGGGCCGGGTCCGGTCCATTGAGAAGCGTCCATAGGATTTTTGAGATTGAGCTTCATCCAGGTGGCCGCGGTGTGCCAGCCTGAGGCGCAGAGGCGGCCGAACACGCTTTTCTTCGCCGCCTCCTCGTCGACATGAAAGACCTGTGGATCGTATTTGCAGGCGAACGCCTTGATCGCCTCGGTTTCGAATGTGTGCGAACCGAGGTTGATGGTATCGCCGATGCGGAAGAACGCGTCGAGGCTCATGCGCCGGCCTCGCGGGTCAAGAACATGACAGTGTTCTCAAGTTCGAAGACGCTTTCACCGCGCTGGTTGAACAGTTCGCTGCGCAAGGTGACGAGGCCGAGCTGAGGCCTGGATTTCGACAGGCGCCTGGCAAGCACGCTGGTGCTGCCGGCCAGTGTGTCGCCGGCCAGCACCGGCTTCTTCCATTTGACCTGGTCGATGCCGGGCGCGCCTTGCGCGGTCGAGTCGAGCAGGAAGGCGTCGCACAGCATGCGCATGAAGATCGCGCAGGTGTGCCAGCCGGAGGCGGCCAAGCCGCCAAGGATGCTGACCTTGCCGGCGGCTTCGTCGAGATGCATCGGCTGCGGGTCGAATTCGGTGGCGAATTCGATGATTTCGGCCGCACTCACCTGCTTGGCGCCGAGGTCGATCGATGCGCCCTCGGTGAAATCCTCGTAGGCCCAGCTTTTTGCGGTCATGATCCCAATCCGGTTGTACGATTACCGGGCATCCGGATGCCGTCCGGGCGGCGTTTGGTCAAGCGAATTCTATTGGGCCTACAACCAGCCGCGGCGGCGGAAATACCAGAACGGCAGGATCGCCGACAGGATCATCAGGCCGATGGCGAAGGGATAGCCGAGCTCCCATTTCAGCTCCGGGATGACGTCGAAATTCATGCCGTAGATCGAAGCCACCAGCGTCGGCGGCAGGAAGATGACGGCGGCGACCGAGAAGATCTTGATGATGGCGTTCTGCTCGATCGAGATCATGCCGAGCGTCGCGTCGAGCAGGAACGAGATCTTCTGCGACAGGAAGGTGGCATGGTCGGCGAGCGACAGCACGTCGCGCGATACGGTCTTGATGCGGGCGCGGACGTCCTTGCTCATCTTGATCTGGGTCGCGACGTGGGCAAGGAAGCCGGTGAGGCGCTGCAACGAGATCAGGCTGTCACGGATCGAGGAGGCGATGTCCTCCTTGCGGCCGATGGCCTTGAGCAGTTCCTGGAAGTCGCGATTGCGCTTGTTCACCTTGGTCGACCGCGCCTCGAAGATGTCGCGCGAGATCGTCTCGATGTCACGGCCGGCGCGTTCGAGAATATCGGCTAGGCGATCGACGATCGCCTCCAGCAGGCCGATCAGGATGGTGTTGCCGGTGGTGCAGCCTGTCGCCACCTTCTCGGCGCGCAGGGGAAAGGTCTTGAACGCCTTCGGCTCATGATAGCGGATGGTGACCAGTCTCGGGCCGGCAAGCACAAAGGTAACCGGTGACATCAAGGGATCATCGATTTCGGTCTGCGCCGGCAAGGTGGCGGTCATGAAGTAGGCGCCGTCCTCGATGTAGAGGCGGCTCGAAATCTCGATCTCCTCCATCTCCTCGCGCGTCGGGATGGCAACGCCGAGCCAGGTCTCGATCGCTGTTTCTTCTTCCTTGGTCGGGTTGAGAAGGTCGGCCCAGACGACCTGATCGCCATTGGCCACGAGATCGTCGGCGAGGCGCAGGCGATCATTGTCGACGACGAAGGCCTTGATCATCGCCGAATCTCCCTTGCCGGATTAAAGGGTGCGTTCAGATTGACGCGTCGTGTAGGACTGCACGGTTCTTCGTCGCGTGCTCCGACCGTGCGCCTGCCGCTTAAACTTATGAGGTGACAAAATCAAGACAGGCGACCGAACTGAGAGATGGCCTCCGGCCGGTTAGAAAATTCGTCGAAAGTGCCGCTGTTAGACTTGGTCTATCTCCACCAAGCTCGTCGTGGTACAGCCAGCCGGTTGTGAACAAATTCCTAGCAAATGTTTAGAACGACGTTTACAATGTCTATGCCACTCTTCCATCAACACGGAAGGTAAAGTGATGGCCGAAACATCAATCGAATGGACAGATGCGACCTGGAACCCTGTCGCCGGCTGCACAATTCTTACTGCCGGATGCACAAATTGTTACGCGATGAGGATGGCTGCTCGGCTGGAAGCCATGGGAGTCGACAAATATGTGGGAGTGACACGCAAAAGCGGTGGCAAAGCGAAATGGACAGGCAAGATTAAGCTCGACCGCGCATCGATTTCCGTTCCGCAAGAATGGAAGAAGCCTAAGCGTGTCTTCGTAAACTCAATGTCTGATCTCTTCCACGCGGAAGTGCCAACTGCCTTCATCGCTGAGATATGGCAGGTCATGGCAGCAACGCCTCGCCACACCTATCAAATTCTGACAAAGCGGCCAGATAGGATGTCGGAAGTACTTTCCTCCCCCGAGTTCAATGTGCTTCCAAACGTCTGGCTCGGCACCAGTGTTGAAGATAGTCGGGTGCTGTACAGGCTGGATGAACTCCGGGCGGTTCCTGCGGCCGTGAGATTTGTTTCATTCGAACCCCTGATCGGGTCTGTTGCCGGCGCCAATCTCAAAAGCATTCACTGGGCAATCGTCGGAGGCGAAAGCGGACCGCAGGCTAGGCCGCTAGATACCCGATGGGTGGACGAGATTTTCGACCAATGCACCGATGCCGACACGGCGTTCTTCTTCAAACAGTGGGGCGGCAAGAACAAGAAGATAACAGGTCGCACCTATCGTGATCGGCTTTGGGACGATCTTCCCGATTTGAGAATATGAGAGGCCATCTTTGTCGCTAGTGCGACTGCGGCCGGACTCGTGTTTGACACGGCGAAAAAGAGTGAAGCCAGTGGCGCGCCCCCTTTATGATGAAGGCGAACTGGCTCCAAAACAGCCCCTTTGAACACTGTGCGCAGGCGCTCCTTCACGTAGGATTCGATAGCGTTCACATCCGCCCGCCGAACTGCTTGCCCCTTCGTTTCGAATAGGTCTTGGCGCGCACTTTCGTGACCATACCAACGCTCCCGCCAGTCAGTTGCCCCTAGAACGCGATCCAGACTTGCCTGCTTGCTCGGATCGAGCTTTGCCGGATCATGGGGAGCGTTTCGGTACAGACCTGACAACGGAAAGAAATACCAACAGTCCAAGGCTTCCGTTGCTGCGATGGCTTTTACCGTCTCCCATGAAACTTCCATGCCATAGGGATCGAGGAAGACAACGCCACGAATCCCACGGCCGACGGTCTCCGCTCCGCGCCAATTTGTGCGCTTGCAAAGGCGTTGGACAAGATCGTTGGCGTCCCCGTTTCGAACAATTATCTTGCGATTGGGATACTCAGAGATCAGTTCACCGAGTTGCGCAAAACGGGAATTATCCCGTTCGATCAGCACGATAGAATGCATCGGCGGGTCGACTTCGATTGCAATCCTAGCCGACCCCTGAGTGGTTACCTCTTCTGGTTCTGCCATTTCTGAACCGAAGAGAGGAAGACCGGGGCGGACTTCCGTACGAGTCCCGGAGCCGGCAAAAGCGTCGATATAAATGCAAGCGAATTCCTGGTCGCGCAGAGCGATAGCAAAGGCTCGGAGATATTCCTGTAAGCAACGAAGCTTCTTAGGGGTGTCTGGCCCCCCAAAGACGTGTGTTACCATCGTCGTCATCCTCCACCCTGGTACATCGATACGCACAATGAGTGGAGTGTCTAGGAGGAACTATGTCATAGCGATATTTTATTGCGCAATCGAGGCTGAGTGATTTCGTCTACCCAGTTGTCGGCCGCCACAGCGCTGCGCTCTACAGTATCGAGGCCGCCACACCCTGCAATCTCGTACCTGCTGCGAGATTTAGGCGCCAGCCTTCTACATGGCCGCGCCGCCATGGGTGGCGTGCTACAAGAAATCAGGTGTTGAACTTGAACAGCAGAACATCGCCGTCCTGGACGACATACTCCTTGCCTTCGTCGCGCGCCTTGCCGGCTTCCTTGGCCGCCACTTCGCCGCCCAGTGTGACGTAGTCGTTATAGGCGATGGTCTGGGCGCGGATGAAGCCGCGCTCGAAATCGGTGTGGATGACGCCGGCCGCCTGCGGGGCCTTGTCGCCCTTGTGGATCGTCCAGGCGCGCGTTTCCTTCGGCCCGGCGGTGAAATAGGTGATGAGATGCAACAGATCGTAGCCGGCGCGGATGACCTTGTTGAGGCCAGGTTCGTCGAGGCCGAGCGAGGACAGGAACTCCATCTCTTCCTCGTCGGAGAGCTGGGCGACTTCGGCCTCGATCGCGGCTGAGATCACCACGGTGCCGGCGCCCTGCGCGGTCGCCATCTTTTCCACGGCCCTGGTGTGCTCGTTGCCGGTGGCGGCGTCGGCTTCGGCGACGTTGCATACATAGAGCACGGGGTGCGAGGTCAAGAGGTTCAGTCCCTGCAGGATGCGCAGGTCTTCCGCTGAAATGCCCTTGAGCAGGATGCGGGTCGGCTTGCCGGCCTGGAGGAGCTCGAGTGCTGCCTCCATCATCGGCAGCACGGTGGTTGCTTCCTTGTCCTTGCTGCCGGCGCGCTTGCGGATCTGCACGATGCGGCGCTCGAGGCTGTCGAGGTCGGCGAGCATCAGCTCGGTCTCGACCGTATCGGCGTCGGCGACAGGGTCGATCTTGCCCTCGACATGGGTGATGTCGTCATCCTCGAAACAGCGCAGCACATGCACGATGGCGTCGACCTCACGGATGTTGGCGAGGAACTGGTTGCCCAGCCCTTCGCCCTTGGAGGCGCCGCGCACCAGGCCGGCAATGTCGACGAAGGAGATGCGGGTCGGGATGATCTCTTTCGACTTGGCGATCGCGGCGATCTTCTGCAGCCGCGGATCGGGCACCGCCACCTCGCCGGTGTTCGGTTCGATGGTGCAGAACGGATAGTTGGCGGCCTGCGCCGCCGCCGTCCTGGTCAACGCGTTGAAAAGCGTCGACTTGCCGACGTTGGGCAAGCCAACGATGCCGCATTTGAAACCCATGTGTCCGGTCCTATCGGGAAACTAGAAATTTGATGAGGGCTATGGGCGATAGGGGTGAGCAACGTCAAGCCCCGCGGTCCCGATCCTATCGACGCTCAGTCCTTCTTGCCGAACAGTTTCTTCAGCATGGCGGCCATAGGGCCGCTTTCCGGCAGCTTGGCCGCCGCCTGCTGTGGCCGTGCCTGGCGGATGTGACTTTGAGCCTTTGGACCTTCAGCCTTCGGCGCCTTGGGCGGCGGCCGGTCGTCGTCGCTGGTCGGCACCAGCTTGTCACGCCAGGCCAGAGTAATGCGGTTCATGAAGGAACTGTCGTCGCCCTTGGCCAGCAGCCCGGCATCGTCGGCGATGGTGTCGAGCAGCACGTCCAGCCATTCGCGATCGGCCTTGGCGAAGTCGCCGAGAACATGGCCATGCACCATTTCCCGGACGCCGGGGTGTCCGACGCCGATGCGCACGCGGCGAAAATTCTTGCCGACATGCTGGTCGAGCGAGCGGATGCCGTTGTGGCCGCCGGCGCCGCCGCCGACCTTGACCCGCAATTTGCCGGCCGGCAGGTCGATCTCGTCGTAGAAGACGGTCAGCGCCTCGGGGCCGAGCTTGTAGAAGCGCAAGGCTTCGCCGATCGGCTGTCCCGACAGGTTCATGAAGGTCTGCGGTTTGATCAGGAGAATCTTTTCGCCGGCAATCGTGCCTTCGGCGATCAGGCCCTGGAACTTCTTCGACCAGGGCGAAAACGAATGGCGGCGGGCAATTGCGTCCGCCGCCATGAAGCCGACATTGTGCCGGTTATCAGCGTATTTCGCGCCCGGATTGCCGAGGCCTGCAAAGACAAGCATCGTGAACTCCGGGCCCGAAAATTACTTCTCTTCGGCAGCAGGAGCCGCCGCTTCGGGGGCTGCCGCTTCCGCCGTCTCTTCCGTCTCCGGCTTCATCGCCGAGGAGCCGGCAATTGTCGCGATGGTGAAGTCGCGATCGGAGATCACCGGCTTGACGCCGGCCGGCAAGGTAACCGCCGAGATGTGGATCGAATCGCCAATGTCGGCGCCGGTGAGATCGACGGTGATGAATTCCGGGATCGCATTGGCCGGGCAGTGGAACTCGACTTCGTGACGCACGATGTTGAGCACGCCGCCGCGCTTGATGCCGGGCGACTTGTCTTCATTGATGAAGTGGACGGGCACGTCGACGTTGACCTCGGTGTCCTTGCCGATGCGCAGGAAGTCGACATGGACCGGGAAATCCTTGACCGGGTCGAGCTGGAAATCCTTGGGCAGAACCTGGATTTTCTTGCCGTCGACGTCGATCGTGGCGATCGTGGTCAAAAACCCGCCGCCATGGATTTTGTAGAAGACGTCCTTGTAGTTCAGCGCAATCGCCAGGGGAGGCTGTCTGTCGCCGTAGATAACTGCAGGCACTTTACCGTTGCGGCGAACTGCACGGGCGGACCCCTTACCGACCTGTTCGCGCGCTTCGGCCTTGAGCTCGTAAGTATCGTGGCTCATGGCATTTCCTTTCGCGTTTTATGGAGCGTTTGCGGTGGCAGTGTGCCTGGACCGTAAACGTCGAAAGCCGCCAGGCCTGGATGTCCGAATGCCAGAAACCGCATACGCGGAGCTTTGTTCGGGATCACAAGGGAAGGCAGCCTTCCGCCGCGTTGCCTCCAAGGGTGTCTACGCGGGTGGCGGCTCTATAGCGGAAGGCGGGAAAGGGTGCAAGCCATGGCGGGCAAGGGCGGCCGATCCTGCGTTGGGCGCCGCATTGCGCTCAGGCCGGCAGGTCGGCGGGCGGATTTGATCCGTTTCCCTTGGCGCCACCCAGCGTGGACAGCGCGCTCAGCAGTTTCGTCCGGTCCTTGCCGATCATCAGCACGCCGCTGTCGGGCGCCAGCAGCGCCGAGAACGGAAGCATGGCAGCGCCGATCGAGGAGGCCTCAGGGCCGAATTGCCCCGACACGATCTCCGGCGCCACGATGCCGATTGCGCTGGCCTGGTTGAACTGGGTCTGCACCCTTGCCAGCAGTTCGAGATGGATCGGCCTGGGCAGGATCGAGTCGAGAACGATGGCCTCGATGTCGATGATGGAGGTGATGGCGATGATCGCCTCGACCAGCGCGCTCGCACAATCGTCGATCCATTCGAACAGCGGCACGCGCGCTTCGGGTGGCAACGGATCGAGTTCCCGCACACGATTGATCACCACGCCGCGCGACCTCAGGTGATTGACCAGCACATAGATCGAGGCGCGATGCAGCAGGCTCTGGTAGCGCGCAGGCTTCGCCGCCACCGAATCGAGGCTTGAGGGCGAGACCGGCAAGGGTCCGAGGGCAGCGCTGTTGCCATGCGGCCCGGTATGGACCCTGCCGCCTTGCACAAGGCCGCCGCCGACAAAAGTGTCGATCGAGATGTGCATGAAATCGCGAAAGCGGGCGCCAGCGCCCTGAACAAGTTCGGCCAGCGCCGCCGACGTGGCGTCGTTTTCCACGAACACCGGCGTCTTCGCCGGCGTGGCAAAGCATGTCGTCAGGTCGATCGCCTCCCAGCGGCTGCCGAGATCGTCGGGAAAGCCGAGTTCCTCGCTCCAGCCGCCGAGGAAATAGGGTGAGGCAATGCCGACGCCGACGATGCTGGCATCGCCAAGCCCATCCACCAGCTTTTCGAAGGTGGCCAGCGCCATGTTGCCGGCCTTCAGCACCAAATCAGGATCGGGGAAGCGGTATTCGTGCGACTCTCTTGCGCGGATTTCACCGGCGAAGTCGACCAGAACGGCTTCAAGCGCACGCCGGCCGATCTTGATGCCGACGCTGTAGATGCGCTCCGGCGTCAGCCGGTACAGCGTGGAGGGCGAACCGCGCTGCCCGAACCTTTTTCCCACTTGCTTTACGAATCCGGAAGATTCCAGGCCGTCGACGATGGCAGCGACGGCCGCCGGCGTCAGGCTTGCCGCGCGCGCCAGATCGGACTTGGAGGCTTCCTTGAGGCGACGGATGGCGTCGAGCACGAAACGCTCATTATAGTGCCGAACTTTGACAGAATTGCTGCCTTTCCCTGACAAAACCCGCACTCCCCAAATGTCCCGTTCCCGGCGCGAAGCCCGCAAACCACCTGCGGCCGAGCGCACCCTGCGGTGCCTATGTTGGCGGCGACAGTGCGCGTCGGAACCATGGAAGTCAATTTTGCCGTTGCGCCTTTGCACTATTTAATATAGCAAATTGAAAAAATAACGGTCAGGGAGGAGACGTGCTGCACTCGGGCACACAAAGCGAAGCCGACGCTGCGGTGGTGCGGGCTGTTCCTGTTGCCCTGGTTCAGGCGACGAAGGCTTTCGGCGGCACGATTGCGCTCAAGGACGCCTCCTTCGAATTGCGCTCCGGCGAGGTGCTGGCGCTGCTTGGCGAAAACGGCGCCGGCAAGAGCACCTGCGTGAAGCTTCTCGCCGGTGTGCATTCTCCCACCAGCGGTCATGTCGAGGTTGACGGCAAATCAGCCGTCTTCCATTCGCCGCATGACGCGCAGGCGGCCGGCATTGCGGTCATGCACCAGCATCCTGGCCTGTTTCCCGATCTGTCGGTGGCGGAGAACATCTATCTCGGCCACATGCCGCGCGACCGCTTTGGCGGCATCGACAATGCCGCCATGCTGGCCGGCGCCCGCAAGGTGCTGGCTACCGTCGGGCTCGACGTGCCGGCGGCAACGCGGCTGGGAACACTGCGTACCTCTGAACAACAACTGGTCGAGATCGCCCGCGCGCTGTCGCTGGATGCCCGCGTGCTGATCATGGACGAGCCCACGGCGGCGCTGTCACAGCGCGAGGTCGAGCGGCTGTTTTCCGTCGTTGCCGATCTCAGGCTGCACGGCGTGGCGATGATGTTCGTCGGCCACCGTATGGACGAGATCTTCCGCATCGCCGACCGCATCGCGGTGCTGCGCGACGGGCGCCTGATCGGCGTCAAGCCGAAGGCCGAGCTTGGCCGTGCTGCCGCCATCAGCATGATGGTCGGGCGTGAAGTCACCGACCTCTATCCCGAACGGCGCCATGCCTCAGGCGCGCTGGTGCTGGAGGGGAAGGGACTTTCGCGCGCCGGCGGCTTTACCGGTATCGACCTCAAGCTTCACGCCGGCGAGGTGCTGGGGCTTGGCGGCCTGGTCGGCAGCGGACGCACCGAGATTGCGCGCGTGCTGTTCGGTATCGACCGGCCCGACGCCGGCGAAATCCTGATCGACGGCAAGCCCGTGCAGTTCGCCTCGGCGCGCGACGCCATGGATGCGCGCATCGCCTATGTGTCGGAAGATCGCATGGGCCAGAGCCTGGTGATGGATTTCTCCATCCTCGACAATGCGGTGCTACCTGTTCTCGACAAGGCCGCACAACGCGGTCTCTACGGCACCGACCGCGCCATCGGTCTGGTGGCGGACTGGCTGAAGCGCATGAAGCTGCGCTTTTCCGGCTACGGGCAGCCGGTGAAAGAGTTATCCGGCGGCAACCAGCAGAAGGTGGTGCTGGCCAAGTGGCTGCGCACCGAGCCGCGCGTGCTCATCCTCGACGAGCCGACGCAAGGCATCGATGTCGGCACCAAGGCGGAAGTGCATGCAATGATCGCGGACCTTGCCGCGCAAGGCATGGCGATCCTTTTGATCTCGTCAGAGATGCCCGAGCTGATCGGCATGTGCGACCGCATTGTCGTGCTGCGCGAAGGCCGCCAGACTGCTGAGTTTTCGCGCGGGCAAGCCACGCAGGAAAAGGTACTGGAAGCGGCGACCAGGACCGATGAACGTGCCGGCCAGGCAGCGCAGATAGAACGCGCCGCCGAGGAGGAAAAGGCAAAAGGACCGTTCGATTTTCTGAGGCGGCGGGAATTCGGCCTGCTTGCGGCGATGCTCGCCGTCGCCATTCCGGTCACCATCATCAACCCGCGCATGGTGAGCGCGGCGAACCTCACCGCTGTGTCGATGGACGCGGCCTTGCTGATTGTCGCCGCACTGGCGCAGATGCTGGTGCTGATCACCCGCAACATCGACCTGTCGATCGCAGCTGTGATCGGCCTCTCCGCCTATATGGCGGCCAGCATGGTTCAGGCCTATCCCGGATTGGACATCGGCATCGGCCTGATCACCGCCTGCGCGGTCGGCGGCTTTGCCGGACTGCTCAACGGCCTTGTCGTTACCAGGGGAAAGATCCCGGCCATCGTCGTTACGCTGGCTTCGATGTCGATCTTCCGCGGTTTCAACTCGATCTGGGCGGCGGGCGACCAGGTCAGCGCCGACGAAGTCACGCAAGCCTGGCTCGACATGACCGGGCTGAAGATCGCAGGCGTGCCGCTGATCGTCATCATCGCTATTGTCATCCTGTGCGCCGGCTATGTGCTGCTCTATCGCACCGCAACCGGACGCGAGCTGTTTGCCACCGGCTCCAATCCCGACGGCGCAAGGCTGATCGGCATCCCGGTCGACCGGCGCATCCTGCTGGCCTTCGGCATGGCCGGCCTGCTCGGCGGTCTGTGCGGGGCGCTGTGGGCATCGCGCTATGCCACCATCGATGCCCGCGTCGCGCTCGGCTTCGAACTCACGGTGATCGCCTCTGCAGTGGTCGGCGGCGTCGCCATCCGCGGCGGCTCGGGCACGCTGCTCGGCATCATCCTTGGCGCGCTCACTCTCTTGGTCATCAAGAACGGGCTGACGCTGGTGCGTGTCGACCCGCTCTGGCTGCAGGGCGTCTATGGCCTGGTGATCCTGGTTGCCATCGGCATCGACACCTTCATCGCGCGGCGTGCCGAACAGGCAAGACAGGCGAGGGCGAGATGAGAAAGTTTATCCGCTCGATCGACTTCTGGGATCTGCTGCTGGCGACCGCCTGCCTCGCCGTCTTTATCTATGCGGCGGCCTTCGTGCCGAATTTCGTTTCCGGCTTTAACCTTTCTCAGCTGGGGGCGAGCGCCTCGGAAAAGGCGTTGCTGATCCTGCCGATGACGCTGCTCATCATCACCCGCGAGATCGACCTGTCGATCGCCTCGGTGCTGGCGTTGACATCCGTGATTTTTGGCCTGCTCGTCCAGGGCGGCGTGCCGACGCTGGCCGCCATTCCGCTGACGCTCGTCTTCGGCGGCCTGCTCGGCGCCTTCAACGGCTATCTGGTGTCGGGCCTCGGGTTGCAGTCGCTGGTGGTGACGCTCGGCACCATGGCGCTGTATCGGGGCATTGGCTACATCCTGCTCGGCACCGGTTCGGTCAACATATTGCCGCCGGCGGTTGTCGATTTCGGCATCAGCAATCTGCCGGGCACACAAATCCCGTGGACCATCGTGCCGTTCCTGCTGCTGGCGCCGATCTTCGCGGTGGTGCTGCAGAAGACGCCGACCGGCAAGCGCATCTATGCGCTTGGCGGCAGCCCCGAAGTGGCGCGCTATTCCGGCATCGGCACGCGCCAAATGGTGCTGAAGCTTTTCGTCGTTTCGGGCCTCGTCGCGGCCATCGCCGGCATCGTCTACACCGCGCGCCTTTCCAACGCCCGCGCCAACAATGCGCTCGGCATGGAACTCGACGTCATCACCATCGTGCTGCTCGGCGGCGTCAGCGTCTTCGGTGGTAAGGGGCGGCTCACGGGGGTCATGCTGGCGCTGCTGTTGATCGCCATCATCCGCAATGTGCTGGCGCTCAACCAGATCGGCGGCGACGCCCAAGGCATGATCATCGGCCTGCTCCTGATCGGCTCGCTGCTGGTCGGCAATTACTGGCGCTCCCTGGAGGAGCGGCTGTCAAGATCGCGCGTCCTGCGCGAAACCAAGGGGTGATCTCGGGCCCCTTTCTTCAAGCCCGAATTCTGACGGAGGAGACACAATGAAAGCGTTTAGAATAGCCCTGCTCGCATCCGCGGTTCTGCTTGCGCCGGCCTCGCTGGCCTACAGCCAGGAATGCGCCAAGGAACCGGTGACCGTCGGCTTCCTGCCCAAGCTCGACACCGATCCCTACTTCAAGGTGGCTTTCGGCGGCGCCGAAGAGGCGGCGAAGGAAATTGGCGGCACCGCCACCCAGGTTGCCCCTTCGCAAGCGACGGCCGAGGCACAGATCGAATTCATCAACAGCCTTGTGTCGCAGAAGGTCGGGGTCATCGCTATCGCCGGCAACGACGCCAATGCGGTTGCGCCTGCGCTGAAGCGCGCCGTTCAGCAAGGCGTCCGGGTGATCTCGTACGATTCCGACGTCGCGGCCGATGCGCGCGCGGTGTTCGTGAACCAGGTGAAGGGCGACAGTCTGGCCGAAATGATGCTGGAAAGCGCATTCAACCTCAGCGGCGGCGAAGGCGAGTTCGCCATCCTGTCGTCGACGCCGACGGCGACCAACCAGAACGCCTGGATCGACTTCATGAAGGCGAAGATGGCGGCAGAGCCGAAATACGCCAAGATGAAACTGGTGCAGGTCGCCTATGGCGAGGAGAGCGAGCAGGTCAACCAGCAGCAGGCCTTGGCGCTGGTGCAGGCGTTTCCGGATCTCAAGGTGATCATCGTGCCGGCAGGCATTGGCCTTCCGGCGGCCGCGCGCGCACTCGAGGAAGCCGGCATGATCGGCAAGGTCAAGCTGACCGGCCTTGCGCCGGCCACTTTGATTTCGAAATACATCAAGGATGGCTCTGCCCAGGATATCTGGTGGAATGTCACCGATCTCGGCTACCTGACCTATCAGGCGGCCCAGGCGCTGGCGCAGTGCAAGATCACCGGCAAGGAAGGTGAGAAGTTCACGGCGGGCAGGCTCGGCGAATACACGATCGGGGCCAGCGGCGAACTGATCCTTGGCCCGGCCAAGATCGTGACGCCGGAAAACCTGGCCGAGTTTAAGTTCTAAGCCTCCCAAGGCCCGGCGGGCGCCGGTTCAAGCCGGCGCCCGCTCGTTCAATTGTCAGTCGAAAAGCGTGAGGGCGACGATGAAACTCTTGCTGGCAGGCGAGACCTTCGCGGCGACGACGTCGGTCGCTGCCGGCGGCGACGTTCTGACAAGTGCGACATGGGTGAATGGCGCGACGGCCTTCAATGCCGCCCTTGCCGCAGAGCGCATAGCGGTGACGCAGATCGGTGGCGATCGCTGCGCGGCCGAATTTCCGTATGACCTCGACGCGCTGGCCGAATACCAGGCGGTGGTGATCTCCGATGTCGGCGCGCTGACCTTGCTGGTCACGCCGGAGGCCCGCGCCGGGCGCATTGGCGTCAACCGCCTCGAGGTCCTCAAGGCCTATGTCGAAGGCGGCGGCGGGCTGATGCTGGCCGGAGGCTATATGGGATTCCAGGGTATGTTCGGCACGGCGCGTTTCCACGACACCCCGGTCGAGGACATCCTGCCCGTGCGCTGCCTGCCATTCTCGGACGGGCTGGAAGTGCCGCAAGGCCTGCAGCCGTCGATCCTTCAGGCGTCGCATCCGATCCTTGCCGGTGTCGCGGGTCCGTTGCCGCCGATCCTCGGCATGAACAAACTCGATTTCAGGCGCGACGGCTCGTCCCAGCTTCTGGCGACCTGCCAGTATCGCGGCACCGACTGGCCGCTGCTGGCGGTTCGTGAGCATGGCCGTGGCCGCACCGTCGCGTGGGCGACAGACATCGGCCCGCACTGGCTGTCGCAGGATTTTTTGGGATGGCCGCTCTACGGCATATTGATGGCCAACATCATGCGCTGGCTGGCCGGCAAGGATTAAGCCTGGCGTGTTTGTAGGGCAGCTAGTCCGGCTTGCTGCTCAACGCTTCGCGCAGCGCCTGGATCCGCCGATTCAAGGCATCGAGATCAGCCATCGTCATGCCCGAGCGTTCGATCAGGGTTTCGTTGAGGCAGTTGCACTGGACGAGCAGCGCGCGGCCGGCAGGCGTCAGGTCGACCTGCACTTGGCGCTCGTCCGTCTGGCTGCGCTGGCGGGTGACGAGACCGGCCTGTTCCATGCGCTTCACCAGCGGCGTGATGGTGCTCGATTCCAAAGCGAGCCTGTGCGCAATCGAGCCGACCGACATCCCGCCGGCTTCGGCAAGTGCGTTCAGCACGAGATATTGCGGATAGGTGATGCCCATCTCGTCCAGCATGGGCTTGTAGGTGCGATTGATTGCCATGCTGGTGGCGTAAAGCGTGAAGCAGAGCTGGTTGTCCAACGGGAGAGGCACGAGGCATTCCTTTGCCGACTGAGCACATCAATATGTACCACGAAAAATGATATCGCGATACATATTTTCTGTAGACAAGGATTTGGACCTGCGCTAGTCGTATGGTTATCGCGATATTGATTATCGCGGAAGCAATCAATGGAGAGCGAGATGACCAAGCCCGGCAGCAGCACGATCACCACCAAGGACGGCACCGAAATTTTCTACAAGGATTGGGGAACGGGACAACCCATCGTCTTCCATCACGGCTGGCCGCTGAGCAGCGACGACTGGGACGCCCAGATGCTGTTCTTCCTGTCCAAGGGCTATCGCGTCATTGCCCATGACCGGCGCGGCCATGGCCGCTCCACCCAGACCGATACCGGCAACGAGATGGACACCTACGCCGCTGATGTCGCGGAGCTTGCGGCGCATCTCGACCTCAAGGACGCGATCCATGTCGGCCATTCCACCGGTGGCGGCGAAGTGGCCCGCTATGTCGCGAAGTACGGTTCCGGTGGCCGTGTCGCCAAGGCCGCACTGCTCGGCGCGGTGCCGCCGGTCATGCTGAAGACGGCGGCCAATCCGGGTGGCCTGCCGATCGAGGTGTTCGATGGTTTCCGCTCCGCCCAGGCAGCCAACCGCGCCCAGTTTTTCCACGATATTGCGGCCGGCCCGTTCTACGGCTTCAACCGCCCCGGCTCCCAGGTATCGCAGGCTGTCGTCGAGAATTGGTGGCGCCAGGGCATGATGGGCGGCACCAAGGCGCATTATGATTGCATCAAGGCGTTCTCGGAAACCGACTTCACCGACGATCTGAAGGCCATCGACGTGCCGGTGCTGGTCATGCATGGCGACGACGACCAGATCGTTCCGATCGCCGACTCCGCGCTGCTGGCTGTCAAGCTCCTCAAGAAGGGCGAGCTCAAGGTCTACAAGGGTTTTCCGCACGGCATGGCGACCACCCACGCCGATGTGATCAACGCCGACCTGCTGGCGTTCTTCAAGGCGTAGAACCGTTCAGTTGAATAGACATCGTCCAGTCGGATAAGCAAGGCACCCGCCGCCGGGCGGGTGCCTTTGCTTTCATCGAAATGTCAGCGAGGCGGTGCCTTATTTATCGAGAAAACCAGTGATCAGCTTGACGGTCGCGTCGGGATTTTCCTCCATGATCCAGTGACCGGAGTCGGGCACGATGCCGCTCGTTACATCGGTCGCAACAAGCCGCAGGAGATCGGCCTGCGTAGTGCCGGCGGATTTTTCACCGCCGACAGCCAGTACCGGCATGGTCAGTTTGCCGCCGGCGGCAAGCATCGCCTGGTTGTCGATCGCGTCCTGGTCAAACGCCTTGAACTGCTCGAAGGCGTCATGCATCGCATGCGGGCGGGCATAGAGTTTGGCGTAGTGCCTGCGCGTCGCCTCGTCGATCTTCTTGGGGTCAGCCGACAACTCGTTGTAGAAGCGGTCGAGATAGATGCGCTCGCGCCCCGCGACCAGCCGCTCCATATCAGGGCCGCGGAAGTTGAAGTGCCAAAGCAGCGGGCTTTGCTTGATCTTTTCCCAGTCGCCTATGCCGGGCAGCGGCGCGTCGATGATAACCCATTTGGTGATGCGCTTGGGATACTGAGCGGCGAGCGCATAGCCGACCATGTTGCCGATGTCGTGGGTGACGAGATCTGCCTTGTCGATCTTCAGGGCATCCAACACGCCGGCGATGTCGACGGCCTGGTTCTTCTTGGCGTAGCCCGCTTCCGGGTGGGCCGACAGACCCATGCCGCGCAGGTCCGGCACGATGACGGTGTGGTCCTTTGCGAGGGCGATGGCCGCGGCGCCCCACATGTCTCCGGTATCGGCAAAGCCGTGCAGCAGCACGACGGCGGGACCCTTGCCGCCAACGCGCACATAGAGTTTGGTGCCGTTGGTTTCGACGGACTGCGTCTTGAAACCCGGCGGAAAGGGAACGATGCGTGCCGTCGCCGGCAAGGTAACAAGAAGCACACCCAATACGGCCAATACGATCTTGCGCATGTCATCCCCCAGAGACGTCGAAGGCCCCAAGCCTTCGTTGATGACTATCTCTAGCAGGCTTTTCAACCAGCGCATGGTGAAAGAATCACAGAGGGCGCAGCAATGCCGCGCCCTGCGTCAAATCCGCAAAATCGACCGGTTTTATCTGGCCGCCGCTTGCGCCTTCCTGGCTTCCTTCATGTTGGGCAGGAACACCGTCAGCAGGCCGAGCAGCGGCAGATACGAGCAGATCTGGAAGACGAAATCGATGCCCTTCATGTCGGCGACGACGCCGAGCACGGCGGCTGCAATGCCGCCCATGCCGAAGGCGAAGCCGAAGAAGATCCCGGCGATGGTGCCGACACGTCCCGGCACCAACTCCTGCGCAAACACGACGATGTTGGAGAAGGCCGAGGACAGGATCAGGCCGATCAGCACCGTCAGCACCATCGTCCATTCGAAATTGGCGTAGGGCAGCGCCAGCGTGAACGGCAGCACGCCGACGATCGAGAACCAGATCATCGCCTTCTGGCCGTAGCGGTCGCCGAACGGTCCGCCGAGCAGGATGCCCAGCGCCGAGGCGCCGAGGAACAGGAACAGCATGACCTGGCTCATCTGCACCGACACGCCGAACTTATGGATGGAATAGAAGGTGTAGTAGCTGGAGAGCGAGGCGATGTAGGCATTCTTGGTCAGCACCAGCAACGTCAGGACGATGAGCGCACCCATCACTTTCTTGCGCGGGAAGGGGGAGACGAAGCTTGCCGCCTTGCGATTGCCCTGCGCGGCGCGCATCCGGCTGTACCAGCCGCCGACCCGCGACAAAACGATGATGCCGATCAGAGACCCGACAGCGAACCATGAAATGCTGGTCTGGCCGAAGGGCACAACGATGAAGGCAGCGAGCAGCGGCCCCATCGACTGGCCGAAATTGCCGCCGACCTGGAACAAAGATTGCGCCAGGCCAAAGCGGCCGCCGGAGGCAAAGCGGGCAATGCGCGAGGATTCCGGATGGAAGATCGCCGAGCCGATGCCGATCAGCGAGGCGCCGACCAGAAGCAGCGCATAGTGGCCGGCATAGGCCAGAACGATCAGGCCAATCAGCGAGGACGCCATGCCGTAGGGCAGCGAATAGGGCATTGGCCGCTTGTCGGTGATCATGCCGATGACCGGCTGCAGCAGCGACGCCGTGACCTGGAAGGTGAAGGTCAGAAGACCGATCTGCCAGAAATCGAGACCGTAATTCTCTTTCAGCAGCGGATAGATCGCCGGCAGCAGCGATTGCATGATGTCGTTGATGCCGTGGCAAAAGCTCACCGCCAGAATGACGGTGAAGGCGGTCGCCTGGGCTGAAGGGAGGCTGGCGCTTGGCTGCGGTGCAATGCTGGTGGCTGTCGTATCGGTCAAGGCAGGCTCCGAGGTCTTTTTGGCGGGTGTTTGCCCGCGGGCAGGCTTGGCGGCCGCTCCCGCGGACCGCCTTAAGGACGCTCGTCTGAAGCGCTTGGGCGACGCCCCTGCGGAGCGCCTTGGGGATGGCTGCCTTATAAGCCGCTTGCGAGGCGACTTCTTTCGTGGTTTGGTCCAATAGTTTCGCAAGTGGGCCATAGCCGATGCCACATGGCAGGGACATCTTCCGCGCCGGCAATGCCGATCTCGGCCGATTGCACGAAAGCCGCTGGCAGTGGCTGGAGGAGGTTTCCGGGCCGGCGGTGGCTTTGCCGACCGAATATCCCGACGGTTACCTCGTGCCGCAACACCGCCACAGCCGCAGCCAGCTGCTGCATGCGCTGGTCGGTGTCGTGCTGGTGACGACCAGGTACGGGCGCTGGATGGTGCCGCCCGACCACGCAATGTGGATACCGGCCGGCACCGAGCATTCTGTCGAAATGCTGGGCGATGTCTCGATGCGCTCGGTCTATGTCATGCCGGGCGCTATCCCCGGCCTGCCGGAAGGTTTGCGCGTCGTCGGCATCACCGAGCTGATGCACAGCCTGATCGTCGAATCGGAAAAGCTGCCGCAAGGCGGCGAACTGGAAGGCCGCGGCGGGCTGATCATGAACCTGTTGCTGCACGAGATCCCGACCTTGCCGGAACGGCCGCTCGGGCTGCCGTTCCCGTCCGACCCGAAGCTGGCGGCGCTCTGCCGACGCTTTGTCGCGGCACCTTCGCCGCACGCCACGATCGACGAGTGGGCGGATGCCGCAGGCATGAGCCGCCGTTCGTTCACCCGCGCCTTCCAGCGCCAGACCGGACTGTCCTTGTCGACTTGGCGCCAGCAGGCCTGCCTGTTTGCGGCCCTGCCCAGGCTCGCCGATGGCGAGCCGATCACCAGGGTGGCGCTCGACCTCGGTTATGACAGCGTGCCGGCATTCATAACCATGTTCAAGCGCATGCTCGGCGCCTCGCCGCGCGGCTATATGCGCGGCGCCCGCGACGAAGGCATGCGGCGGGCTCAGCCTCGACTTGAGGCCCCGGCGCCGTAGCGCCAGGAAAAGCCCGCAGTACTTTGCCGTAGGCCCTAGTCCAGCTGAACGCCGCTGGCCTTGACGATCGGTTCCCATTTGGCGAGTTCGGCCTTCACATGCACTCCAAGCTCTTCCGGGGTGGAGGCCACGATCGAGGCGCTGAACTGGGCCATGCGGGCGATCACATCAGGGTCTTTCAGGGCTTCAACTGCCGCCTTCTGAAGAACGGCGACGGCCTCGGGCGGCGTGCCTGCGGGCGCGAACAGAGCGTTCCAGCTGTAGGTTTCATAGCCGGGAATGGTTTCGGCAATGGCCGGTATGTCGGGGAAGGAGGGAACGCGCTCCTTGGTGGTGACGCCAAGCGCTCTCAGCGTCCCGCTCTTGATATGGCCCGATGAAGAGGGGAGGTTGTCGAACATCATCGGCACCTGATTGCCGATAACGTCGTTCAAGGCCGGTCCGGCGCCCTTGTAGGGAATGTGCTGCATGCTGACGCCGGCCATCGTCTTGAAAAGCTCGCCGGAGAGATGGAGCGGGGTGCCATTGCCTGATGAGGCGTAGGCATATTTGTCCGGGTCCTTCTTCAGCATCTCGATCAGTTCCTTGACGTCCTTGGCAGGGAATTCAGGGTTCACGACCAGGACGTTTGGCACCAGCACGAGCAACGATATCGGCGCAAAATCCTTCTCCGCATCGTAGGGCTTTGTCTTCAGGATCAGCGGGTTGAGCGCGTGGGTTGCGACCGTGCCCATCAGGATCGTGTAGCCGTCCGGTTCGGCTCGGGCGACCTGGGCAGCGCCGATGCTGCCCCCGGCGCCGCCGACATTTTCGACGACAATCTGCTGGCCCAGCTTTTCGGACATCTTGTTGGCGACTAGGCGCGCGACCAGATCCGTCGAGCCACCGGCGGAAAAGGGGACAACCATGGTGATGGTCCGGTCCGGAAAATCGGCGGCCCAGGCCGCCGGTACTGAAAGGGTGGCTGCAATGGAAACCGCGAGCCCGAGCAAAGTCCTACGCCGCATCTGCTACTCCTCCGTTGATTGGAGGGGCAGTATGGCCATGGTGAACTCCTCGCACAATGCAACCATGGACTGACTGCCCGCCTCAGGAGATCGGGCTTGACACCGATGCTTCGGTTGGCGTGCGCGAGAACGCCTCACCCCTCAGTTCAATCAGCCTTGGTCCAGCTGAAAACAAGCCATTTGTATCGTGACGTCTCTTCAGGCTCGGCCGTGTAGGTCATCTGCATGTCGCCGCCCTCGGTGTAGATGTCGAGCCTGGGTGCCGTGTCCAGTTCGAGCCACACGGAATCGTTCTTGAACGACCATGTCCCGCACCAGACGCAAGGCCCCGATGCCGGGTCACCCGGTTGGTGAAAATTGTAGCGGCCGTCCGCCGTGATCTCCAGATAGTCGAAGGCGCCATAAAAGGCGGTCACAGTCTGCTGAAATTCGGTCGCAGACGCTTCCTGGTCGGGCTTCGCCGGCTCTTTCAGATCACGCGGTGGCCGGATTGCGGACCCTGCGATGCTCCATTTGCCGATGAAATCCTTTTCGGTGGGAAGATATTCCGTTTGCGCCTGCGCGGTCGAAACCGGAGCGATTGTCGGCGCATAGGCCGCGCTGGCGATGCCGATTGCGAGAAGCATTCCTGCGATGCCTGCAGCCTTGATTCGATTGCGCATCAGCTGGCTCCTTTCACGACGGTTTGGGGCAGATTCCAAAAAGGAGATTACCCCCGAGCCAGGCCCGTGGGCACGCTTTTGGGCAACATGGATTAATCGAACAGGCTCGACACGGACTCTTCGGTCGCCGTGCGCGAAATCGCCTCGCCCATCAGGTCGGCGATGGAGATGACGCGGATATTCGGGGCGTCGAGCACGCCTTGCGTCGGCTGGATGGAATCGGTGATCACCAGTTCCTGCAGCTTCGAGCCGCTGATCCGGGCGACCGCACCGCCCGACAGCACGCCGTGGGTGATATAGGCGGTGACGCTGGTAGCGCCGTTGGCGAGCAGCGCATCGGCGGCGTTGCACAGCGTGCCGCCGGAATCGACGATGTCGTCGATCAGCAGGCAATCCTTGCCGGCGACCGCGCCGATGATGTTCATCACTTCGGATTCACCGGGACGTTCGCGGCGCTTGTCGACGATGGCCAGTTGTGCGTCGAAGCGTTTGGCGAGCGCGCGGGCGCGCACCACGCCGCCAATATCGGGCGAGACGACGACGACATTGGCAAGCTGTTTGTATTTTGCCTTCACGTCGCGGGCCATCACCGGCACCGAGAACAGATTGTCGGTCGGAATGTCGAAAAAACCCTGGATCTGGCCGGCATGGAGGTCGAGCGTCAAGACGCGGTCGACGCCAGCGCGGGTGATCATGTTGGCGACCAGCTTGGCCGAGATCGGTGTGCGGCCCGAGGCCCGGCGATCCTGCCTGGCGTAACCGAAATAGGGGATGACCGCGGTGATGCGCTTGGCCGAGGAGCGCATGAAGGCATCGATCATGATGAGCAGTTCCATCAGATGATCGTTGGTCGGGAACGAGGTCGACTGCAGGATGAAGACATCCTCGCCGCGCACGTTTTCCTGGATTTCGACGAAGATTTCCTGATCGGCGAAGCGTCTGACGCTGGCCTTGCCCAGCGGGACATTGAGATAGCGGGCGACCGCTTCGGCCAGCACCCGGTTGGAATTGCCCGCGAAAAGCTTCATGCACCGTTCCTGGCGAAGGATGGGGAGGTCCTCTTAATCGGGCTTGTAGCGAGCCGTGCCGGTATTGCAAGCCTCGTTGACGGGAATCCGCCGGCTAATCTCAAAAACGTCAACAGTGAACGGAAGCCGGTAACAGGCGGATCAGCCGGCGCTGCCGCCGAGCCAGGCCGCGAACTGGTCGATCGTCTGGTCGGCGATCGCCTGCATGGTAGCGGGTGCAACCGCGGGCCAGCCTTCGGCGGCATTGACCGAGGGCGCCTTCTGCTGGCCATTGATGCGGTGTAGCCGGTTGCCAGCGGGGTCATAGACGTCCCAGACATAGATAACGGTGGTATCCTTGCCTTCCGTCATGGTCGAGAAGTAGCCCTTCAGCACATGGGTGGCGGCCTGGTCGGCGCTGCCGGCAAGGGTGATGCCGCGCTGCTTGGCGCGTGTCTGCAGTTCGGCCGTCAGCGGCGTTGCCGCTTCCACGGAGGCGCCGACGATCGGCGCGATCTGCAGCCGGGTCTTCGACAAAGCGGCGGCGCTCTGCGCGGGGTTGGCGGGTGTCGTGGCGCCGACGGCCGGCGCTGGTGTGGCGGCGGGCGCGATGCCCGGGGCAGCCAAGGGCTGAGCCGGTTGGGCCGAGGCTGCCGGCGGCGTGATGGCGGACGGCTCAAGGACGTCCTTGGCATTGGTGCAAGCGGCCAGCACAAGCGCTGCGAGCAATGACACGGTCGTCACATGCGATCGTCTCATCTGCCCGAAAACTCCTTAGTCGCGAACGCCCCCGCGTGGACCAACCATTATGGATTCACTGTACGATCAAGTCGAGATCATGGCGTGAAAGCGGCTTCGGCTGGGATTCGGTGGTCAGGTAGGTGCGGCCAAGCGTCATCGCCGTCTCGGTTTCGGAGTCCATGATGATCATGTGCGCGAACAATGTCATGTTGGGCGCGATCGGCTCGGGATTGCCCTGGTAGAACATCGGCATGTCCATCCAGGACGGGGTGAAGCGGGCGCCGACGGAATAGCCGCAGGCGTTCAACCGATGCTTGGTCAGGCTGTGCGCCTCCAGCGTGCGGGCATGCGCGTCGAAGACGTCGCCGAAGGTGTTGCCGGGCGTCATCGCCTTCTCGACCGCCAGAAGAGCCGCGCGGGCGGCGTCGAACAGCTCCTGATGGCGCTTCGACGCCTTGCCGGTCAGCACGGTGCGCATCATCGGCGCGTGATAGTGATGGAACACGCCGGCCCATTCGAGCGTCAGCTGATCGTTCTTGGTCAGCTTGCGGCGCCCGGCCTTGTAGCGGCAGAGCAGCGCGTCGATGCCCGAGCCGATGATGAATTCATTGGCCGGATAGTCGCCGCCGCCGGCAAACACCGCGCCCTGCATGGCGGCAAGGATCAGCGCTTCGTCGCCGCCCTGCTTGATCAGCGGCAGGGCCGCTTCGAGCGCGTCGTCGGAAAGGTTGGCGGCCTTTTCGGCCTTGGCGATTTCAGCCGGGCTCTTGAACAGGCGCAGACGGCCGACAATACCGGAGGCGTCGGCGATCTGGCCGAAGGTCTGCAGCTGCTCGTCGACGCGGCGGCCATTGAAGGCGGTCAGGCCATGGGTGTCGTATTCGACGCCGATGCGGGCGCCGAGGAGATTGAGGTCGTTGAGCAGGTTGCGCAGGTCGACCGCCGGGTTGGCGCCGTCGCGGTCGGTCCACAGCACGATGTTGTCGATGATCGATGTGTGGCGCGCCTGGCGCAAATCGGCCGAGCGGGTGAGCAGCACCATCGAGCCGTCAGCCTTCACAACCAGGCACTGGAAGAAACAGAAGCCGAACGTGTCGTAGCCGGTTAGCCAGTACATGCTCTCCTGGGCGAAAAGCAGTACAGCATCGAGCTTCTTTTCCGTCATCTCGATCATCAACCGGTCACGCCGGGCGTCAAATTCCGACCGTTCGAAATGCAGCGCCATTATCCGTTCTCCAAAACAATTGCCGAAACCTGCCGACCGTAGTCCGGTTCCTTGCGATGCGTCGCGCGCCGGTAGGAAAAGAAGAGATCCTCCTCGGCATAGGTGCAGCGGCCAAGCCCCTGCGCGGTCACGCCAGCCTTCTTCAGCCGGTCGACCGTATAGAGGTTGAGATCGAACATTGCATGCGCCGGATTGGCCGAAGGCGCGAAATAGCCGATGTTTTCGGCATCGGCTTCGACGAAACGGGCGACGAATTCCGGCCCGACCTCGTAATTGTCGGGGCCGATCGAAGGACCGAGAACCGCAATGATGCGCTCACGGCGGGCGCCGAGGCTTTCCATCGCGGCAATGGTGTTTTCAAGCACACCGGTGAAAGCGCCCTTCCAGCCGGCGTGTGCAGCGCCAATGATGCGCGCTTGCGCATCGGCGAACAGCACCGGGCCGCAATCGGCCGTCGAGGCGCCGATGGCGATGCCCGGCCGGTCGGTGACGATGGCGTCGGCCTTGGGCCGCGGGCCGGGAAAGGGTTCCCTGGCAATAACGACATCGGGCGAGTGGACCTGATGCGCGGTCAGGAGATGGCTGGCCGGCACACCCATCCAGGCAGCGACGCGGCGGCGGTTCTCGGCGACCAGCATCTGATCGTCATCCGACCCGGTGCCGATGTTAAGTCCCTGATAGATGCCGCCGGAGACGCCGCCGATACGGGTGAAATAGCCATGGCGGATACCTCGCGGCTTGGCCGCTTCCAGCAGCGGCGAGCGAACAGGATCCGGTTTGGTCTGATTCAGCATGGATGGGTTTGTTGTCCGCGCCGGCGTTTTCGTCAAGGCGAAGTTCGGCCGAGTGATTGCGACAGTGCTGCTGCGTCGACTTTGCATTGGCCAAAAGCAGGCATGCGACCACAAGCGACATGGCGGGACGGCTTGTAACGATCTCTGAGGGTCAGACTGGCTGATGCGGCAGGATTTTCAGGATTTTGAACAGCGTGCCCATGCCGTCGGGTCCGGCCAGGCGCTCGACGGCATCGGCAATGGTTTGTCGTGCCTCTTGGCTTGCCTGGCTGCCCAACTGGCCAGCTCGCTCAAGCAATCCCATGCCAAGCAGAAAGTCGCCCTGCGTCGCCAATTCCACATCGAGGCCATGCGCCCGCACGACGGCGGCCAGTGCCGCGAAGTCGACATGGGCGGTGAGATCGGCTTCGCCGGGATTGGCCAGCACATCTTCTGGGGCGTGCCTGCGCACGGCCTGCAATGTGTCGCCGAAACCGGGCTGGAAATGGCCGTAATCAGGGAACAGCCCGGCGCCGCCGTGGTCGGCCATGCGTTCGGCAATGGTCGCCATCAGTGCCGCGCGGGCCGGTGCTATTTCGAAAATAGAGCCTTGTGGCGCCTCGGCGGCGTCTTCCGGCAGCAGCATCGCCTCGACCGAGCCGGCGCCGGCGAAGAAGCTCAACTCGTCTGAGACATCGAGGCCGATCACCCGTTCGCGCCAGCCGGCGCCGGCGCGGATGAACTGGCGGATCGGCACAGCGTCGAACAATTCGTTGCCGACAATCAGCAACGGCGCCTGCGGTAGTGTGGCGATGGTTTCGTGCCAGCCGAGCTCAACCGAAGTTTCGGCAAGCGTCTGCTTCTGGATTTCGGTCAGCCGCGGACTGGTCTCGACCAGAGCGAAGGAGGCTCGGGCGGCGATAGCCGGATCGAGCCGCGTCAGGGTGCGAAGCATGTCCTTCATCAGCGTGCCGCGGCCAGGCCCGATCTCCGCGATGGTGACCGGCAGGGGTCGGCCGATCGCCAGCCAGGCCTGATAGAGCCAGACGGCGACGAGTTCGCCGAACATCTGGCTGATCTCGGGTGCGGTGACGAAGTCGCCGGCGGCGCCGAACGGCTCGCGCGTGGTGTAGTAGCCGTCGCTGGGATCGAACAGGCAGAGCGCCATGTACTCGTTGACGGGGAGGGGGCCGAGCGCGCCGATCAGGTCGACGATGCGGGTCTTCAGCCGTGTCATGCCGGCTGTGGTTGCGGCGCCGGTTTGGCTGTGGCCATCGCCCAGATGCCGGCCAGCACCATCGGCAGCGACAGCACCATGCCCATGGTGAGCCAGCCGCCGAGGAGGTAGCCGAGCTGCTGGTCGGGCTCGCGGAAGAACTCTACGAAGATGCGTGACAGGCCGTAGCCGCAAATGAAGGCGCCGCCGACAAAGCGCGGCGTCTTCAGCTTCAGCCGCGAATGGGTGAGGAAGCGCAGGACCAGGAACAGCACCGCGCCCTCGAGCAGCGCTTCGTAGAGCTGGCTCGGATGGCGAGGCTCCAGGCCCGCGACACAACCCGCCACGGTCTGCTGGAGACGCTCGTTGCAGAAGACGACGCCCCACGACACGTCGGTCACGCGACCCCAGAGTTCGGCATTGACGAAGTTCGCGATGCGGACGAGGCCGAGCCCGACCGGCACGCCGGCTGCCACCACGTCGAACAGCGTCCAGGTGCGGATGCCGCGCTTGAGGGAAAACAGCGTCATGGCGAGGATGACGCCAAGCAGGCCGCCATGGAACGACATGCCGCCCTGCCAGACGGCGAAGATGTCGAGCGGGTGGTCGATATAGCGCTTTAAATCGTAGAAAAGCACATAGCCGGTGCGTCCGCCGAGCACGACGCCGACGGCGGCCCAGACGATGAAATCGTCGAGGTCGATCGGCTTCATCGGCAAGACGCCATCAGGCCACAGCCTTGTGTTGGTGACGAGCCGCTTGGCGTACCACCAGGCGAACAGGATGCCGACGATATAGCCGATGCCGTACCAGTGCACAGCCAGCGGGCCGATCTGAACCAGGATCGGGTCGATGTTGGGGAAGGACAGCGACGCCATCGGCAGCGGGAAATAGTCGTTCAACAGGATCTCCTGGGAGGGCTCGCGTTAGGGCGCGGACCATGCGGCAGGGTTTTGGCGGGGTCAAGGCAAGGTGACGACAGCCTGATCGTCAGAGATAATGGGCTCAACCCTGCGGCTTGCCGGCGACCAATTGCCTGAGCGCATCGTTGATCCTGTCTTGCCAGCCGGGGCCATCTTCCTGGAAATGGTCGAGCACGGCGCGATCGATCCTGATCGAGACAAGCTCGCGAACGTTTGGTGCGGCGGAGGGTTCGCGAATGGGAGGCGCGGGTTTCTTGACCGGCTTGAAGGCCGCTTCAGCGGCTTCCATCGGATTGGTCGGTCGGCGCGGGGGCGTTGCCATTGGTTGATCCTGAATGAGAGTGACTCTTGCCTGGAGCAAGTCGTGAGGAAAACTAGGCCGCTGGTCTGTGAAGACCAGTAACTTCACTTGGTTCTCTCTGCCATTGCCCTGTATTTGGCTTCAAGCCTGTCCAGCACCTCGTCGCCAGGCTAGACCCGGCCCGCACTGGCATCCGAAATGCCCTTTGCGAGTGCTGCATCGAGTGCTGCAAAGCGCTTCTCCAAGTCCGCACTGTCCGTCACGGCAACCGTCGTTCCAAGAATCCATTTGCGATAATAGCAATCTGTCGGCCGGACCGTGAGCCAAATCGCGTCCGACATGAAGCCGCACCAGCTTCAACGTTCTTGCATTCCGCAGGCAGTGCCACTACGTCAATTCCAGCAAGCGAGGATTTGCCATGTCGACCGGACCGAACCGCATTCTCGATGAATTCGCCAAGCTGATGACCGATGCCGCGGGTGCCGCACAAGGCGTGCGCCGCGAGGTGGAGACTGCCTTCAAGGGGCAGGCCGAGCGCATCCTCAACACCATGGATGTGGTGCAGCGCGAGGAGTTCGAGGCTGCCCGCGACATGGCTGCCAAGGCCCGCGAAGAAAACACCAGGCTGGCCGCCCGCATCGATGCGCTCGAGGCCAGGCTTGCCGAATTGACCGGACAGGCCGCACCTGTGGCTGCGGCAAAGCCCAAAGCAAAAAAATAAAATTTGAACTTTTCCACAAAGCACAATCCGAAAAAATGCTTTGCCGTGAATCGTTTACCGGCAATGCATGAATCTTTGTGACAGCGCCTTTCCACATGCTGATGACGCAGTGCGAAAAATTAGGCTGTTCACGCGACTCCCGATCAATAGACTGAATTTGTTGCATGATTCGGAGCAGGGTCATGCGGCCGGGCGGTGGGGTCCGGTCCGGGGTCTTTGTGTCGTGAAGTCCTGGCCGTCCGAGTTCAAGACAAGATTGTTCGTCGTGTGTGCCCCGCGGAGCGTGTGGCGCTCCCCTGAACACAGGAAGCATTCCATGGAACTTCTCGAACTCGAATTCTCCCGCGAAATCCATCCGGTGGATGTCATCGAGCAGGTCGCCCATAACAATGACTGGTCCTTCGAAAGGGCCGGCGATGACGAAATCTCGATCTCGGTTGCCGGCAGCTGGACCGACTATCACGTCTCCTTCTCATGGATGGAGGATTTCGAGGCGCTGCATCTGGCCTGTGCTTTCGACATCAAGGTGCCGGAAGCCCGCGCGCTGGAAGTGATGCGGCTGTTGTCGCTGATCAACGAGCAGATGCTGTTTGGCCATTTCGATCTCTGGGAGCAGGAGGGCGCGATCATGTTTCGCCAGTCGCTGCTGCTCGCCGGCGGGGTCGAACCGTCGAGCCAGCAGGTCGAGGTGCTTTTGTCGTCGGCGCTTGAAGCCTGCGAGTGCTATTTCCAGGCCTTCCAGTTCGTTGTCTGGTCGGGAACCTCGGCCAAGGATGCGCTGGCCGGCGTCCTGTTCGAGACCTATGGCAACGCTTGAGCTTCCATGAGTTCGAGCAGCGCGCGCAAGCCCGAGATCAGCTTTGCCGATTTTGATCGTGTTGACATCCGTGCCGGCACGATCGTCGAGGCCGAGCCTTTCCCCGAGGCGCGCAAACCCGCCTTCAAGCTGAAGATCGATTTCGGCCCTGAGATCGGCGTGAAGAAATCCTCGGCACAGATCACGAAATACTATGCGCCGGAAACGCTGGTGGGACGGCAGGTGTTTGCGGTGGTGAATTTCCCGCCGCGCCAGATCGGTCCGTTCATGTCGGAAGTGCTCACGCTCGGCTTCCCTGATGAGGAAGGCGCCGTGGTCCTTGGCGCCATCGAGCGCAAGGTGCCGGACGGCGGCAGGTTGTTTTAGGAAGATTGCGTCAGGCGGCCAGCTTGCGCCTTGTGCTCAGCGCCTCTTCGACCGTGTCCATGAACATTTCGGCGCAGGCTTTCCAACTGTAGCGCATGGCGCGTTCGCGCGCCTCGGCGCGGTCGACATTGAGCGCGGCGAGCGAGGCCTCGCGCAGATCGGTCGACACCGCGCCGCCGATGCCGTCGCCGACAATGTCGATCGGTCCGGTGACCGGATAGGCGGCCACCGGCGTGCCGCTGGCCAGCGCCTCGATGATGACGTTGCCGAACGTGTCGGTGCGGCTGGGGAAGACGAAAACATCAGCCGAGGCGTAGATCTCGGCCAGCTCATCGTTCGGGCGATGGCCGAGGAAATGCGCCTGCGGGTACTTCGCCCTGAGCCTGGCCAGTTCCGGTCCTTCGCCGACGATCACCTTGCTGCCGGGCAAGTCGAGATCGAGGAAGGCGCTCAGGTTCTTCTCGATGGCGACGCGGCCGACGCACAGGAATACCGGGCCAGGGAAGCCGAGGTCCTTCTTCTTGTCGGGGCGGAAGTGATCGGTGTCGACGCCCCGCGTCCACGGCCTGAGCTTGGTGAAGCCTCGCGACGCAAGGTCCTCCGCCAGCGACTGGGTGGCGACCAGCGTGCCTTGTCCGGAATTGTGGAAATCACGCAGCCAGCGATAGGCCCAGCTCTCCGGCACCGGCAGGCGGGCGCTGAGATATTCGGGAAAGCGGGTGTGATAGCTGGTGGTGAAGGGACGGCCGGCATTGCGGCAATAGCGCCGCGCCATGATGCCGAGCGGGCCTTCGGTGACGATATGGATATGGTCGGCCTTGCGAGCCTCGATCAGCCGCGCGACATGGCCGGGCGTGGTCAGCGCCAGCCTGATGTCGGGGTAGGTCGGCAACGGCAAGGTGCGAAAGATGTTCGGGGTCAGGAAGTCGACCGCAACGTCGAAGGTTTTCAGCGTTTCGGTGAGCCGCTCCAGCGTGTGGACGACGCCGTTGACTTGCGGCCGCCAGGCGTCGGTGACCATCAGGATGCGCATGGCGGTCCTTTGCTCGGGTCGACGGTTGCGTTGATGCGATAGCGGTACGGCCCGGCTGCCCTCGCTTCGCTCCAGCGCACCCGGGCAGGCACGAGGTCGAAGTAAGGCGGCTGAGCCGAATCAACTGAGGTCGCGCGCTTCATGCGCGCTCTTGACCATGGTTTCATGACGGGCGGATGAAGGTGGTTTTTGGCCGAGCCCGCCTTCCAGATCATGCTTTGGTCAGGCGGGCACCTTGATCACCGCCCGCAGGCCGCCGAGCGGGCTGTCTTCCAGCATGATGTCGCCGCCATGGCTGCGGGCAATATCGCGGGCGATAGAGAGACCAAGGCCGGTGCCGCTGGCGTCGAGGTTGCGCGCCTCGTCGAGCCGCACGAATGGTTTGAACACGTCCTCGCGCTTTTCCGGCGGGATGCCCGGACCGTCATCGTCGATGGTGACGACGAGTGAGCCGCGGCCGTGATCGGCGCTGATCTCCACCGTCTTGGCATAGCGCAAGGCATTGCCGGCGACATTGGACAACAGCCGGGCGAAAGCGTGCGGGCGCACATGCACGTCCGGATCACCGGCAAGCACGGTCGATAGCTTGCGCTTGTGCAGCGACGCCTCCTCGCCGAGCTTTTGGAAATAGGCCTCGAGATCGAAATGGCCGGCATCTTCCGACGCTTCGCCGCGGGCAAAGGCGATATAGCCTTCCAGCATCGACTGCATGTCGTCGATGTCCTGGTTGAGCGCGGCCTTGGTCTCGGGCTTGCCGCCAGCCAGCGCCAGCTGCAGCTTGAAGCGGGTGAGGATGGTTCTGAGATCGTGGCTGACGCCGGTCAGCATGGCGGTGCGCTGTTCCAGCTGGCGTTCGATGCGCTCGCGCATCTGGATGAAGGCAAAGCCGGCCCGTCGAACCTCCTCGGCGCCGCGTGGGCGGAAATCGCGCGGCATCGGCCGGCCCTTGCCGAAGCTTTCGGCGGCCTCGGCCAGAGACAGGATCGGCCGGATCTGGTTGCGAAGGAAGGGGATGGCAATCGTCAGCAGCACCAGTGACGTCCCGACCATCCAGATCAGGAAGATGTGGGTGTTGGAGGCATAGGCCTGGCTGCGGCGCACGAAGACGCGCAGCACCTTGCCCTCGAGCTGGATGCGGACCTCGACGATGTTGGAATTGCCGACCGTGTCGATCCAGAACGGGCGGTTGATCTGGCGGGTGATCTCGGTGGAAAGGACGTCGTCAAGGATCGAGAAGAAGGGCTTGGGTCCAGGCGCCGGCAACGGGTCGGGCGGCAAGAGGTCGACCTTCAACTGCATGCGGTCTTGGGCGATGCGGATGATGTTGGCGTAGTCGCCATCATGCGGATAGGTCTCGATCATGTCGATGATCGCGGCGATGTCGCGCACGGTGGCCTGCGACAGGCGCTGCGTCACGGTTGCCCAGTGGCGTTCCATGAAGTCGAAGGCGACGACCGACTGCAGAAGGATCATCGGCGCGATGACGATGATCAGCGAGCGGGCATAAAGCCGCTTGGGCATATAGAACGCAACCAGCCGCCAGAACCGCTTCCAGGCACGCGGCATTGCTTTCAGCGCGCGTGATACGCGCGCGCCAAAGCCGCCTTGTTCCGGCCGTTCCAGTTGCGTGGTCGCCATTTATCCTTCCGCTGGGTCAATGGCCGCTGGTCGATGGCCACACATCTATGGCCAAGGGCGGCCGTCAGCGGCATTCTATTCCACGCTGAGCCGATACCCAATACCGCGCACCGTCTGCAGCCAGACCGGATTGGACGGATCGCGCTCGATCTTGCGGCGCAGGCGGTTGATCTGGACGTCGATGGTGCGCTCGCCGACTTCCGAATCGTCGCCGACAAGCTCGTGACGCGGGATCGTTTCGCCGGCCCGCGCGGCAAAGATCGCCAAGATCTCCTGCTCGCGGTCGGTCAGCTTCAGCGCCTCGCCGCCCCGCTTCAGCTCGCGCCTGGCGATCTGGAAGGTGTAGGGGCCGAAGACCAGCTGCTCGACCTTGGGCGTCGTCGCCGGGCCGCCGCGGCGCAGAATGTTATTGATGCGCAGGATCAGTTCGCGCGGGTCGAAGGGCTTGGGCAGATAGTCGTCGGCGCCGGCCTCGAGCCCAGTGATGCGGCTGTCGGTTTCCGATAGCGCGGTGAGCATCAGGATCGGTACGTTCTTCTCTGCCCGCAGCGCCTTGGTGAGGTCGACGCCGGTCTCTCCGGGCATCATGACGTCGAGGACAAGGAGGTCGAAGTCGAGTCCTGCAAGCTTTCGCCTGGCCTCGCCGGCATTTCCGGCGACTGTGACGCGAAAACCATTTTCGGTCAGATACTGCTTGAGCAAATTGCGAATGCGGGTGTCGTCGTCGACCACAAGCAGATGCGGCGCGTCATCGTCCGGCGCCGTCGGCTGGTCCACCCTCTCAATGGTCTCCATGGCTTTTCCCTGACATGTTTGCAGGCACAATGTCGATCTGCGCCCTTAGTTCCGGATTGACCATGGCTTCCAGGAATCGTTCGATCAAGGGACGCTCGCTGGCTCCGGAATCTTCCAATGCAGCACGGATGCGGCGTGACTGTGGCCGCGCCAGGGCCAGCGCCAGGGCGCGCCCCTTGGCTGTCGGATAGAGCTCCCGCTGGCGGCGGTCGCGCGGACCCTGCAATTGCACGATATGGTCGGTGTCGATCAACTGCTTGAGCACCCGCGCCAGGCTCTGCTTGGTGATCTTGAGCACGTCGAGCAGTTCAGCGACCGTCAGTCCCGGCCGGCGGTTGACGAAATGCAGCACCCGGTGATGGGCGCGGCCAAAGCCGTAATCGGCCAGGATCTGGTCCGGATCGGAAGTGAAATCGCGATACGCAAAGAAGAACAGTTCGATGATGGCGAAGTCGATGCCGTCCTCGTCGGTGATCGGCGTCTTGATCGGTTTTCCGGCAGCTGGGCTTCGATCCGTCATCATTTCTCCGTCCATAGAGGGAATTATGTCAGTACTATTGACGTAATTCCCCTGCAATGGTAATTTTTGGCAAGCTTTTGGGCGGATTGCGAACGAAAAGGCAAGGGGGTGCGGTTTTTCCGGAACTTCCTAAGTTTGCCAGAGTTCAATTCTCCGCTTACGCTTCGAGGGGCCGCCCGATGCGGCTGTCGCGCAAAAAAACAACACTAGTGATGTGCGGGCCGCCGCCCGCGGGAGGTTTCCATGGCATCCGTTCCCTTCGACCAACTGGACGGCTTCATCTGGATCAACGGCGAGTTCGTCAAATGGGCCGATGCCAAGATCCACGTGCTGACCCACGGCCTGCACTATGCCAGCGCCGTCTTCGAGGGCGAGCGCGCCTATGGCGGCGCCATCTTCAAGCTCAACGAGCACACCGAGCGTCTGCATGAATCGGCGCGCCTGCTCGGCTTCAATATTCCCTATTCCGTGGCCGAGCTCAATGACGCCTCGACCACGCTTCTGAAGAAGCAGGGTCTCCAGGACGCCTATGTCAGGCCGATCGCCTGGCGCGGCAGCGAACAGATGGGGGTGTCGGCGCAGAACAGCCGCATCAACTGCGCCATCGCCATCTGGCAATGGCCGAGCTATTTCGACCCGGCGCAGAAGCTCAAGGGCATCCGTCTCGATCTGGCGGAATGGCGCCGGCCCGATCCGCGCACCGCGCCGTCGAAGTCGAAGGCCGCCGGCCTCTACATGATCTGCACCATGTCCAAGCATGCCGCCGAGGCCAAGGGCTATGCCGATGCCATGATGCTCGACTGGCGCGGCCAGGTCGCCGAAGCAACGGGCGCCAACATCTTCTTCGTCAAGGATGGCAAGATCCAGACGCCGAAGCCCGATTGCTTCCTCGACGGCATCACCCGCCGCACCGTCATCGGCCTCGCCAAGGACCGCGGCCTTGAAGTCGTCGAGCGCGCCATCATGCCTGAGGAACTCGAAGGCTTCGAACAGTGCTTCCTCACCGGAACGGCAGCGGAAGTGACGCCGGTCTCCGAGATCGGTCCGTACCGATTCGAGGTCGGCGAGATCGCCAAGACTTTGATGAACGACTATTCTGCTGCGGTGCAACCTAAGCATGCGATAGCCGCAGAATAACGAAAGTCACAGCTTTTTTCGCAAGCAGGGGCGGTTTTGAGGCCGGCCCCTTTATTTCAGCATCTGTGCATTTGACTTTCGTATAATTCAGCGTCTCATGATGGTGTCGGCCCGGGAGGCTGGCAGCTATGGAGGGACTAGGTACATGGATACGAATACGCTCATTGCGCTCGTTGTACAGGTAATTGCAGGTGTTGTCGGTGGTCAGGCGGTCGGCGTTGCGCTGAAGAATGCGGCGATGGGCCAGCTGACCAAAATCATCGGTGGCGCCGTTGGCGGCGTCGGCGGCGCGGCGATCCTCGGCAGCCTGCTCGGCGGCACGGCCGACCCGGCAGCGGCTGCCACGGCAGCGGGCGGATTGGGTGATACGCTGAACCTCAAAAACCTGCTCGGCGGCGCCGGCGGCGGCGCCATCCTGACCGGCATCATCGGTGCGGTCATGGGCGCGATGAAGAAGTAAGCCTCTAGATCATTCACCGTTTCACGGCGAATGATCTAGTTTGTTGTTTTACGCAATTCCGGACGGAAAACCGCTTTACACTTTTCCTGGAATTGCCCGAGACTCAGGCTTCGTCAAATGGGCGGCCGTTGGGCCGCCCATTTCTGTTTTGGGACGGACTGTTTGCCTTTCAGCAGTGGACGGCCTTCGCCCACGCCTCTACATCACTCTGGACCAGCGAAAGGACAATCATGGGTCAGCTCAATGCCGGCATCGTGCCGGTCACGCCTTTCCAGCAGAACTGCACCATCCTGTTCGACATGGATGACAAGCATGGCGTCGTCGTCGATCCGGGCGGCGACATCGACAAGGTGCTGGCGGTGCTGAAGGACAATGCGATCACCGCCGCTGCGATCTGGATCACCCATGGCCACATCGATCACGCCGGCGGCGCCATGGAGCTGAAGGAAGCACTCGGCATCGAGATCATCGGCCCGCACGAAGCCGACAAGCTATTGCTCGACAATCTCGAGAACCAGGGCCAGCGCTACGGCATTGCCGGGGCGCGCAACTGCGTGCCCGACCGGTTTCTCGCAGAGGGCGAGACGGTTTCGTTCGGCTCACATATGTTCGAGGTGCTGCACTGCCCCGGCCATGCGCCCGGCCATGTCGTATACTACAATCGAGCGGCGAAGTTCGCTCATGTCGGCGACGTGCTGTTTCGCGGCTCGGTCGGGCGCACCGACCTGCCGGGCGGCGACCATGCGGCGCTGATCGCCTCGATTAAGAACAAGCTTTTGCCGCTCGGTGACGAGATCGGCTTCATCTGCGGCCACGGCCTGGGTGGCCGCTTTGGCGAGGAAAGGCGGACCAATCCCTTCCTGACTTAGCGATGTCTTTCTGCCAAGAAAAAAAGCGCTGGCCTTGCGGTCAGCGCTTTTTGTGGGACAGGGAAGCTCAATTCGCGACGCAGAAATGCTGCTCACCGTCATTGCCGGTGAACGTGCCGCTGCGGGCATTGAAGCTCCGGTAGCGGTCCGAGCAGTATTCGTACCAGTCGCGGGTCCACGGCTCGGCATAGCGGTCGGCATAGACGACCCGCGGTTCGGCATAGTAACGGCGCACCGGCGCCGGCCGCACTTCGCGGTAGTCGTAATCGTCGTCATAGCTGCTGTAGCGCGGCTGCGGGTTGCTCAGCGCACCGGCGATCAGAGCGCCGGCCGCAAGGCCGACGACACCGGCCGCAAGCGCGTCGCCATTATGATGACGACCATGGCCATGATGCCAGCGGTTCCAGTCCTTGGCATTGGCGGCAGGCAAGGTGGCGAGGGTGGTCGCGGCGAGAGCGGCGCCCAGGATGGCGGTCTTGAAAATGCGATTCATTTTGGTCTCCTTCGTGCCGGCCCGGATAGTTTTCGGGGGATGCGGTCCAGCCTGGGGGACGATTAATAGAAGACCGTGGCTGAACGGGGGCTGAACGGAATTGGCTGATACGATCCAGTTCTTGCGGCAAAACCAAGCGCGTACGCAAGGCGCTCCGCCTCGTCAATCTCCGTCCGGACTGTCTTGAGCCGGCTTAGCCGACCGACAGGTTGACGGCCTTCGGACCCTTGCCGCGCTTGTCCGGCTCGGTGTCGAATGTCACTTTCTGTCCATCCTCCAGACCGGAAAGACCCGAAGCCTGCACGGCCGAAATATGAACGAAGACATCCTTCTGCCCGTCGTCGGGCGTAATGAAGCCGAAGCCTTTGGCGTGATTGAAGAATTTGACGGTGCCGGTCTGCGGCATGGGAAGCTCCCTTTGATCCCACAAGTCCAGTTTCGGGCCGGCAAATGCCCGAAGGGAAATTTGTCCTTTATTTTAGCGCTATCGGCAAGAGAAAGTTTTGGCGACGGCGGCAACGCTGAAGGCTGCTCAAATAGATCGTGGCACCGAAGGCAATTCGCGCCAGACGATTGCTCCGGCGATCAGCCACGGCATTGACCGGCAAAAGCGTCCTTTGCCTCCGGCGACGGCGGACATGAAAAAGGCGCAACGGGAAACGTCGCGCCTTCGAAACTCTGGACGGCTGACAACGCCGGTTCAAACACGCTTGAGGTGCTTTTTCGAGCGCCCTGACGGGCGCGCGGGCACCGCCGGTTCAGGCCGCGCGGAGGTTGACCGCCTTCGGACCCTTGCCCATGCGGTCGGGTTCAACGTCGAAGGTGACCTTCTGGCCGTCGACGAGGGTACGCAGACCCGAGGCCTCGATCGCGGAAATGTGGACGAACACATCCTTGGCGCCGCCGTCGGGCGTGATGAAGCCGAAGCCTTTGGTCGCGTTGAAGAATTTAACGGTGCCGGTCTGGGCCATTGGGGAAACTCCTTCACCCGTGTCAGTCTTGTGGTTTGCCCGCCGCCTGGCATCGTGGGCAAGTCCCGGTGGTTGCTTCGGCAGTCCTGCATTTGCGCATGGTAAAACCCCCCGCCGAAAACGGGGCCGTCAGAGATTCACAGTATCGGGGAAAGGTCGTCCAAAACGTTCCGCTCTCCGGGTCGCAAATGCCCGAACACAAAATTTATCGCACGGAAACGTGATCGTTGCAAGATAGCGCCGCGGGCCGCGTCCATCGACGCGTCCCGACGCAGGCGCTTCGATAAACCCGGCCTCTTGAGAGTTCACCAGCCAGAGCCCGGCCACGCATGGTCCAGCGGTCTGGTCCAGGGCCAGACCAATGCGGGGGCGAGGCATCGCATGGCTCCCGCGCGGCAAACGGGGGTTGCATTTGGAAAGGGAATGGCGAGGATCGACAGGCGCGTTTTGCGCCGGCTCGAGGGAGGCATATTCATGAGATTTCTTGCGACGATCTTCTCGCGCCAGGGTTTTATTATTCTCTTCCTGTCGGGTCTTCTTGCGGCCTGCACCGTCGTCGTCGATGACGGGCCGGGACCACGTCCGCGCCCGCCACGGCCGGAACCGGAATTCTGCACCAGGCAATACGAGCCGGTCTGCGCGCGGCGCGGCGGTGACCGCCAGACCTTCGCCAATGCCTGCCTTGCCGAACGGGAAGGCTACCGCATCGTTCGCGACGGCCCTTGCCGCGACGGCGGCGGTGGTGGCGGTGGTGGCGGCGAAGAGCCGACATTCTGCACGCGCGAATACGCCCCGGTCTGCGCCCGCCGCCATGGCGAACTGCGCACCTTCCCCAACGCCTGCGAGGCCCGTGCCGCCGACTACCGCGTCGTCGAGGACGGCCCCTGCTGATTTTTCCTTCTCCCCTGTCGGGTGAGTCCGCCGGAGGCGAATTCACCGTCCCACTGGCACGATAAAAGGCGGCGAATGCCGGGACCCTGCGAAGCAGCGGGGACCGGGCGGGTGGACCGGACCACCCTTGGTCCTTCGCAGGCTCAGGGCGTTCGAAACTCGAAAAAAGCCAACAATTGGCTTTTCGTCTGCTGCGCGGACCGCTTCTCACCCCCAAGGGAGAAGGCAAGGTCGCGGATCGGAGTGGTTGCCTACGCCGAATACGCCCCGTCGGCCGGGCCGGCATAAAGCTCTGCGCCGTCCTCGTCGCAAATGCGCAGACGGTCGGGGATCTGCGGCATGGCGAGGCTGTGGAACAGCGCGGTGGCGCCCTGCAGGGCGGCGCGCAGGTTCGGCGCGTCCAGCGATACCTTGTCGAGCGTGGCTTCGTCGACGTCGCGCGAGCGGCTCGACGAAGAACGTCAAGCAAGCCTCCGTTGCAGAGTTTTGCGCGAGATCGTCAGTCCGAGATCGTCAGTCCATTGCCGGCAGGTGCGCCAGGCGCGCCCCTGGCTGGTCAGCCCTTCGACTTCGGCTTCAGGCCGCTCTCGGCTTGCTTGACCGAGGAACCGAACGGGGAGGCGGCCTTGGCCACCACCTTGTCTTTCCTGGGCTTGCGCGTTTCGCGATTGCTGCGCTGCTGACCCTTGGCCATCTGTCTGCTCCTTCGTACGTGCTGGGTGGGTGCGGTGTCAGACGGCCGGGCTGTCGGGGACAGCCGGGGCGTCCGCCACTTCGAGGTTGTCTTCCGTGGTGACCCGCTCATAGGTCTCCTGCTCGCTGCGGATGCGATATTGCGGCGAGCCATCCTTGACCGGCAATCTGCTCTTGATCTGAAACAGCTCGGCGGTCTTCTGGGCGAGCCCGCTGCGGCTCTTCATGCGCACGGTCTGGCCGACGGCGAAGAGGTGCGAGGGCGTGTCGGTGCGCGGACGCGCATTCTGCTGGAAGCGGATCATGCTGCGTTCTCCTGGTCGCGCCTCAGCGCTGTTTCGAGTTCGAGGTAGTCGATGGCGACAAGCTGGCTGGTGGCCGGGTTCTTCACCGCCCTTGCCGGCAAATGGATGAAGGTGGCGACGCGACGCCAGGCAAGCCGCGACATGCCCTCGATCAGCTCTTCGTCGTGATCGATGTCATAGTCGCCGGCTGGCAGTTGCCCTTCCAGCCCGCCAAGCACGAAGGGTGCCGCGAAATGGGCGATGGAATGGGTGGTGCGATCCGGCATTGGCTTGGCTCTGGTTCGTCGATGCTTTCCGGCATCAACAGGGAACTCAACCATCGGCGATTGGAATGAGTTTGGCGGGTCGAGTATCTCCGACGCCGCTATATGCCAAGCTTGGCCCAAAAAACGATCTCAGACCAATAATCCGAAATTGCTGATTATTCAAGCTGATTTCCGCCACGGCTCGGCCGATATAAAAATTTCTCGTATAAACCTCTAATAAATCTGCTATCCTGGAACAATATCAGCCAGTTTCTTATTTAGAGAGCATCGGAATAATTATTCCAGTGCCTAAGATTATTTTTTACGAAAGGGCAAAATATATGAGAATCATGAAAACGCCGGATCGTCCGACCGCAACAATCGAGCCAATCGTCCTCTTCCCCAAGGCAATGTCAGTGCGCCTGACGATAAGAAGCGACGAAGCGGCACGGCGCAAGATTGCCGACACCGACGGCACGCAACGGCGGGAGCGCCGGCTCGCCGAGAGCAACCGGCTGATTTGAACGCTACATTTTCCTGGAATTCCTCTAGAGTTTCGAAGAGGTCCGCGCCCTTGGCGAGCCCACTCTTCCCTTGAACCTGCAGCGCCGATGGCCTAGATCGCGGCAAGCGGACAAAACACGGCAGGTTTCCCATCAACAGAGATCAGAGAAGAGCGGCGGGTGCTGGAGCTGGCGGACAGGCGCCGCTGGGCCTCGACCAATATGTGCAGCAGGCGCTGCAGCTGCATCAGGCCGGGCGCCGGCAGGAGGCCGAGACGCTGTACCGGCAGGTGCTGGCGCGCAAGGCCAATCACCCGGCAGCGGCGCATTTCCTGGGCCTGTTGCTGCACCAGACCGGGCGCAGCCCCGAAGGGCTGGAGCTGATCGAGCAGTCTGTGCGTCTGCAGCCGAAGAATCCCGATTTCCTCAACAATCTCGGCACGGTGATGCGCGATCTCGGCCGCGTTGCCGCGTCCGCCGATTTCTTCCGCGGCGCGGTCGATCTCAAGCCCGACCAGCTCGCGGCACGCGACAATCTGGGTTCGGCGTTGAAACAGCTCGGCCAGTTCGAGGCTGCGGAGGACATCTATCGCGGCACAATCGGGCGCAATCCCTTCCATGTCCGCGCCCGCATCGGGCTTGCCGAAACGTTGCAGGAAGCCGGTCGTCTGGACGAGGCGCTGGCGACCTTTCGCGAGGCGCTGACGATCCGGCCCAAGGATGCCGACCTGTTGCATGGGCTCGGCGTCGGGCTGATGGAAAAAGGCAAGCTCGATGAAGCGGCAGACCTGTTCCGGCAGGCGTTGGCGATCACGCCAGGCATGGCAAAGGCCTGGCTGATGCTGACGCAGGTCAAGCGCCAGAAGGAGCGCGACGCCGAACTCGCCGGCATGGAGGCCCAGCATGCCAAGGCGCCGGCCGACAGCCTGGCACGCATGCAGCTGTCCTTCGGTCTCGGCAAGGCCAATGACGATTTGAAGGACTACAACAGGGCCTTCGACTATTTCGCTGAAGGCAATGCGATCCGCCGCAAGGGCATCGATTATGATCCGGTCAGGACGCGGGCCGAATTCGAGGCGATGAAGACGGTGTTCAACGCCGGCTTTTTCGAAAAGCACAAGCCAAGTGCAATCTCCGACGACACGCCGATTTTCGTCGTCGGCATGCCGCGCTCCGGCACCACGCTGGTCGAACAGATTATCGCCAGCCATCCACAAGTCTATGGCGCAGGCGAGCTCAGCATGTTGAAAACCGCGGTCGGCAAGCAATTTCCGCTGACCATGCCCGGAGGTTTCCCCTGGGGACTGGTCGATGTATCCGACGCGGAGTTTGCCGAAGCGGGCCAAGCCTATCTCGACATGCTGCAGGAGCGCCATCCCAACTTCAGGCATGTCACCGACAAGATGCCCGGCAACTTCCTGCTCATCGGCTTCATCCATATGATGCTGCCGAAAGCCAAGATCATCCATTGCGCGCGCGATGCGGCGGCGACCTGCCTTTCGATCTACAAGGTGCATTTCCGCGGCGACAACCACCGCTACGGCTATGATCTGGGCGAGCTCGCCGATTTCCACAATATCTACACCGACATCATGGCGCATTGGCACGATGTTCTGCCGGGCGTCGTCCATGACGTGCGTTACGAGGATTTCGTGGCCGACCAAGAGGGACAGACGCGGGCGCTGATCGCGCATCTCGGCCTGTCCTGGGATGACAAGGCGCTGTCGTTCCACGAGACCGACCGCCCGGTGCGCACGGCCTCGGCCGCGCAGGTGCGCCAGCCGATGTATCAGGGCTCGGTCGATCTCTGGAAGCGCTATGGCGACAGGTTGAAGCCGCTGCTGGACAAGCTGGCCTGAGCAGCGGCTAAAGCTCGATGAAGGGCTGGAAGCCGCCGAAGATCATGCGCTTCATATCGAAGGGCATGGGCCCCGAATCGGGCGTCAAACGCGGATCGGCCATAACATTGGCCATTACCGCGTCGCGGCTTTGCCTGGACGAATAGACGGCCCAGGCGAAGACGACGATCTCGTCGTCTTTTGCCTGAACGGCACGCGGAAACGAGGTCAACTCGCCATAGGGCACGTCGTCGGCGGTACATTCGACGTAGGCGAGCGCTCCGTGTTCCTTCCATATCGGGCCTGCGAGGTTGGCCAGCTTCTTGTAGTCATCGATATTTGCCTTCGGCACGGCGAGCACGAAACCATCGACATAGGACATGAGGTTTTCCTTGGAGTATCTCACAAAGCTCCTTACCGGCGTCAGCCGGTGAGGAGCTTTGTCAGCGGTGGTCAGTCTTTCTTCGCCGGCGCGTTCATCGCCCATTCGACCCCGAAGGGGTCGCGCATGTTGCCCCACTGGTCGCCCCAGAACATCAGCTGCAGCGGCACTGCGACTTCGCAGCCGGCATCGACCGCGCGCTTCCACCAGCCATCGATCTCGTCGGCGCCGAGATGGAGCTGCATGGTATAGCCCTGCGGCTTGACGGCAGGCATGCCGTTTTCGGGGTAGAAATCGGAAATCATCAGCGTCGAGCCGTTGATGTGGAGATGAATGTGCATCGTGCGGCCCTGCTCATCGGGCGGATAGAAGAACACCTGTTCGGCGCCGAAAGCCTTCTTGTAGAATTCGGCGGCCTTGAAGGCGCCGTCCAGCTGCAGATAGGGGGTCAATCCACCGAGAACTTTCGCGGCCGGCTGAATGGGGGTCTGGTCGGTCATGTCTTGTTCCTCTTTGGGTTTGGTCTGGGCATTTGGTTTGGCCTTGCGAACCCTAGGACGAACGAGCCGGCGGCGATCCTACATGTCTGATGCGATTTTCTGGGCCGATGCATTTTGGGGTGAAATGAACTTGCGTCGGCGGCGCCCAATCAGAGCGCAATCCTCGGTATGAGCAGGCTAGAAAAGGGGACTGCTCCTTCAACCCCGCTGAGACGACAATGATCCTCTATTACCAGACCCATTCGCCCTTTGCGCGCAAAGCGCTCGTCTTCGCCCATGAGGTCGGGCTTGCCGACCGGCTCGAGGTCATTCATCACGAGACCAGCCCGACCTTGCGCAATGCCCGTGTCTACGCCGAAAACCCGCTCGGCAAGGTGCCGGTGCTGCTGCGGCCGGATGCGCCGCCGCTCTTCGATTCCGATGTCATCTGCGCCTATCTCGATACGCTGCATGACGGCCGCAAATTGCTGCCGCCAGATGGCGAGGCGCGCTGGCAGGCGTTGCGGCTGCAGGCGGTCGCCCAAGGCCTGGCGCAGACGGGCATAGGCTTGCGCTGGGAGACGGAAAGGCGGCCCGAACAGTTGCGCTATGCGGCGCTTGCCGAAGGCTACCGGGAAAAAATCGAGGCCAGCTATGACTGGATCGACAGCGCGCTGGACGACGAGACACCGCTCCATGTCGGCCATATAGCGCTTGCCACCACGCTGTCCTGGATGGCGTTCCGCCAGCTGCCGTCCTTTCGCGCGCGGGCGCGGCTGACGCGCTGGTTCGAGGCGTTCGAAAAGCGTCGATCGATGCAGGCGACGCCGCTGTCGGGCGATACGCATGACTGAGCAACGGTCGCCCCGCGGCGGCCTGCATCGATCTTTCCCGACCGCATGGTCAGGGCGCCCTGCAGATCCGCGGGCCGTTTTGCGCGTCGATGAGGATTTCCGGCCAGCCGATATCCTTGCGCAGTTCGATCGGCAGGGCCAGAAGCTCGCGCTCGCTGCGATAGCGGGCGCGGTTCTGTGCGTAACGGGCGGCGACGCGGCCTATGGATGACAAAATGGACATGATGCGTTCTCCTCAGATGAAGCCGGCATCATCGTGTCGGCATCCCAAGGACGCAGCAGGTTCAGCCGATCCGACAGAACGCTGAAAATATTTGCGGGAGATGCGAAAGCATGGGCCGCAACACGGTGCGGCCCATGGTGGTAGTTCCTCAGCCCGCCGTTTCAGCGACCGAACGGAAGAAGTCCTCGGGGTCTTCGACTTCGGTCAGCTTCCGCTTGTCGATCAGCCAGAAGCGGTTGCCGATGGCGCGGATGAAGGAGCGGTCATGCGAGGCGAGCACACAGCTCGCCTGGTGCTTGAGCAGTTCCTCCTCCAGCGCTTCCTGGCCGTCGATGTCGAGATGGTTGGTCGGCTCGTCCAGCAGGTAGAAGTTGGGGTGGGTGAGCCTGAGCGCCAGCATCATCAGCCGCGCCTTCTGACCGCCGGACAGCACACCGATCTTTTTCTCCTGCATCTCAATGACCACGCCAGCGCCGGCAAGCAGCGAGCGGGCGCGTTGCTCGCCGACATCGTAGCGGCGCGAGACCAGGGCCAGCGGGGTCTCGTCGCCACTGATGCCGGCCAGCGCCTGGTCGCTGTAACCGAGCACCGTCGATGGCGTCACATTGACGTTCGGCACCGTGTCCGGCTCGGCGATGGCGTTGCGGATCAGATCGACGAAACGCGACTTGCCGACGCCGTTGCGGCCGAGCAGCACAATGCGATCGCCCTGGCAAATGTGGCGCTTGCCGGTCTTGAACAGCAGCATGCCGTCCGGCGTTTCCACCGCGGCGTCGTCCAGCGTAATCAGCACCTTGGCATGGGTGCCGCGGTTGGCCAGTCGGATCGCGCCGGCCGATTTCTCGCGATGCGCCGATACCGCGGCGTCTTCCAGCTTCTCCGCCCGTTCCCTGAGTTGCTTGGTCTTCACCGTCAAAAGGTCGCTTCCGGAATTGATGCCGATGTTGTTGAGCTTGGCGGCCTGCTTGCGCAACTGCTGCGCCACCTTCATGTCGCGCTCGAACCGGCGCGCCGTCGAAGCGTCCAGGTCGTCGAGCGCTTGCCTGGCCTTGGAATAGGGCAGTGCAAACACCGGCGAGTCCTCCGGGCGCAAGAACAGCGTGCGGTTGGTGACGGCGTCGAGAAAGGCGCGGTCGTGACTGGCGATGACCACCGGCACCTCGCGGGGCAGCGCGATCAGCCAGCTTTCCAGCTGGCTGATCTTGGCGAGGTCGAGATGATTGGTCGGCTCATCGAGCAAAAGCACATCCGGATCGGTGACCCAGACGCGGGCGATCAGCGCCAGCCGCTGCCATCCGCCGCTCAGCGCCTGCATCGGCCGTTCGCGCATCGGCTCGGGCACGTCGAGCGAATCCAGCACCACATCGACGCGCCACATCTCGCTGTCGGCCTGCTCGGCCGGCAAGGCATCGGCCACCACCTGATGGAAGGTGCGGCTAAGAAGGGCAGGCGGAACCGACTGCCCGACATGGCCGACACGCAGGCCGCGCGTGCGAGAAATGTCGCCCGAGGTCGGCTCCAGCGCGCCGGTCAGGCATTTGAGCAAGGTCGACTTGCCGCGGCCATTGGCGGCAATGATGCCGAGCCGGTCGCCGGTGCCGATGGTGAGATCGAGGTTGGAAAACAGCGGCGCACTCATGGTGACACCGAGGGATTTGAGGCTGATCAGGGCCATTGTGATTTCTCTGGTCTCGCCGGAGACAACTCCGGATGCACTTTGACGGTGTGCTTGCCGGCCATCAGGCTCAGCTTTGCGCACCACGAAAGGCAGACCAAAAAATCGAAACGGGAAAAAACCCGTAATGTCCCTGGTCAACCCTGCAAGCGAACTCGCAAGGCAGAAATCGGGCCACGCTGATGATGGTGATCGATAGACACGCAGCCCTCCTTTCAAGACAAAACTTTGAGTGTGTGGAGCGATTACACCAAAGGCGGGGGTGGAGGCAAGTGGGCGACGGATGCGGCGGTGGTGGAGCGCTCTTTCCTTCTCCCACAAGTGGAGAAGGAAAGAGGTGCTACTTCCCCGGCCGTCCCGTCTTTCCCGGCCGGCGCTTTTCGCGGCGGGCGTCGCCTGGGTCTTCGTAGGAGCCGATGCCGGCGCGCTGGCGAACGAATGGTTTTGGGGAATCGTCGCGTTCCTTCGCGCCCCCCTCTGCCCTGCCGGGCATCTCCCCCACTCGGGGGGAGATTGGCTGGGGCTTGGCCGGCACTTTCCCTTCGACCGGCTTTTCCGTGCGCCGCACGGTCATCTCGTCGAGCGAATTCTTCTTGAACAGTGGCTTGGTGGCGCCGCCCGGAATGCCGAAGTCGGAGCCGTGCGCTTCCTGCGCCGACTGTTTCTTGAACAGCGAGCGCGACACCGCGCCTGACGGCGTCGGCATGTCGGTACCAGGCCCCATATCGTCGATCGACGGCTTGGCAAATAGCGGCTTCTTCACCGGCACGGCGCCCTCGGCACCCATTTCGTCGAGCGCCGGCTTGCGGAAGAGGTTGGACCGGGCAGCCCTGGCCGCCTCTTCAGCCGCGCGTGCGTCGTCGAACTTGCGGAAACGCTCCTGTTCCTCAGCCGTACGGTGCTTGGCCACGCCCTTGTTGTGCTTGCCCTTCTCGCGGCCGGAGACCGGGCTTTCCATGTCGGCGTATTTGGCCAGCGGGTCTTCCGAGATGGACAGTTCCATCTCGCGCAGCCGCTTGATCTCGTCACGGATGCGGGCGGCCTTCTCGAAGTCGAGATTGGCGGCGGCGTCGCGCATCTGCTTTTCCATGGCGTCGAGATGAGCCTTGAGATTGTTGCCCATCATCGCACCGGCGCCGTCGGTGAACTGCGAGATATCGGCGCGGACATGGTCCTTCTCGTAGACCGAGTCCAGAATGTCGGAGATGCGCGACTTCACCGATTCCGGGGTGATGCCGTTGGCCGCGTTCCATTCCATCTGCTTTTCGCGGCGGCGGTTGGTCTCGGCCATCGCCCGCTCCATCGAGCCGGTGACCTGGTCGGCATAGAGGATGACCTTGCCGTCGACGTTGCGGGCGGCGCGACCGATGGTCTGGATCAGCGACGTCTCGGAGCGCAGGAAGCCCTCCTTGTCGGCGTCGAGGATGGCGACGAAACCGCATTCAGGAATGTCGAGGCCTTCGCGCAGCAGGTTGATGCCGACCAGCACGTCGAAAGCGCCGAGGCGGAGATCGCGCAGAATCTCGATGCGCTCCAGCGTGTCGATGTCGGAGTGCATGTAGCGAACGCGCACGCCTTGCTCATGCAAATATTCGGTCAGGTCTTCGGCCATGCGCTTGGTCAAAACGGTGACCAGCGTGCGGTAGCCGGCGGCCGTGGTGTCGCGGATTTCGCCGACGACATCGTCGACCTGGCTTTTCGCCGGGCGGACTTCGACCGGTGGATCGATCAGGCCGGTCGGGCGGATGACCTGCTCGGCGAACACGCCGCCGGCCTGTTCCATCTCCCAAGCGCCGGGTGTCGCAGAAACCGCGACGGAGAGCGGACGCATCGCATCCCACTCCTCGAAGCGCAGCGGACGGTTATCCATGCAGGAGGGCAGGCGAAAACCATACTCCGCCAGCGTCGCCTTGCGGCGAAAGTCGCCACGATACATGCCGCCGATCTGCGGCACGGTGACGTGGCTTTCGTCGATGAAGACCAGCGCATTGTCAGGGATATATTCGAACAAAGTCGGCGGCGGATCGCCCGGCTGGCGTCCCGTGAGATAGCGCGAATAGTTCTCGATGCCGGCGCAGGAGCCGGTGGCTTCCAGCATCTCCAGATCGAAGCGGCAGCGCTGTTCGAGCCGCTGTGCCTCCAGCAGGCGGCCGGCGCGCTCGAGCTCGACCAGCCGGTGCTTGAGCTCCTCCTTGATCGACTTGATCGCCTGGTTGAGCGTTGGACGCGGCGTCACATAGTGCGAGTTGGCGTAGATCTTGACGCTCTTCAGCTCGCCGGTCTTCTGGCCGGTGAGCGGATCGAATTCGGTGATCGCCTCGATCTCGTCGCCGAACATCGAGATGCGCCAGGCGCGGTCCTCAAGGTGCGCCGGGAAGATTTCGATCGTGTCGCCGCGCACGCGGAACGAGCCGCGCACGAAATTGATGTCCTGGCGCTTGTACTGCTGGGCGACGAGGTCGGCGAGCAGCGCCCGCTGGTCGAGCCGATCGCCGATCTGCATCTGGAAGGTCATCGCCGTGTAGGTCTCGACCGAGCCGATACCGTAGATGCAGGACACCGAGGCGACGATGATGACGTCGTCGCGCTCGAGCAGCGAACGCGTCGCCGAATGGCGCATGCGGTCGATCTGCTCGTTGATCGAGGATTCCTTCTCGATGAAAGTGTCGGTGCGCGGAACGTAGGCTTCCGGTTGGTAGTAGTCGTAATAGGAGACGAAATACTCCACCGCATTGTCTGGGAAGAATTTCTTGAACTCGGAATAGAGCTGCGCGGCCAGCGTTTTGTTGGGCGCCAGGATCAAGGCAGGGCGCTGCGTCTGCTCGATCACCTTGGCCATGGTGAAGGTTTTGCCGGAGCCGGTGACGCCGAGCAGTACCTGGGTGCGGTCATTGTTATCGACGCCCTCGACAAGATCCTTGATGGCGGTCGGCTGGTCGCCGGCCGGCTCGAAATCCGACACCATCTTGATAGCGATGCCGCCTTCGGATTTTTCCGGGCGGGCAGGGCGGTGCGGCGTCCACAGCACGCCGTCCTTGTGCAGCGGGTTGCCGGATTCGATCAGCGCCGACAGCGCCGCGACCGTCGCGGTGACGCTGCCCGAGGCCATCGTCTCGGCGTCTTCCAGCGAGATGTCGAGACCGGCGACCGGGTTGAGGCCGGCGGCGGTGCGCTCGCGCGCCGTTGCCGCGCCACCCATCGAGGTCCCGCGCGAACTGCGGCCGGGCGCAGCGGACCGCTCCGGGATCTTCTTCGCGGACCTTGGTGATTTGCCATCGCCCTTACCGGTGAGACGGCCTTCCTTCTCGGCCTCCTGCTCTATCTGCTCTGCCCAGTCGGCAATGGAGCCGCTCAGCGGCGTGCCGGTGAAGTCAGCCTGCGGCGCCTCGGCGAAGCCACCCTTGTGCAAGGGCTCCGAAGCATCGAGGAAATCGGTCAACGGGCTGCGCCGCTTGGGCGGCGAAGCGCTGTTGTCACCCGCCGGAGACGGTGTCTTTTTCTCGGGAAGTTTGGCCATGCCCCAAATATGGGCAGAGTCCGCCAAAATGGAAAGAGTGCAGTGGCAAGGGACACTAAGCGGGTCGAAGCTCCTGACACAAGGGTGTCAGGAGCTGTGTCACGCAAAGCCGGGCCACCTGCTCAATTGAACCACAGCGCGAAGGTCAAAAACCCACCGCCACCGAACTGACGCTGGATCTGGTCGAACTCGCCGCTGGTCACGATCTCACCACTCTCGAGGTAGGGCGCGATGGCCGGGCCGGTAATCGACAGCACCAGGTCGAAAGGCTTCGGTTCTTCGAAGAAACGCTTCATGTTGATGCCCTGGCCGGTGCTGGCCGTGATGCGGAAATGCGGCAGCAGCTTGCGGCCTTCCAAAAGGTCTTCGGCCATGGTCAGAGTGGCGAGCCAGGCCTCGACCTGCTCCTCGCCGACTTCGAGTCCCGTGAGCGGGTTCTCGCCCTTCTGCTGCGGTCCCGGCAGCCATTCGCGGTCATTGTCGGTCTCGGCGCGGATCGCCTTCCAGTCCTGGCGCGACAGCCGGATCATTTCGAGCAGATGGCGGCGCGCCGCTTGACGTCGCTCGGGCTCGACCACCGGCCAGTTGACGAGGTGAACCATGGAGATGAAATCCGCGATGCGCCATTCCGATGAGAAGATGCTGCTGCCCATGTCCCCGGCGGGAGGCACCAGAACGTCCTGCAGCGGCAGTTTGGCGTGCGGGAACAGCATGTGGAACGAGCCGTCGAACATGGTCCTGAAATCATGCGCCAGCCAGAAATCGGCCTGCGCCATCAGGAATTCGGCATAGCCCTGCAGCCAGAAACCGTCGGCCCGGTCGAAGCGGAATGTGAGCGAGGGAGCGGCGCCGTCCGACGAGATACCGCCGCGCGACAGCGAGGCCATGATCGCGGCTATGCTTTCATCCGGCGCGATGGCACGGTCTTCGTTGAGATCGATGCCGGCATGGGTGAGGTCGACGACCATGCCGATATCGGCATCGGCGGGTACCGAGCCCAGAGTGGCCGCGGATGTCTCCAGCCGGTCGCGGAAGGCGACCAGAATGGCGCGGAACTGCTCATAGGTCAGCGGTTCGGGATTGGGATTGTCCGGAATCGGCAGCCGCATCAGCGGCAGCATGAAGGATTGCGGGCTTTCGAACCCGTGGCGGTGCAGACCGCCGGCGAGGATTTCCAGCGCGGTGAAGAATTCGCCGGCGCCGGCGGCATAGGCTGACGCCGGATCGCCCTGGGCTGCAGCCTCGAGCGTGGTAAGCGCGGCGTTGCGCTCGGTCACCGTTTTGGCCTCGAACAAAGCGGTTGCCGCTTCGGGCGCGGCGGCGCGGGCCGAAGATAAAGGCAGCAACAGGAGGAGGGCGGACGCCAGCAGGCCTGCAAAACGTGTCATCTCATCCCTCCACTATGCGATGCGCAGACATTACACGCATTTGGCGCCGTGTCTGCCGGCGGCAGTGTTTCAAGGACTGACGGTCGACACTTCCCGGGCAGACCGTCTACACAAGCTAACCGATTGGGCAAACGATTGGGCGTTGCGTGTCGAATTATCCGCTTTCCTACAAACTGTCATGGCTGCCGCGCTTCCTGAAACCGTCTCTCGGCGGCGATGTCAGGGATTTTGCGCCGATCGCGGCAACGACACTCATCGATCCACCGCCAGGGCGCAAGGTGCGGCTGGCCTTTGTCGGCGATATTTCGGCGGTGGCCAACCATAGTGCGCCGGAGTGCGATCCGGAGATCGCAAAGCTCTTGGGCTCAGCCGATCTGGTGATCGGCAATTGCGAAAGTCCGGTCGTCGAGCGGCCGAGCGTGGCGTTTGGCACGCGGCTTGGCACTCACCATGCGATGAGCGAGCGGTTTCTTGCCGCGGCGCTTGCCGCCGTAGGCATCGCGCGCGAAAGGCTCGTGCTGTCGCTGGCCAACAACCATGTGCTCGACCAGGGCGTCGCCGGTTTCGACGAGACGGTTGCGGCGCTGAAGCGGCTTGGCATCCGCCCCATCGGCACCGCGAAAAAAGGGCCGGTCGAACAGGTCAAGGCCGGGCCACTGACGATCGGCTTTGCCGCTTTCACACTGTGGCGCAATGCCGACGCCGCAGTTTTCAATGAGCGTGTGTCGATGCAAAGCGATCCGGCGGCATGGCCGAGCGGCGCGGCCGACAAGAACATCGACCTCACCTGTGCGGTGCCGCACTGGGACTGGGAGTTCCGGCATTTTCCGCAGCCGCAAACGCAAACGCTGGCGAGGGTGCTGGCCGGTCACGGCGTCGGGCTGATTGCCGGGCACCACGCCCATGTCGTGCAGCCGGTGCAATGGGTCGGCAAGACGCTCGTGGCTTACGGGCTTGGCGACTTCCTCGGCACGGCGCTGGCGCGGCAGCCCTGGCCCGGCCGCATCGCCGGCATTTTCGTCGTCGATGTCAGCGCCGATCTCGGCATGCGCGGTGCGATCGCCGGGTACCGGATGCATCCCTTCATGCGGCTGCGCGCAGGCGGGCATGAGCGGCTGGTTCCGGTCGAGGCGCTGACTGGCCGGGTGAAGGGCAAGGTCCAGGCCAGGCTGAAGGCGATCTTTGGCGACTGACAACTTTCCCGTTATCATAGGTATAATAGGACTTTGCGAGGGGGCGATGGAAGCAGCTGAGTTCATGCCTGATGAAGCGGTGGTCGCCGGCATCAGGAAGAATATCGAGATCTATGAGGCTGGACGGGCTTCGGCCTGCCGCCAGGTGCGCTGGCGGGTGCCGGTGTTTCTGGGGCTGCTGCTGGTTTTTGTCGTGCTGGTGGCCTGGCTGTTCAACAAGGTCGCCGACTTGAACGAGCAATGGTTCTCGACGCCGCATGTGTTCCTCTATGTCGGCGGTTTCTTCGCGGCGCTGCTGCTGTACTTCCTGGCGATCAGGCCGGCGACGCGGCTGCAGCAATCGTTCCGTGACACGCTGCTGCCGATCATCTTCGGCTTCATCAGGGATGTGCGCTATCAGCACAGCGTGACGCCGAATTCCTTCGACCGGCTGCCGCGCGCCGTGGTCGGCGCCTTCAACCGGCAGAGCTTCGACGACATCGTGTCAGGCCGCTACGAGGATTTTCCCTTCGAGCTTTACGAGGCGGAGTTGCGCCAAGGGTCGGGCAAAGGCTCGTCGACGGTCTTCAAGGGCGTCGTCGTCGCCTTCGAGACCATTGCGCCGTTCCCCGGCATATTGGTCGCGACACGCCGCAGCAACGCGGTGGTCGGTTTCTTCCGCGGCATCTTCGCCGGCAAGATGGAGGAACTGTCCAGCGGCGATCCGCTGCTCGACGGCGACTACGAATTTCGCACCGACAATGTCGCCGCCGCCCAGCCGTTGGTGAGCGGCCGGCTGGCGCAGGCGCTGAAATGGCTGCACGAGACATGGCGCGATGATCCGGCGCGGGTGGCGCTTAATGGCAGCGATGGTTTCCTGCTCTTGCCGCAGCCGAAGAATTTCTTCGAACTGCCCGCCATTTCCGTGCCACTCGATTACACCAAGCACATCGCGCCGATGATCGCCGATATGGGCGCGATCTTGGCGACGGCGGCGCTGGTGCGCAAGACCGGCGCGACGGATGGCGAGGCCTAAAGCGCCGCGCGTCGAAACGAATTCATGCGACGCGCTTCAGGTCTTGTTTTGATGCATATCGTTGCCCCAAAACGGAGGTCCTGTTTAGGCGCATGCATTAGCCAGGCTGCCGCGCGTCAGCAGGCGAAGCCGTAGTTCTGGCGGTAATATTCGACGTCTTCTTGCGCCATCGTCTTGAACATCACGCAGACGGTGAAGCTCCCGACCTGGCGACCGTTTCTGGTGTAGCCCCAGTCGGAAATATCGTCCCGCTTGAATTCGAGTTCCTGGCCGGCCACGACATTGTGCACCGCTTGCGGCTCATTGGCCAATGTTCCTGCAAATCCGGTCGCGGTCTTGTGGAAGGGGATGATCCAGAAATGCTCCGAGGCGTCTCCGTCCCTGACCTCGACTTTCAACTTGTAGCTGGTTGTCCCGGCTGGCGGCGCATCCGACAAGGACAGGAATTCATCGAGGCTGGCGCGCGCCTGCGCAATGGCCGCCGCCATGTCCGGATCGTCCCTGGCGACGCCTACAACCTTGTCGCCGCCCTGGCCGGAATCCTGCGCACCGGCCGGAACCGGCGCCAACGCCAGCACCAGGGACAGCACGGTTCGAACTGCATGCTTCATGAAATGGCGCTCCTGCGTGTCGATGCCTGACACCATCATGCATCTATCTGGAGTTTTCAACGGCAGTGCGACAGCGTGGTATGGTCCGAACGGCAGGCCGCTCACAACCCGCTCGGCACCAGCCCTGCCAGCCAGTTCGCGGACCGCTTGGCAATGCCGACCGTTGCCGACGCGACGCGGCCGAGATCTGTCTTGACCACGGCGTAGCCGTTCCTGGTGCGGTAGAGCACGCCTGTTCCGCCATCGACCACTTGCTCGTAGGCGACGGGCCGTACCGCTGCTGCCTCCATGGCCGTCGTCGGGGAGCCGACGGGAACGCTCGGCCGATGGCTCAGTTCCGGCGGCAACGGGGTTTGGACATTCCGGCTGGCCGGCTTCAGTTCCGGGCGGGATGCGGCCGCCGCCAGTTGCGAAGAAGACGCCGACCCCTTGCTGCGGCAGATGCCAGAGACCAGCGGATAGTCGAAGTTCTTCTGGTGCAGCATCTGGCTTTTCATCGCCGCTTCGCAGTCGGCGATAGTCGCCCACTTCGCCGGCGTCTCGCCGATATATTCGCAAAGCTTGGCGTCGCAGTCGCAGCCGACAATGGTCATGGCGACAAGGGCGGTCTTGATCACGGTCTTGTCCTTCGGATTGCCCCCCGGCAGCCAGTCCTTCCATCGCGCGCGAACAAGGCGGGATTTTGGCCGCGATCACGCGATGAGCCGGGGGATGCGTTTTTCGGGTACGGCTCACTATAGGTTGATTTCGAGACACCCGGTAGCAGATAGGGCGGGAGCGTGATGCATTTGCAGGAAGAAGCCTGAATAAATCTTGTCGGCTATGGCCGCGACAACTGTTTCTTGGCCCGGTTTTCTACTACGATACTCATGGGGCGATACAACAATATAGGAGGGGTTTGTCATGGGAAGAATTGTCCGGTCCGCTGAGCCTGTGCCGAAAAGGGATTCAACGCTCGAGGGCATTCCAGGCGATGCTCCGCTCGGCGTCGACGATGACAAGCAAGAAGATCAAGGATCGAAAGGCGGCGACGGCTATCTCGACCGGGTTGCGAAGTACGTGCCTGCCGAAGTCGTGGCATTTTTCATCTTCGTCAACTCCATCCTGGTCAATGCCACTGAGCAGCCGGTTGCCAAGGCGTTGACCGATGCGGTGGCGGAAGAGACCAAAGGCAATCCGAGGGACATTCCGGGTAAGGTGCAGGCAGCCATCTATAAGATTGAAATGGCCGGTATCAGCGTCTGGACCATTTCATGGATCATGTTGATCGTCGCGCTGGCGATGACGCCGGTGTATCTGAAATCGGTCAGCGATTCAGCCGACAATGCGGAGGCTCCGGGAGCCAACATCGTCATGTCGATGCTCGCCTTCCCATTCTGGGCCTATGCCGTCAACGCGCTGGCCCTCAGGCCATGGCATGACGGTGCGCTGGCCAGCATCATGCTCGCCACCTTCACGCTCATCAGCGGCGCCATACGGCCGGAATATATAAACGCTGGCCTCAATTTGATCCCGGGCATCGGCCCGAAGAAGTAGCTTGGCCCGCCGGGCAGGCCGCGGTGCAGGGCGCGTCTTCAGTCGTAGAGGTGTTCCAGCCTCGCGCCTGCTTCGAACAGCGCCGGCAGCACGATGTGCAGCTTGCGCACGGCGACGATCAGCCCGGTGCGACGGGTGGCCGGATCGATCGGAACGGTTGGCTGAACAGCGCCCGGGCGCCTTCGGGCGGAGCGAAGTCTGCCGCCGAAAGCACGGTGAGCATGATCGCGTCATTGCCACCGATCTCGACGAAGGACACGCCTCTGTCGATCAGGCGCGGGATCATGTCGGTGAATTGCTGATCGCGCATGGTGATGAAGATGGTTCCGTCAGCGCCGAAATCGCGTTCCAGCAAAGTATCGGCTTCTTCACGCGTCGCTTCGCCGACCGGACCTTGGCCCAAAAGACAGTCGGCGCCGGGATTTCTCCCAGCGCCTCCCTGTCAGATCAGGACACGGTCGCGGCAGCAACTTCCGCAAAGTCGTCGCGCCATGCCGGCCTTGATTTTGACGGTCCTGCCAGTCACCGCCCGAGGGCAGTGCCCGTTCCAGACCACGCCGTTCTCCACCCTTGCGAGCTTCGTTCGGCGCGCCATCGAAGGTTTTCGCCGTCCTTCATGGCAGCATCGGTCCGCCGTTGGCGTTCGCACGCTTTCCGCGGCCCCGTAGGTCTCGGCATCCGTCCCTCGAACAAGCAAGCCTGCTCTCGCTTCGGGCCGTACGGGCCTCAGGAAATCCGCCTTTTCGCTTTGCCTTTCGGCGTGGCGATCGGTAGCCGCCTGAGATGGTTAAACTTACGCCGGGTAAGGGTTTTGGGGAATGGGCGTGAGCCTGTGGATAACGGGATTATCGGGGATCGTTTGCCACAAAGCTCGGAATTTCGACTCCAGCTGCATTAGACAGCCCGCCCGCTTTTTGGCGCCTGATCGGCTGTGCCCCTTGCTCCGCCGGCTGGCGCGGGCTTCAATGCCGGCAAGCATCGAGCCTATCGGCTCGGTGCGGGGAGGGTGCGCATTGAAAGTCGGGGTGGTGCTCAATCCGATTGCCGGCGGCGGCCGGCTGAAACGGCATTGGCCGGAGGTCGCCGCATCGCTGAAAAAGCATTTCGGCGAATTCGAGCTGCGCGAGACGCAGGCCGAGGGCGACGCCGAAAGGCTGGCGCTCGACCTCGCGGCAAGCGGCTTCGGGCTGGTGATCGCGGCCGGCGGCGACGGCACCGCCAGCGAGGTGGCCGACGGATTGCTGCAGGCATTCGATGAGAGCGGCCGGACAACCGAACTTGCCTTGCTGCCTTGCGGCACCGGCATCGATTTCGCGCGCGGACTTGGCCTGCCGAAAGAGGTGGATGCGGCGTTGAAGCGGATCGCCGAAGCCAAGGCGCGCAAGGTCGATGCCGGGCGCATCTGCTACATCGACGACCATGGCGCGCTGGCCAGCCGGCACTTCATCAATATCGCCAGCCTCGGCCTGTCCGGCGCCACGGACCGTGCGGTCAATGCCGACAAGCGCAAGGGCAGGATGTCGGCCAAGGCGCTGTTTTTCTGGCGCACCGTGGTCGAGTTCATCCGCTACCGCTTCCAGGACGTCAGGATCACCGTCGACGATGGCACCCCGGTCGAGGCGCGCATGGCGCTGGTGGCGGTCGCCAACGGAAAGTTCTTCGGCGGCGGCATGATGATCGCCCCGGACGCCGAACTCGCCGACGGCCAGTTCGACATCGTCATCCTGCGCGCGGCCGGCAAGCTGAAGCTGATCTGGGATATTCGGCTGCTCTATGGCGGCCGGCACCGCAACCATCCGGCCATCACCATATTGCGTGGCCGGAAAGTGGTGGTCGAACCTATCGGCGATGTCGAGAAGAACGGCGCGCTGGTCGACATAGATGGCGAGTCGCCGGGGCGTATACCCGCGACGTTTGAGATCCTGCCCGGAGCGCTGACGCTGAGATATTGAATCAAGGCGTTGAGGGATTGATTCAGGTGGTTTGAGCGGCGATTCCGGCCAACCGGCCAGGGGCCTGAAATCGCAGGACATATTTACCCGGCTTAGCTTTCCAGCTTGGCTGGGAAACCGGGCGCGCGCAGATCCATGTCGACGGCATCCTCGAGCAGTTTGACGATCTGGGTCGACCAGGCGCCGCCGCCATATTCCTGTTTGCCCATCAGGAAAATCTCACTCACAAGCGGCGCCAGTTGGAGTGGCAGTCTGAACTCCCTGCCCATCGCAAGCGCAAAGCCGAGGTCCTTCAGTGCCAGGTCCATGGTGAAGCCAATGTCGTAGGAGCCGTTGAGGATGAGCTGGCTTTCGGTCTCATGGACGAAGCTGTTGCCGGAGGAGGCGACGATGGCGTGGTAGGATTGCGCGAGGTCGAGGCCGCCTTGCTTGGCCAACATCAGCGCCTCGCCGGCGGCGACGAGATGGATGAAGGCCAGCATGTTGGTGATCACCTTGATCACCGCCGCCGAGCCGACCGGACCCATCAGGAACGACTTTGCGCACATCGCTTCGATGGCCGGACGATGGCGCTCGTAAAGCGCAGCATCGCCGCCGACAAGCGCGGTGATCTTTCCGACCGCGGCCAGATGCACGCCGCCGGTGACCGGGCACTCCAGCGTCTCGATGCCTTTGGCCGCGGCGAGGGCGGCGAGGCGCAGGATCTCGTCGCGGCCGTTGGTCGACATCTCGATCCAGGAGCCGCCCCTGGGCAGACCCTCGAGCAGGCCGCCGGCATTCGCCAGCACCGCTTCGCTGACCTTGGGCGAGGGCAGGCAAGTAATGGCATTGCCGGCCTGTGCCGCCGCTTCGGCCGGGCTGGTCGCGGCCGTGGCGCCGAGCGCCACGAGGCGCTCGACGGCGGCGGGGTCGCGGTCGAAGACGATGACGACAAAACCGTTGCGCAACAGGCTGGCGGCAAGGTTGCCGCCGAGATGGCCAAGGCCGATGAAGGCGTAGCGTTCGCTCACGGCATCAGCGGCGTTTGCATCATCTGCAAATGCAGGTCCTTGCCGGTGTAGGGATGCGCGTCGCAGACCGCTTCGTCCAGCTCGACGCCGAGGCCCGGCTCCTTCGATGGAATGACATTGCCGTCCTGCCATTCGATCTTCTTCTTGAGCAGTGTCGCGTGGAAGCCGTCCCACTGCTTCAGCGATTCCAGGATGAGGAAATTGGGCAGCGTCACCGCCAGCTGGATGTTGGCGGCGCCAACGATCGGCCCACAATAGCAGTGCGGCGCGATCTGGATGTGGTATGCCTCGGCCATGGCGGCGATCTTCTTGGTTTCGAGAATGCCGCCGGAACGGCCAAGGTCCGGTTGCAGGATGGTGGCGGCGCGGTTCTCGATGATTCGGGCGAATTCGAACTTGGTCGTCAACCGCTCGCCGGTGGCGATCGGGATCGACGTGCCTCGCGCCACCTGAGCCATCACTTCGGGCATGTCCGGCGGCACCGGCTCTTCGAACCACAAGGGATCGTAGGGCTCGATGGTGCGTGCCATGCGCAGCGCACCCGACGCGGTGAACTGGCCATGCGTGCCGAACAGAATATCGGCGCGGGTGCCGACGGCTTCGCGGATCGCCTTGACCATGCGGGTGGAGACATCGATGTCGATCAGGCGCGGCTGGTGGCCGTCGAAGGCGGTGTAGGGGCCTGCCGGGTCGAGCTTGACGGCGTTGAACCCCTGCTCGACATATTCGAGCGCGCAGGCGGCCGCCAATTCGGGGTCATTGTAGACGTTCCGGCCGTCCGGCGCGTCCTCCGAATGGACGCTGCCGGTGTGCGGATAGAGATAGGTGTAGGAGCGCAGCGTCTCGTGCACCTGGCCGCCGAGCAGTTTGTAGACCGGCTTGTCGGCTTCCTTGCCGACAATGTCCCAGCAGGCCATTTCCAGCGCCGAGAAACAGCCCATGCCGGTAACGTCGGGGCGCTGGGTAAATCCTGAGGAATAGGCGCGGCGGAAGAAGGTCTCGATGTCATGCGGATCGTGGCCGATCAGGTAACGCTCGGCCATGTCCTCGACCAGCTTCGCTGTTATGTGAGCCGAGAAGGTGGCGTTGTAGGCCTCGCCGTAACCGACGACGCCGCCATCGGTGGTCAGCTTGACGAAGATGAAATACTTGCCGCCGATGCCCGGCGGCGGATTGCCGACTACCCAGGTCTTGACGTCGGTGATCTTCATTTTTGGTCCTCCAGAACCAGTTCGGCGCCCTTCCATCCGGTCATGACCGAGGCGGCGTTGGTGTTGCCGGTGATGTTGGCGGGAAATATCGAGGCGTCTATGACGCGCAGACCTTCGAGCCCGTGCACTTTCAGGCGCGGGTCGACGACGGCGGCCCCGGCGTCCGGCCCCATGCGGCAGGTCGAGACCGGGTGATAGACGGTGCCTGAGCGCTTCCTGAAATCCTGGATCAGGTCAGCATCCGACTGGATCGATGGGCCCGGCAAAACCTCCTCAGTGATGATCTCGGCCATGGCGGGCATCGAGGCTATCTTGCGCACGAATTTCACCGCCGCCAGCATCTCGTCGACATCGGCGTTGGTGGAATAGGCGTTGGCGACGATCCTGGGATAGTCCAGCGGATTGCTGGAGCGGATCATGATCTCGCCGCGGCTGGACGGGCGGCAGTTGGAGAGGCCGATGGAAAAGCCCGGCCACGGATCCGGCGTCAGGATCGGCCGCTCGCCGCTCTTCGGAATGACGGTCGAGAAAGCCTGGAAATAAAGCTGCATGTTGGGGCGCGAAAACGCCGGGTCGGTTCGGAAGAAGCCGCCGCCATGGTTCATCGACAGCGACAGCGGGCCGGAGCGGGTGAGGATGTACTGCATGCCGACCAGCAGCTTGCCCCACCAGGGCCGCAGGATTTGGTTGAGCGTCGGCACGTTTCCCTTGAAGGTATAGTTGATGCCGACATGGTCCTGCAGATGCGCGCCGACATTTTCGTTGGCGTGGACGACCGGGATGCCAAGCCCCTTGAGCAGTGCCGAGGGGCCGACGCCGGACAGTTGCAAGAGCTGCGGCGAGTTGATCGAGCCGGCGGACAGGATGACTTCGCGGCCGGCCCGCGCCGTCTTGGTCTCGCCGTTCTGCAAATATTCGATGCCGACGGCTTGCTTGCCCTCGAACAGGATCCTGCTCGCCAGCGCATTCGTCTCGACGCGGACGTTTTTGCGCTTCATCGCGGGGCGCAGGAAGGCGCGCACGGCCGACATGCGGCGGCCGTTTTTGGTGGAGATCTGGTAGGTGCCGACGCCTTCCTGGGCGGCACCGTTGAAGTCGGGGTTGAGCGGCAGCCCGGCTTGCTGGCCGGCTGCGAGGTAGCGCCTGGTCAGCGGATGGACGGCGTTCGTCGTGTCGGTGATATGCAGCGGCCCGCCCGTGCCGCGCCATCTATCGGCACCGGCCTCATTGTCCTCGAGCGCCTTGAAGCCCGGCAACAGATCGTCATAGCCCCAGCCGGGATTTCCGGCATCGCGCCAGTCGTCAAAGTCCTCGCGCGCGCCACGGATCCAGACCATGGCGTTGATCGAGCTGGAGCCGCCAAGCAGCTTGCCGCGCGGCCAATGGTCGACATTGCCGGCAAGGCCGGGGTCCGGCTCGGGCTTGTAGTTCCAGTTGACCGCCGGATCGAAGAAGGTCTTGCCGTAGCCGAGCGGCATCTGGACATAAAAGCGGCGGTCGCTGCCGCCGGCCTCCAGCACCAGCACGGAGAAGCGGCCCGAAATCGACAGCCTGTCGGCCAGAACCGAGCCGGCCGAGCCGGAGCCGACGATGATGAAGTCATAAGTCTGCATGATTGGTGTTGGCGGCTCCGCAAAACTGAGCGCAGCCTATCCGCGACGGCTTGGCCGCGCCCCTGCGGCTTCCGGCATGGCTTGTGAAAAAAGCGACCGTGAGACGCCTGGTCGGAAAAGCCACCATGGAACCGACATTGCGCCGGGAGCCTCGCCCGTCGCGTTGACCTCTTGGGCCCGTGACGCTACGGGATCAAGGGCTATCGCTTTAGGGGAATCTCGGATGGTGCATTACGCGGACGGACGGCCGATCGGCGATCTGACCTTGCGTACGCTCGCCATGCCGGCCGATGCAAATGCGGCCGGCGACATCTTTGGCGGCTGGGTGATGGCGCAGATGGATCTTGCCTGCGGCATCCGTGCGGCCGAGCGGGCCAAGGGCCGCGTGGTGACGGCGGCGGTCAAGGAAATGTCCTTCGCCAAGGCGATGAAGATCGGCGACACGCTGTGCATCTACACCCATGTCGAGCGCGTCGGCCGCACCTCCATGACGCTCAAGGTCGAGGCCTGGGCGCAACGCTACCTCTCCGACCTGATGGAGAAGGTCACCCACGCCGATTTCGTCATGGTGGCGCTGGATAGCGACGGCAAGCCGAAGCCGATTCCAACCGAAAGTTGACATCGTCGATTCTGCCAAGCTTGCGCTTATGTAACATCCCCCGCGCGGGCGATGCGCTGCGCGACATCCAATGGTTGCCTTCACATCCGATTCTGCGGGCGGCGGAGGGAAGACAATGCGTCAACACATGCTGAACGGCTGGCTCGTGGCGGCCCTCGTCGCGGTGATCTGCCTGCTTGGCACGACCGCTTATACCGAGATCAGGAAAGAGCTTCCAAGCGTTGCCTGCACGCACGACCGGACCGTTGGCAACGAGCGGACTGCCCAGCGGTCTGCAAGGGTAGAGACGTGCGGCGCAGTGTGTTGCAGCAACCCTGCGTCAAAGGCCTGAGGGCCCGTCAGCGGAAGACCTCGTCAGCCTCAAAATGATGATGCGCCGGCGAACGAAACGCTGCAGCTATGTCGCGATGGCGCGACCAACGATGCCAGGGCGGATCCAGTTAAACCCGGGTACGCGTCGTCGACGGCAAAATCCGTAAACTATTGCTGGGCAACGGTTTTCAGGCGTGCACGCCATCGAATCTTTCACGCGCCGCCTGGACCCGCGAGGTGTTCTTCCGCGCCCATTCGCCGAGCGCGCCGACCGGCACCAGCAGCTCATGGCCGAGCTCCGTCAGCTCATAGTCGACGCGTGGCGGGATGGTCGGGAACACGGTTCGGGTGACGAAGCCGTCGCGCTCAAGACCGCGCAAGGTGGTGGTCAGCATCTTCTGCGAAATGCCGCCGACAGCGGCGCGCAACTCATTGAAACGCAGCGGTCCGCCGCCCAGCTTGCCGACGACCAGAACGGTCCATTTGTCGCCGACGCGCTGCAGGATTTCCGAGACGGCGCGGCAGTCTTCGGTGTTGTGCGGGTGCCTCAGTAACATAACGGTGCCTCCTTGCGCTGCCATTTGTCAGTATCTCATATAGCGCCGGTATCCAAACGATACCAGCTTTTGCATATATGGAGAGCCCCATGTCCAAGCCCAAAATCGCCATCGTCGTCGGTTCGACACGCGCCGCGCGTTTCGCCGATGTGCCCGCCCAGTGGATCGCCAAGATCGCGAAATCTCATGCCGACATCGACGTCGAGACCGTCGACCTGCGCGACTGGCCGCTGCCCTTCTTCGACGAGGTCGCCTCGTCCGCCTGGGCGCCGTCGCAGAACGAAGTTGCCCAGCGCTGGCAAAAGAAGGTCGCCGAATTCGACGGCTTCATCTTCACCGCCGCCGAATACAATCATGGCCCGACGGCCGTGCTGAAGAACGCCATCGATTACGCCGCCAATGAATGGAACAAGAAGCCGGCCGGTTTCGTCGGCTATGGCAGCGTCGGCGGCTCGCGCGCTGTCGAACATTTGCGTCTTGCCGCGGTCGAATTGCAGATGGCGCCGGTCAAATCCGCCGTTCACATTGCCTGGAGCGATTTCCTGGCGGTGCGCCAGGGCGAGAAGAAGCTCGAGGAGATCGAGCATCTGAACCAGGCTGCCACGGCGCTGGTCAACGACGTTGCCTGGTGGGCCCGCGTGCTCAAGGCAGCGCGTCAGGCCGACGCGATTGCCGGCGAAGCCCAGGCGGCCTGAGCCTTATCCTCCCAAGGACCGATGATTTTTCCAAAGGGCGGCGTTTGCGCCGCCCTTTTTCATTCACGTGAAGAGGCGCTCTCGGCTCCCTTGGCCGGATGGTGGAGTCGGACCGGCAAGGTCGCGCTGATGCCTTGACGATCCCGCGCGAAGGATCGCCGCCTGTCACAGCCAACCGCCGGAAAACCCGGCCCGGCGCAGTCCTGTGGTGATGGCCGGCACGCGGCGCATCAATCGCCACAGGAAGTCGGACCGGTAGTTCTCGATCATCAGGGCGATCGGCCCCTGGTTGATGCCGACATGGTCCGGCGATACCCAACCGCAGGCGCGGCCGTCGTCGGCAGCGATCGTCGGGTTGAAGCTCGCGGTGAAGCCGTAAGGGTTGCCGTCGCGCAGGTCCATCTCGTGGAAATGGCGCAGCGCCGGCAGCACGATTTCCGGCGCAAAGGGCAAGGAGGCGATTGCCGCCCAGGGTGACAGCGTGCCGTCATCGGGGCCAAACGGTGCGCCGCGGGCGAGATAACCGAAGAAGCGGCGTCCATCGGCTCGCCGCGCGATCGGACCTGGGCCGTCGCTGGCGGTGACGCCCCAGCAATTCTCGCCATAGCCCGCGAATCCTCTCGGATTGCGGATTGCGTAATCGCGCTGCAGATACGTCGCCTGGCGGCTGTTTTCGAAATAGTCGATGTCGTGACCCTGCATGAAGGTATCGCGGATGGCGCGAAAATCGATCCAGATATGCGAGAATTGGTGGATGAAAAGCGGGCCGGCATAGACCATCTCGCGGCCGTAGATTGTCTTCCACTTGTAGGTGGACAGCCAGGCTGCGTAGCTCTCGGGCGGCAGCGAATGGGTCGGCGAACCGAGACCCAGAACGTACAGGATCAGCGCCTCGTCAAATCCTTCCCAGCGGTAGCGGAGAAAGCCTTTTCCAGGCCGCCAGCCATGGGTGACGGTGGCGCCGCCGTTCTGCGCCCATCGCCAGTCGGCACGGCGGTAGAGCGCATCGGCAAGCTGGCGGATTTCCAGTTCGAGCTCATCGTCCTCGTCGAAATAAGCGCCGGCGGCCAGAACACCGGCAAGCAAAAGGGCGGTATCGATCGTGGACAGTTCGCAATTCCAGACGCGGCGGCCGGTCTTCATGTCGAGGAAATGATAGTAGAAACCCCTGTAGCCGGTGGCATCGGGCTCCGGCCCGTGCGGGGAGTTCCAGAAGAAGCGAAGCGTGGCGAGCGTCCGCTCGATTGCGGCATCGCGCGTCATGAAACCGCGCTCGACACCGACGGGATAGGACGACAAAGCGAGCCCGACGGCGGCTATGCTGGCAGGCGACGCCTGCGTGTTGCGGTCGGCGACCAGGCCGTTGGCAGGGTTGGCCTCGTTGAGAAAATACTCGAAGGACAGGCGCTGGATATCTTGGAGAAGCTCGTCGTTTAGCGCGTGTTCGTTCGATGCATCCATGACAATCGATATAGAGGCTTTGGCTGCTTTTGCCATTCTTCCAGCGGATCAATCATGGGTGAGGGCAGGCTGGGGCCGATAGCGAAAGGCGCTGCCGACGCACCGAATTCAAATCGAGGGGCTGCGAAGATCGGTTGGACCGCCATATGCACGGCCCTGCCATCTGGCCTGGCCGTCCTCCCCTGATATATCCGGCTGCGATCCATCACATGAGCATGCCCCGTGAAGTCACCCAGCCTGTCAGGCGTCGTTTCCCCCATGACCCCGGTGCTGGTCTGTGCACTTGCGATCTTCCTTCTGTCCGCCATGGATGCGGCGATGAAAATCCTGGTCATCGCCGTCGGTGTCTACAACACGGTGCTGTGGCGAAGCATGCTTGCGAGCGTGGTCGCGGGCACGGCCTGGGCGGCGGGGCCGCGTTCCCTTCCCACGCCTTCCGTGCTGCGGCTACACGCGCTGCGCGCCGTGATCGTGGGCATCGTTCTGCTGTCGTTCTTCTGGGGCCTTGCCAGATTGCCGCTAGCGGATGGGATCGGGCTTAGTTTCGTCGCGCCGCTGTTCGCTCTCCTGCTGGCGGCGCTGCTTTTGGGCGAACGCATACAGCGCCAGGCGATCTGGGCGTCGCTGGCGGGCATCGCCGGCGTCGTCATCATCATGGCCGGACAGTTCGGGCAAGGGAATTATACCGGGGATGCCCTGCTTGGCACGGTGGCGGTGCTCGCATCGACGGTGTTCTACGCCTACAATCTGATCCTCTCGCGGCGGCAGGCGCTGGTGGCCAAGCCAGTCGAGATCATGCTGTTCCAGAACCTGTGCGTTGCCGCCGTCCTTCTCCCCGCCGCTCCCTGGCTCGCGGTTGCCCTGCCGGGCAATCTCTGGCTTCCGCTGGCCGGGGTAACGGCGCTGTCGCTCTCCGGCCAGTTCCTGATGAGCTGGTCCTACGCGCGGGCCGAAGCGCAATATCTGATCCCGACGGAGTATTCTGCCTTCCTCTGGGCGATCGTGTTTGGCTGGCTGTTCTTCGACGAGGCGGCGACCTGGACCACGCTGGCTGGAGCGGCCCTGATCGTGGCCAGTTGCCTGATCGCCTCGCGCTCCAATCCGAAGCTTGCCGAACCGATCGAAGCCGCGGTCTGAGCGCGCTATTCGCTTTGACGGCAGAGCGTCAACGCACCACTTCGCGATGGCCGCTGGGCAGCCGGGTGGCGATCAGCTTGTCGATGCGGCGGCCGTCGAGGTCGACGACCTCGAAACGCCAGCCTTGCGCGTCGACGCATTCGCCGGTCGCCGGCAGATGGTGCATGTGCGACAGCACATAACCGGCGACGGTCTCGTAATCGCGATTTTCCGGCAGGTCGATACCGAGAACGTCAGCCATCTCGTCGGCTTGCATGTATCCCGCGAGCAGCCATGAGCCGTCCTCGCGCTTGACGGCGTTTTCCTCGTCGCCGGCATCAAGGTCGGCGCGGAAGACGCCGGTGATGGCCTCGAGAATGTCGGCAGGCGTGACGATCCCTTCGAAATGGCCGTATTCGTCATGCACCAGCGCCATCGGCACGTCGGATTCCTTCAGCTTCTGCAGCACATCCAGCGCGTCGGCCTGGTCGTAGACGATGGGGGCGGCGCGCACATGCTTGCGCGGATCGAGTGCGCGGCCGGCGAGCAGGGCGGCCAGCACGTCGCGCGTCTGAACAACGCCAACCATGACGTCGACGCCGCCATCGCCGGCCGGGAGGCGCGAATGCTGGGTCTCCATCAAGAGCTTGCGGATGGCGCCCTCATCGGACTGCAAATTGATCCAGTCGACCTCGGTGCGCGGCGTCATCACGGCGCGCACGGCGCGATCGCCGAGCCGCATGACGCCGGCGATCATGCGCCGCTCGTCGGATTCGATGGTGCCGTGATGCTCGGCCTCGGCGACCAGCATCTTGATCTCTTCGTCGGTGACCTTCTCCTCGCTCTCGCCGCGCTGGCCAAGCAGCCACAATATGGCGCGGCCGGAAATGTCGAGCAGGAACACCAGCGGCGCGGAGACGGTGGCTAGGATGGTCATCGCAGGCGCCGCGCGGGCGGCAACGCGCTCGGGATCGCGCAGCGCGATCTGCTTGGGCACCAGCTCGCCGACGATCAGCGAGAAATAGGTGATGATGGCGACGACGATCCCGACGCCGAGCGGGTCGGCGATGTTTTCGCGCATGCCGGTCGAGGCCAGGTACACCGAAAGCCTGTCGCCCAGCGTGGCGCCGGAGAAGGCGCCCGACAGCACGCCGACCAGAGTGATGCCGATCTGCACCGACGACAGGAATTTGCCGGGATTGGAGCCGAGCGTCAGCGCACGCCCGGCGCCATTGACGCCGCGGTCGATCATCGCCTTGAGCCGCGCCGGGCGCGACGACACGATGGCGAGCTCGGACATCGACAGAAGGCCGTTCACACAGATGAGGACGACCACGGTGGCGATTTCGACGTATAGCATCAGGGCTCAATAGCATTGCGGCGGGCCGCAGGAAAATAGTCCGCGATGATTTTTGGAAAATGACAGTGGTTCAGGGGAATTGCCTGAGCACCCCGACAACAGCCTTGCCGTCGGTGAAATAGGGATCGCCGCCGCCGTTGCGTCCGGTCCTGGTGGCGCCGATGCCCGGGATGTCGCTCACCGAGATCANGAGATCACCATGCCGGCCGCCGACAGGTCGTGGATCACGAGATCGCGCTCGGCGTCGATGTCAGGGGCGATATGGTGGGTGATGGCGCCGGTATCGTGGCTGAGACCAACGCCGCGGTCGAAGCTGGCCGAGCCCATCCAGAGCGTTCGGCCGTCGTCGCCGGTCGCATCGCTGCGCCAGAAGCGGACATGATGGCGCCGGTCGGCGCTGCCGCCGACCGGCTTTTCGAAGGCGAGATCCTGGGCGCGGCCTTCGAACAGCAGCCGGCTGACCGGGGCGTCAGGATAGGGATGATCGAACAGCACGCTCTCACCGATTTCGATCGCGGTCTTTAGCGTCACGCCATCGGCCGTATCCCATCCGGCCATGGCGAAGGCATGGATCATCTCTTTTTCGGTACCGACAAGGCCGATATTGATCGGGTCGCCCGGAATGCCTTGCGGCGTGTGTGTCACCATCTCGAAAGTCTGCGTGCGAAAGCCGCGGTCGCGAACCGTCCAGAATTCCGGCGCAGCGACATAGGCGAGGGCCAGCCAGACCGCCAGAAGAGCGGCGAGCCAGGTCAATGCGCGTCGTTGCAGGCTTCGTCGGCTCATGAAAGCGGCTCGATCCGTGCGGTATCTGTGCCTGACGGACCCTGGAAATCAATGGCCAGCGGCGAGCAGCCGTTCTATCGTCGGCCATCGTTTTTGCGGGGGGTGAGCAGCAATGGATAAGAAGCCGGTGGGTCGCAGCTCGATGGCATTGACCGCGGACCTTGTCGCAAGGGTCGAGCGTGTCGAACCGGATCCGGGTCCCGAGCCCGGAACAACCGAGCATACAGACGCGGAGTTCGATAGTCTTGTCGAGCAACTTCTGTCGGAGCATCGGCCTGAAGCGCTATGGGTCTTTGCCTACGGGTCGCTGATCTGGAACCCCGAATTTGCCCATGTCGAGCAGCGCCCGGCCACGGCGCCAGGATGGCACCGCTCGTTTTGCCTGACGCTGACCCGTTGGCGCGGAACCCGTGATTTGCCGGCGCTGATGCTGGCGCTCGATCGAGGCGGCAGCTGCAACGGCATCGTCTATCGGCTGCCCGCGGAAGACCATGTCGGGCAACTTGGCCAGTTGATGCGCCGCGAGATCGATGCCAACCCGCCGACTAACGTGCCATGCTGGATCAAGGTCAAGACCAAGGATGGGCCGTTGCGGGCCTTGGCTTTCGTCGCCGCGCCAGACGGCAGGGCCTATGCCGGCCGGCTGCCATTGGAGCAGGTTGCCGACACGCTGGCGCGGGCTGCCGGGCATTGGGGCTCGTCGGCTCAATACCTGTTCCGAACCGTCAGCAAGTTGGAAGAGAGCGGTATCCGCGACAGGAACCTTTGGCGCATCCAGGATCTGGTGGCCCAGCAAATCATCGCTTCCACCAGGAACGCCAATCCCGACTGATTTCTGAACGGTGAAACGCTTTAGCGGCAGGCGCGGTAGCCGCTTTTGCGGTTCTTGATGTCGAAATGGAAATGGTTGCGGTGATCGTAATTGTAGCCGGGACCGAGCACGGTGGTGAAATACTGGCAGCCGTCGGCACGCACATTGTTGAGGAAGCTGCGGGTGCGGAAGGCAAACAGGCCGGGCTTGCGCACGTCGATGTCGTCGCCGTTGTTGAGCTCGATGCTCATGACGTCGAGGGCGTTGCCCTTGCCGTGCTCGGACAGGACACCTTCGCCGGCGATGTTGCGGCAGGAATAGCTCGAGCCCTGGTGGATGGTCTTGACGCCCGAGAAATAGCGCCAGCGGGCGGAGGGAACCAGTTCGTTGCTGGTCCAGGCGGCGAAACTTGCGGCCATGTCGCAGGTCAATGTTGCGGCGGGCTTCATCTGGATGCCGCCGATGGCGGAGACCTTGACCGGCCAGTCTATGCCGCACTGTCCCTCGTGGATCGGCTGGACATCGGTGTAGACGACGCGAAGGCGCTTCAGCTCGCCACGGCAATCGGTTTCGCTGGCCGGCATCTGCTGCGGCTCCGACTCCGACATCGGCTCGTCGATGCGCGGATAGGCGGCAGTCATATAGGGATTGGACGGGACGAGCTTCTGCATGCCTTCATATTGCGGCACGGCCGCGGTCTGCGAGCCAACATCGACGGCCGGCTGCAGCGACAGCACGCTGCCCGTGTTGCAAGCTGAAACGGCGGCCAGCGCAAGACCGGCGGCCAGTATCGCTGCGCTTTTTGCCTTCGCGGCGGCGCGAAATATTGCGGCCATGGGCGGAATCCTGTCCTTGATCGGTGGGATTTTAACGATCAAGGGTAAAGGAAAACTCAGCGTCCGCGTTCATGCCTGCGGCCGAAATGCGGCAGCCAGACCATCACCGGCATGACGATCACTGGAGGGCCATCACTGGCAGAAAGTGCCACCATTCCGGCGCGGTTCGAGATCGAGATGGAAATGCAGGGAATGGTCCGGGTCCGCGCCCGGTCCAAGCACGGTCTTGAACGGTCCGCAGGCGGCCTTGCGCACCGCATTGAGGAATTTGCCGTCCTTCTCGGGCGGCGTTGGACCGACTTCGACCTTTCTGCCATCCGACAACGTGAAGCTGGCAATATCGAGCGCGTTGCCGAAGGCATGTTCCGACAGATGGCGCGTGCCGTTGCGCGGCCGGCAGACAAAGGCCGATGCCTGGTTGATCGATTTCAGGTCGGCGCCGAATTCGGCTTTCGCCGCAGGCTGGATGATTTCGGCGGCAAAGCGGGCTGCCGCCTCGGCCATCGGGCAGTTGAGTTCGGTCGCGGGGCCGATGGCGATGGATTTTCCGAGCGACTTCAGCACCAGGGGATAGGGGATCGAGCAGCCGATGTCGGGATTGCTTTCCGCCTTATGCTCCTCGAATTCGACACCAAGGGCCGTCAGCCGCTCGCGACAGGCGACTTCCGCCGCCGGCATTTTTGCATCGGGCACATCGGCCGAGCGCGCATCGGGCAGCATCTTCTTGTCGCCGGCATCGGGTTTTTCAGGTGGTTGCGGAGCAACGGCCAGCGGCTGAGCTTCAGGTTCCGAAGTGTCTGGCTTTTGTGTCGGAATCGGCACCGCGGCCGGCGGCTCGGGCTCGCTTTGCTTATCGGTCGACGGCTTCGGGGCTGACGGTCCGGGCCGCGCCTGCTTTTTAAAACGGGACTTTTCTTCGTTGAATCGATCGTCATTGGACCGGTTGGGCGCGCCAAGGGGGTTCGGACCTTCGGCCTTTTGCTTTTCGATCGGTGCCGCGCCGGTCTTCGGCGCCTCTGAAGGACGCGCCTCGGGCAGCGGGACAACGCGCGAGGGCTGCACCGGAACATCGGCGGGCGAGGGCTCTTTATCCGGGGTCTTTTGTTCCACCTGCTTTGGCGTGATGTGCCGCTGTGGCCTGGGCTTCTGGCGGTGTTTGCTGCGCGGCTTAGGATGCGAGTCGACCCGCGGTGAAAACAACTGCTCCAACCGCTGTGACAGCGGCGTGTAATGCTTCTTGCGCTGTTTGGCGTCGGCTTGCGTCAGCAGCAGAGCCGTGACGACCATGACTAGTGCAACCCTGCATGTTCGGGAAAGTACAACAGACCCCATCGTCCTCAACGGCGCGAACGCCCGGAGGTTGCCTGCGGCCCATCACGAACGGTAACGACGTCGTTACGCGCCAATCGCTTCCAGCCCTTCTTCCAGCCAGTCGGCCAAAAGCGGCATGCCGAGCAGGTATTTCGCCGTGCGCTTGTTGGCGCGGTCGCGCGCGGCGGCAACCGCATCGGACCATTCCGCTGCGTCATAGTCGCCGCGGCCGACCCAGGCCAGCGCGATCAACTCGGCCGCTTCGTCGACGTTGAGGTCGTTGATCAGCTCGCGCAGCTCTTCCTCGGTGAGGTCTTCCGCGCTTTCCTCCGCCAGACCGTCATGGTGGTGATTGGCATGTGATTCACCATCGAGCTCGACCTCATGCTCGGCACCGTCGGCATAGTCTTCGTTGACGGCAGCACTCAGTCCCTTTGCCTTGAGAATGAACAGGCGCACGGTGTCCGGGCCGATAGATAGCTCCCATTCCCGCTCACGGCGCTGTTGCACTCTCGGGGTACCCCCGCTGATCTTCCCGAATGATAGCTGATTTGCAGCGCGCGTCACGTCATGTTCTGATCCCTGGCTCCCGCCTTGACGGAATTCAGGTTAGGCACGGCCGCACAAATAGTTTCGGCGGCTGCGGGTTTCCGGGATGAAAAGTCTGCATCCCGGCGTTAGCTTTTCATTATCGTCATTTTCCCTCAAGATCGTCATTATCCCTCAAGGAGGCTTCGATGCATAAAAGAGTGTTGATCCAGGCGGCTGCGGCGGTTGTCGCGCTGCAGTTCTTTGCGGTTCCGGTGTTTGCGGCCGGCGGCGGTGGCGGTGGTACCGAGACCACCACCCAGTGCAAGAAGGGGCAGGTCTGGGACAAGAAAAAGCAGAAATGCGTCGCGCCGAAGTACGGCATGCTGGACGACGACAACATCTACGATGCTGGTCACGACCTGGCCATGGCCGGGCGTTATGATGAGGCAATCGCCGTACTCAGCCTTGCCGCCAACAAGCAGGATCCGCGCATCCTCAACTATCTCGGCTATTCGCATCGCCATTCCGGCCGTGTCACCGTCGGCCTCGGCTATTACGAGGAAGCGCTCCGCATCAACCCGGATTACACGCTGGTGCGCGAATATCTCGGCGAGGCCCATCTGCAGATCGGCGATCTGGTCGGCGCCCAGGCGCAGCTGGCCGAGATCGAGAAGCGGACGGGCAAAGATTCGCGCGAATACGGCATGCTGGCCGAACAGATCTACCATTTCATGAGAAGCTGACCCCACCCCAACGGCTTCTCTGGGCCGGCTGCGAGCAATCGCAGCCGGTTTTTGTTGTCGCAACTGCAACACGCTGCACATGCCGTGACGGCAATTGCGCAAGTCGGCTCATGATTTTTCAAAAAGCCTGCTTTTTCAGCGTGAAAAACGCGCGAGGATCGCTATATTGGGGAAAATTGCGGTGAAACGGTTCCGTTAGCCCGAGGCTGCCGGACCCGTTTTCTTTTTATACCCATCGACAAGGCTTTCCCCGAAATGCGGGGGTGGCGGCAGGAAAGGTCAGGCATCATGAACAAGGTCCCGATGACAGGCGAGGGGTTCGCGTCATTGAAGGAAGAACTGCGCTGGCGCCAGCAGCAAGAGCGGCCGCGTATCATCGAGGCGATCTCCGAAGCGCGCTCGCATGGCGACCTGTCCGAAAATGCCGAATATCATGCCGCCAAAGAGGCGCAGAGCCTCAATGAGGGCCGTGTCAACGAACTGGAAGACTATATTGCTCGGGCCGAGGTGATCGACGTCACCAAGCTTAGCGGCGACAAGGTCAAGTTCGGCGCCACGGTGGTGCTGGTCGACGAGGACACCGAGGAAAAGAAGACCTACCAGATTGTCGGCGACCAGGAAGCGGATGTGAAATCGGGCCGTATTTCGATCTCCTCGCCGATCGCGCGCGCGCTGATCGGCAAGGAAGTCGGCGACGCCATCGAGGTCAACGCCCCCGGCGGCGCCAGGGGTTATGAGATCGTCCAGGTGCAATTTATCTAGCACCTCAGAATTGCTGGAAGGTCCTATGCCGAAGCTTGGAGCTTAAGGGCTAATAGCTTTTCTGCTTCCGGCACCACCTGTGCCGGCATGAGGCGCTCCCCCGCTGCGGCCAGCAACGTTGAGGCATATTGCCCGCGCGGGCCGGTCAAACCCGGCTCGGTCGCCAGGAACACCGCGACCGTCGGCAGGCCGAAGGCGCTGGCGAGGTGGGTCAGACCGGTGTCGGCGCCGATAACCAGCGTCGAGCGGCCAAGGATCGCGGCAATGTCTGCCAGCGGCGATCTCGGCACCACGATCGTTGACGGCACGGCTTTCGAGATCGCCTTGGCCACCGCCTTCTCACGCTCGTTCGACCAGGTGGTGACCGGCGTCATTCCGCTACCAACCAGCAGGCGAGCCGTTTCGATCCAGTCTTCGGCGGGCCATTTCTTGTCCTCGCGGCTGGTGCCGTGCAGCAGGAAGGCCGTCTTGCCGTCAATGCCGGCCAGGCCGCCGGGAGGCGGCACAATCCCGGATGCGAGCGCCGAAAGATCGGGCTCGTAGCCGAGCGCCAGCCCGAACAGCCGGCGCGTGCGTTCGATGGCGTGCAGGTTGCGCGGCACGGCGTATTTGCGCTGGTAAAACAACGTTGCCGAGGGCTCCCGCGCGCTTGCGCGGTCGAAACCTGCGATTGGTGCCGCTGCCTGTTTCGCAACCAGGGCCGATTTCAGCAGCCCCTGCGCATCGATGACGAGGTCGTACTCGCCTGCTTGCAGAGCGCGGCGCAAGCTTGTCGCCTCCCGCCATGTGCCGGCGTTGAACAGATGCTTGCGCCAGCGCCGGATGGCGACGGTATGGATCTTTGCTATCGCCGGATGCAGCGCGACGATGCCGGCAAAGGCCTCTTCGACGCACCAGTCGAAGGCGATATCGGGGCGCTTGCGGCGTGCATCTTCGACGGCGGGGAAGGTGTGGATGACGTCGCCCATCGAGGAGGTCTTGACGATCAACACCTTCATGCGGCGGCCGGGAGTTCCAGCAACCTGTCCGCCGCCGCTGCCACTCGGGCAACGTCCAGCGTCTTCAGGCAGTTGAGGTGGCCGAGCGGACAGACCTTCCGGTGGCAGGGCGAACAGGACAGATGCAACCAGATCAGTTCGCGCTGTTCAGCCAACGGCGGCGTGTTTTCCGGCGAGGTCGAACCGTAGACGGCAACGACCGGCGTGCCGACGGCGGCCGCGACATGCATCAGCCCGCTGTCGTTGGACACCGCCAGCCTGGCCGCGGCGATCAGGTCGATGGCGTCCTCCAGCCGTGTCTTTCCTGCCAGATCGACGACACCGGGCGCGAGTGCTGCGATCTCGGCGGTGACGTCGCGATCGTTCTTCGAGCCGAACAACGCGACCTTGAATCCTTTCGCCATCATCTCTCCGGCGAGGCCGGCATAGCTTTCGCTAGGCCAGCGTTTGGCCGGACCGAATTCGGCGCCGGGCATCATGGCGACGAATTTTCCCGGCTGCACTGCGAAGCGAGCGAGCAGATCTTTCTGATTGCCGGCGTCGACGGTGAGCCGCGGCGGCCGGAAATGTCCGCCTTGGGCGAGGCCAAAATAGGCCTGCGCGGTGCGCCGTTTGACGGCATCGGGCAGCGGCACGATGTCGGTCAGCAGGCCGTAGCGCATTTCCCGGAGATTGCCGAAGCGGCGGGGGATGCGGGCAAAGAACGGGATCAGCGCCGATTTCCAGCTGCCCGGCAGGACGTAGGCCATGTCGTAGCGGCCGCGCAGCAGGCGGCCGAAGCGGCGGCGAATGGTGAATTCGAGCGCGCCCGGTTGCAGCGGGAAATCGATCTGCTGGCGAATCTCGGGCATGCGCTTGACCAGCGGGGCCGCCCAGGCCGGGGCCAGCACGTCGATGGCGGCGTTGGGATGGACGTCCTTCAGCGCTGAAAACAGGCACTGCGCCATGACCATATCGCCCACCCAGCGTGGGCCGATCACGAGGATCGTTGGGCTTTCAGCCATTCGACATAGTCTCTGACGCCGGTTTCCACGCTGCGGAATTGCCCATTATAGCCGGCTGCGCGCAAGCGGGACATATCAGCCTGGGTAAAACTCTGGTAGCTGCCCTTGAGGTGATCGGGGAATTCGATGAACTCGATCTCGCCCTGGCCCAGCGTATCGATCACGGTCTCGGCAATGGCGCGGAACGGCTGGGCGCGGCCGGTGCCGCAGTTGAAGATGCCGCTCGAGCCGCGCTTCCACAGCCACAGATTGACGTCGGCGACATCGCCGACGTGAATGAAGTCGCGGCTTTGTTCGCCGGGGCCGAAGCCGTCATGGGCGCCGAACAGCTTTGGGTTTTCGCCGCGCCCGACCTGATTGAACAGATGGAAGGCGACCGAGGCCATGGCGCCCTTGTGCGCCTCGCGCGGGCCATAGACGTTGAAGTAGCGCAGGCCCGCGACCTGCGAATGATCGGTGTCGAACACGGTGCGCCTGACATAGTCGTCGAATAGTTTCTTCGAATAGGCGTAGACGTTGAGCGGCCGCTCAAGTGCGGGATCCTCGCGAAACTCCGAACCGCCGCCGTAGACGGAAGCCGAGGAGGCATAGAGGAACGGTATGCGCAGCGAAAGACAGCCATGCAGCAAGCGCTTTGAGAAGGCGTAGTTCACGTCCATCATGAACTTGCCGTTCCATTCCGTGGTGGTCGAGCAGGCGCCCTGGTGGAAGACGGCCTCGACGCGGCCTAGGTCGCCGGCTTCCAAGGTGGCCAAGAATTCGTCCTTGTCGCGATAGTCGGCTATCTGCAAATCGGCCAGGTTGGCGATCTTGTGGCCGTCGGTGAGGTCGTCGACGACGAGGATGTCATCATGGCCTTCGGCATTGAGTGCGGCGACGATGTTGGAGCCGATCATGCCGGCCCCGCCCGTGACGATGATCATGAAGGCCTCTGGTTGCTTGCGATTCCGGTCCTTATAAGGGAGGCCAAGCGTACTGTCGATGAAGCACCACGACGCCACAGCGAGACCGCGAAGCGGCCCGCTTTATTCGAGGCCCGCAAGCTAGGGGACAAAAAATGCCGTCGACCGAACTGCTCATTGCGTTTTTCGCCACCACGGCGATCTTTGCCTATATTCCAGGACCGGCGATGCTCTATGCCGCCGCGCAGACCATGGCGCGCGGGCGCTGGTCGGGGCTGACGGCGGCACTTGGCATCCATCTTGGCGGTTATTTCCATGTCTTTGCGGCTGCCGCCGGGCTGTCGGTGCTCTTCCATGCGGTGCCGCCGCTCTACATGGCGGTCAAGCTCATCGGCGCGCTCTATCTGATCTGGCTTGGCGTGTCCTTGTTCCGCAAGCGCGGGGACGGTGACACGGCGCTGCCGGCGATCGAGCGCAAATCGGCGCGCCGGGCATTTTTCGAGAGCATCACCGTCGAAGTGCTCAATCCGAAGACGGCGATCTTCTTCATGGCGTTCCTGCCACAGTTCATCGATGCCTCGGCGGGTTTCCCGGTGTGGCTGCAATTCGTCGTGCTGGGCACCATCGTCAATTTAATGTTCTCTTCGGCAGATATTGTCTGCGTGTTGCTGGCAGGCATGGTGATCGCCCGGCTGAAGCGCTCCAGCCGTGCGCAGCGCATCATGCAGAGGGCGGGCGGGGCGGTGCTGGTCGGACTGGGCGTCCACGTCGCGTTGCAGAAGAGCTGACGGCCGCCCTGACGTTGCGCTGCGCGGATTTGCGGTATATCGGCTTCGCCATGAACGATCCGGCCCGTAAATTGACAATTTTCAGCGTGATTGAGGTCGGCCTTTCCCTCGCATTGCCAGTGACATGATCAAGCACAATCCGCCTTCGCCCGAACCTTTGCACCGCGCCATTGCCCGCTTTGGCGACGTTGCCGTGCTGGTGGTCGGCGACTTCATCCTCGACCGTTTCGTCAACGGCGTCATCGAGCGCATCTCGCCGGAAGCGCCGATCCCGGTGCTGCACGGGCGCGGCGAGACCTCGACGATGGGCGGCGCAGGCAACGTTGTCGCCAACATCGTCTCGCTGGGTGCCAGCGCTATTCCCATATCGGTGATCGGCACCGATGTGGCCGGCGACAATCTGGTGCGCATGCTGCGCGAACTCGGCGCCGATACGGCTGATATGGCGCAGGAGCGCGGTCGCATGACGTCGTCGAAGAGCCGCTTCAGCGCGCTCAATCAGCAGGTGCTGCGCTTCGATGAGGAAGAGATCAAGCCGCTCGACGACAAGGAACGGGCGGACCTGGTCCGGCATTTTCGCGCCGCACTCACGCGCGCCGACATCGTCATTTTGTCCGACTATGGCAAGGGCATCTTGCTCGACGGCGTCGCCGCCGACCTGATCGCCATCTGCCGCGAGGCGGGAAAACCGGTGCTGGTCGATCCCAAGGGCCGCGACTATGCGCGCTATGCCGGCGCGACCGCCATCACGCCCAACCGCAAGGAGCTTGGCGAAGCTGTCGGTCGCCCGGTTTTCGCCGACGACGAGATCGTCGCGGCGGCACGCCAGCTGATTTCGGCACATGGCTTCGACTTCGTCGTCGCCACCCGCAGCGAAAAGGGCATGAGCGTCGTCGGCGCGGATGAGGCGCGCCACATCGCCACCCAGGCGCGCGAAGTGTTCGACGTTTCGGGCGCCGGCGATACGGTCATCGCGAGCTTCGCGCTGGCTCTGGCCGCGGGCGCCGATCGCATCATGGCCGCCTCCATCGCCAATGCCGCCGGCGGTGTGGTGGTGGGCAAACGCGGCACCGCGCGGCTGACCGTGGAGGAACTCACCGGCGCGCTGTTCCGCTCGCACGGCCCCACCGCCCACAAGGACGCCATCCTCGATGCCGCATCGGCCGCGCGCATGGTGGCGGCTTGGAAGGACGAGGGCCTGAGCGTCGGCTTCACCAATGGCTGCTTCGATATATTGCATGCCGGCCATGTCAGTCTTCTCCACGCGGCGCGCAGCCAGTGCGACCGGCTGGTGCTCGGCCTCAACAGCGATGCCTCGGTGCGTCGGCTGAAAGGCGCCGGGCGCCCGGTCAACGATCAGCATGATCGTGCCTGCGTGCTCGCCGCCCTGGCCTCGGTCGATGCGGTCGTGGTGTTCGAAGAGGATACGCCGCTGGCGCTGATCGAGGCGCTTCTGCCCGACATTCTGGTCAAGGGCGCCGACTACACGGTCGAAACCGTTGTCGGCGCCGATGTGGTGCAGAAGGCGGGCGGGCGCGTCGTCCTGGTCGACCTTGTCGCCGGCAAGAGCACCACCGGCACGATCGGCAAATTGCGCGCCGGTACTACAAACTGAGGAATTCATGTCGGGACTGAACGATTACCTTGTCCGCTCGGCGGCCGCCATCACCGCCACGGTTGAGCGCGACCTGACCAGCGAGATGGAACGCGCCGTGAGCGCTGTGGTATCGGCGCTCTCGTCGGGCAAGGCGCTGCTGGTCTGCGGCAATGGCGGCTCGGCCAGCGACGCCATCCATATCGCCACCGAACTGGTCGGCCGCTTTCTTAAGGAGCGCAAGGCCTACAATGTCATTGCGCTGCCGGCCAACGCCGGGATGCTGACCGCCTGGGGCAACGACTACGGCTTCGACACGGTGTTTTCGCGCCAGGTCGAGGCGCATGGCGCGCCCGGCGGCGTGCTGCTTGCCATCTCGACCAGCGGCAATTCGCCGAGCATTCTGGCTGCCGCCGAACAGGCTCGGATGATGGGCATGACGGTGGTCAGCCTCACCGGCGACAGCGGTGGCAAACTCAAGCCGCTCACCGACATACTGCTCAACGTGCCCTCGACCTCGACGCCGATCATCCAGCAGGGACATCTCTGCCTCTACCACTATCTCTGCGAGGTGGTGGAAGACCGTCTGTCGAATGGCTGACACCGGGGCCTACGGTCCATACCCGCTGGCTGCGCCCGGCCTGTGGGTCGAGCGAGTCGGTTCGCGGGTGTTTCCAGCCAACGCGCCGGCGCTGTTCCTCGACCGCGACGGCACCATCAATGTCGATACGGGTTATCCCGACGATCCCGCCAAAATGGCGCTGCGCGACGGCATCGTGCCGGTCATCGCGGCGGCCAACCGGGGCAACATCCCGGTGGTCATCGTCACCAACCAGTCCGGCATCGCGCGCGGCTATTTCGGCTGGAAGGAATTTGCCGCGGTCAACGGCCGGGTTCTCAAGCTGCTTGCCGCCGGCGATGCCTTCGTCGACATGGTTCTGGCCTGCGCCTACCACGAGGCGGGCAGCGGGCCACTGGCGGTCGCCGACCATCCAATGCGCAAGCCCAATCCGGGCATGCTGCTACAGGCCCGGCAGCGCCTCGGCCTCGATCTCAAACGCTCGCTGATCGTCGGCGACAATCCCGCGGATATGCAGGCCGGACAACGTGCCGGCCTGCCGCGCGGCTGGCTGGTGGATGGCGAGGGAAGTAATGAGCCGGGCTTCGAGGTTCTGCCGCTGCGCAACCCCGATGATCTGGTATGGCTTTTGGGGGCTATCGAGTCGCTCGCCCGAATCTAGGACGATCATGGGGCGCTGAACGCCACCAGCCCTTCGTCCTTGACGCGGCGGATGGTCAGCGCGGTGCGCACCGTGTCGACATTCGGCGCCGAAGCCAGTTCTTCGATGACGAAGGTCTGGAAGGTGCCGAGATCACTCGCCACGCAATGCAGCAGGAAGTCGGATTCGCCCGAGACCATCCAGGCGTCGCGCACGATCGGCCAGCCGCGAGTGCGCTCGGCGAAGGTTTTGAGTTCCGCGTCGGCCTGGTGATGCAGGCCGATCAGGCAGAAGGCGACGACATCCATGCCGAGCGCCGGCGCGTTGAGCAAGGCGCGATAGCCTCTGATGATGCCGCTTTCCTCCAGCCGCCGGACACGGCGCAGGCAGGGCGGGGCGGAAATGCCGACACGGCTCGACAGTTCGACATTGGTCATGCGCCCGTCGGCCTGAAGCTCGCGCAGAATCTTCCAGTCGATGGCGTCGAGGTCGGCTTTCAGGGGCATGGCGGTCTCGGCTTAGCGCAAGAATCTTTCGCGCTCTCGTCCTTAAACGACTTTTGTGTCGATGCCAGCCCTTTGGTCGGGCGATTTCGCAACCGTAACGAAAGCGGCCATTGCGCGAATATGCCTGTAGGCCGAAGCTTTCCGGGGACGACTGCCTGATCGTCTTGCTGGTGTGGTTGGCAACCCTTACATTACCAGCAACATTTCACGTCGTTTTCCAAGGCACACTCGATTGTCTGCCCCGCAGAGGCTTTAGATGACCACCAAGCACGCGCCTGTCCTTATCATCGGTTCCGGCCCGGCCGGCTATACCGCCGCAGTATACGCCGCGCGCGCCATGCTCAAGCCGATGCTCGTAGCAGGCTTGCAGCAGGGCGGGCAGCTGATGATCACCACCGATGTCGAAAACTATCCGGGCTTCGCCGATCCGATCCAGGGCCCGTGGCTGATGGAGCAGATGCTGAAGCAGGCCGAGCATGTCGGCACCGATATCATCAACGACATCATCACCGAGGTTGACCTCAATGTGCGGCCGTTCCGCGCCACGGGCGATTCCGGCACCACCTACACGGCCGACGCGCTGATCATTGCCACCGGCGCGCAGGCGAAATGGCTGGGCATCCCCACCGAACAGACCTTCATGGGCTTCGGCGTGTCGGCCTGCGCCACCTGCGATGGTTTTTTCTATCGCGGCAAGGATGTCGCTGTCATCGGCGGCGGCAATTCGGCGGTGGAGGAGGCGCTCTATCTCTCCAATCTGGCGAAGAGCGTGACCGTCATCCACCGGCGCAACGATTTCCGCGCCGAGCGCATCCTGCGTGAGCGGCTGTTGAAAAAGGACAATGTCCGAGTCATCTGGGACACGATCGTCGACGAGATCACCGGCCGGCCCGGCAAGACGCCGCTGCCGCCTTCGGTCGAAGGGCTGAAGCTCAGAAATGCGGTGACCGGTGAGGTCACCCACCTCCAGGTGGACGGCGTCTTCGTGGCGATCGGCCATGCGCCGGCGGTGGAATTGTTTGTCGGCAAGCTGAAGCAGAAGCCGAACGGCTATCTGTGGACGGCGCCGAATTCGACCCGCACGGACGTTCCCGGCGTGTTCGCCGCCGGTGACGTGACCGACGATATCTACCGTCAGGCGGTGACCGCCGCCGGGCTCGGCTGCATGGCCGCGCTCGAGGCGGAAAAATACCTGGCCGGCATCGAGGTGCACCGCGAAGCGGCGGAATAATATCTATCAAGACGGCGTCGCAAGCCGTTCAAAAGCCTGATTTTTCATTCAGACGCCAAGAACAGAACGAGGGGAATTCAATGGCGTTGGACTGGGACAAGCTTCGCGTGTTTCACGCAGCGGCGGAGGCTGGGTCGTTTACCCATGCCGCCGAGACTTTGCACCTGTCGCAATCGGCGATTTCACGCCAGGTCAGCGCGCTCGAGCATGACGTCGGGGTGCCGCTTTTCAATCGCCATGCCCGCGGCCTGGTGCTGACCGAGCAGGGCGAAATGCTGTTCCGCACGGCGCATGACGTGCTGATGAAGCTGGAGACCATCAAGTCGAAGCTGACCGAGGCAAAGGACCGGCCCTCCGGCGTGCTGAGGGTAACGACCACCGTCGGGCTCGGCGCCGGCTGGCTGACCGAGCGGGTGCAGGAATTCATCGAGCTCTATCCGGAAATCAGCCTGCAGCTGATCCTGGCCAATGAGGAACTCGACCTCACCATGCGTCAGGCCGACTGCGCGATACGGCTGCGCCAGCCGCAGCAGCCCGACCTTATCCAGCGCCGCCTGTTCACCGTGCATTTCCACCTCTATGCCTCGCCGTCCTATGTCGGCAAGCACGGCAAGCCGACCTCGGTCGCCGATCTGAAGAACCATCGCATTGTCACTTTCGGTGTGCCGGTGCCGTCGCATCTGTCGGAGCTGAACTGGCTGGAAACGATCGGCGATTTCGACGGTGGGCAAAGGGTGCCGACGCTGCAGATCAACGACATCTTGTCGATCAAGCGCGCCGTGCAGGGCGGCGCCGGCATCGCCATGCTGCCCGACTACGTGATCTCCAAGGAATCGGATCTGGTGCAGCTTTTGCCGGAGACCGAGGTGCCGTCCTTCGACACCTATTTCGCCTATCCCGATGCAATGAAGAACCAGGCCAAGCTGCACGTCTTCCGCGACTTCATCATCGCCAAAGCGCGCAGCTGGTCATTTTAAACATGGCCTTGGGAGGTGCTGGTCACCTCCGCCAAGGCGTCAGCCGTGGCAGCCAGCCGGGAACATTGCGGCGGTAGGTCTCGTATTCGCCACCGTAGCGGCGGGCGAGAGTCGGCTCCTCATAGAACCTGACGAAAGAGCCCATGACGATCGCGCCGATGGCGGCATAGGCAGCGACGCTCCAGCTTGAAAACAGCAACGCCTGGCCGAGGATGATCGACAGCACGGCGACGTACATCGGGTTGCGGACATGGCGGTAGACGCCGCCGATCACCAGTCTCTCGGTGGGTGCTACAGGCGCCGGCGTGCCCAGGCCTTCGAGCGCGAAGCGGGCAAAGGAATGGACGAGCAGGGCGATGGCCGCGACGATCAGGAGGGAGCCAGCCGGCAAGAAGCCGGGCACCGTCGACAGCGGCAGACGGTAGCGGTCCGTCAGCAGCCAGGGCACCAGCCGGGCGACGACACAAGGTGCGGCGATGAAGAAGACCGCGCTGCCGGCGATCGCCTGAGGTGTCCGCATGTCAGGTCTCCCTTCTTCCGGCCGACCCTTCCCATCCCGCTGCCGCAAAAATAAACGCCTGCTGCCCGATTCAACGTCATTCGGCTTTTTGCCCGCGAGCGCGAGAATCAGCCCGACTTGCGGTTCTGCGAAGGCAACAGCACGGTCGCGCTATTCATTTGGCAACTTTTCGTGGTCCTATGGCCCCTAGACACGGGTTAGACCACAGCCTGTACCTTTTTGCATGCGTGTGTTGCAAAATAGATGCTTGTTTCTTGGGCATGAACAGCACATATATAGATCATCTCCTGGGCGCGTTCTCCTCCCATTAGCGCCCTCGAGTGTTCCCCTCTGGAGGTTAGCCTTAACAGGCACTTCCAATCAAACTCAGCCGGATCTTCATTGATCCGGCTTTTTTGTTTCCGGGCCTGCCGTAGCCAGCGAAAAATCGAGCAAAATCGCCGCGTAACAGTGACATGTAACCTCAGGTAACATGCCGCAGGCGCGATTCATCGTTTAAGCAGATCATAGGACGCGGTGTGGTTCGACCGGGAGATGGGGGCATCACTCGGAAGATCCGGGCTCAGGCGGCTACCGCGTCCGAACCTATTCGTCTGCCAGTGCCGTATGGCGCGGCGGATACGTGCGGCGGACCTGCCGTTTTCCTCCCAAGAAGACGGTCCGCAATAAGAGCGGCGTCCGGATCATCCGGGCGCCGTTTTTTGTGCGGATCATCCTTCGGCCTGTCAGGCAGCCTTGCCGTTGGCGTTCATCGCCTCGTCGGCCAACCGTCCGGTCAGCTCGGCCATGTGATCGAAGGCGCAACGATAGCTGGCGACGCCGGAGGTCGCCGAGCGCAGTTCGACGATCAGGTCGCCGATCTCGGCCTGCGGCATGGTCGCCTCCACGACATCCCATCCCGGCCAGTCAGGCCGCGCGTCGTAGCCAAGGATCTGACCGCGCCGTTGCGGGATCAGCGCAATGATCTTCGAAGTGGCTTCGGACGGCGTGACGATCTCGACCTTCATGACCGGCTCGAGCAGCACCGGCGAGCAGGCCGCCATGCCTTCCTTCATGGCCAGCTTGGCCGCCATCTGGAAAGCCATGTCGGAGGAATCGACGGCGTGGTAGGAGCCGTCGGAGAGGTTGACGGCGACATCGACGACAGGGAAGCCGAGCGGGCCGGATTTCAGATAATCGCGCACGCCGGTTTCGACCGACTGGATGTAGGTCTTGGGCACGACGCCGCCGGTGATGGTGTCCGAGAACTGAAAGCCGGAGCCGCGCGGCAGCGGCTTGATCTCGATCACCACATCGCCGAACTGGCCATGGCCGCCGGACTGCTTCTTGTGGCGGCCGCGCTGCTGGACCGTCTTTCGGATCGTCTCGCGATAGGGGACGGCAGGCGCATGGCCTTCGACCGGAATCTGATTCTTGCCTTCCAGCCGCTCGCGCACGACCCGCAGATGCATCTCGCCATGGCCGGACAGCACGGTCTCGGCCGAGTCCTGGTTGTGGCGCAAGGTGAGCGAGGGATCTTCCTCGGCCAGGCGCTGGATGGCCGCCGACATTTTGACCTCGTCCTTGCGCTCCTTCGGCCGCAGGGCAAAGGCAAAGACCGGCTGCGGCGGCGTCAGCGTGACCAGCGGCTTGATACCGCCCTTCGTGGAGCTCAACGTCTGGCCGGTCTTGACCTCGTCCAGCTTGCCCAACGCCACCGTGTCGCCGGCCTTGGCAGCGGTGAGCTTGGATTGGTCCTTGCCGAGCATCTTGTAGATGCCGGAGACCTTCGCCGTCTCGCCATTCGACAAATAGAGTTCGGCTGCATCGGCGATCTGGCCGGAGAGTACGCGCGACACGGACAGCTTGCCGCCATGCGCGGTGTGGATGGTCTTCATCACCTGGACCACGGTGTGATTGCCGTCGGGGACGCCGAGCCGTTTGCGCGTCGCCTCGACATCCGGTGCGTCATGGCGGATCGCCTTCAAAAGGCGCAGCACGCCGTTGCCTTTTTCGGCGGTGCCGATCAGCACCGGCGTTATGGCGCCGGCGCGCAGGTCGGCGGACAGATCGTCGAAGACCGCGTCTTTCGGCGGCTCGATCTCCTCCAGCAACTGCTCCATCAACTGGTCGTCATGGTCGGCAAGCGTCTCCAGCATGGAGAAGCGAGCCTCCAGTTCGCGCGCCTTGTCGTCAGTTGGAATTTCGGCAACCTGGCTTTCGGCATATTCGCGGTAGATGTAGGCGCGCTCCAGCGCCAGGTCGATCGAACCGATCACCACATTGTCCTTGCGCAGCGGAATCTGGCGCAGCAACAGCGGCGCCGCGCTCGTCGGCTGCAGCATCTTCAGCGTATCGCGTACGCCGGCGATTGCCTTGTCGACCTTGTTGAGGAACAGGATGCGCGGCACGCCGAGATCGTCGAGCTTGCGCATGATGAGCTGCAAGGCTGGGATCTTCTTCTCGTCGGCCTCGGCGACGACCACCGCGAGATCGCAGGCTGCCAGCACCGGCTCGGCCTCGAAGGAGAATTCGATCGATCCGGGACAGTCGACGAAGGTAATCTGCTCCCCCATGAATTCGGTGGTGGCAAAGGTCGCCTCGACGCTCATGGCGTGCGCCCGCGCTTCGGGCGAATGATCGGAAACGGTGCTTCCCGATGAAACGGGATTTTGGCGGGGGATGGCGCCCGTACGGGCGAGGATGGCTTCGAGAAGTGTCGTCTTACCGCTTGCAAAGGGACCGACTATGGCAGTGCATTTCGGTCCCGTGCGTCGTCCTCCGGCGCGAGTACCCATGGCTGACCTCCACTCAGGCGTTGCCCTTGGAGTGCGATCAGCAAAAGTGGAAACGGTTTTGCGCCGATCGCACCCTGTCGTGAGCGGCGGCCGGCCTGTTCGACCGTCGCGGGCGGGGTTGTTTTCATTTAGCCACCTGCCCAACCCATCGTCCCACGGGTTAGCCGGCAGGGCAAGGAAAATAGAAATCGCGCCGCCGCCAGACGGACGGAGCGAGAGCCGGGGTCAGAACCGCCGGTAGATTTCAGCGGGCCTGGGTGCGGCGCGCCGGCCTGGCTGCGCTTTGCTTCACCACCGTCTCGGCGTAGCGCGACAACAGCGGGTTAAACAGGTCTGGGCGTTCCCAGAACGGTGCATGGCCGGCGCCTGATATGACATGGCATTGTTCCCACAGCGAGCCATAGGCCACCGTCTCGAAGTAACTCAGCCGCACCAGCGGATCATGCTCGCCATTGATCACCGCAACCGGGAACGGGGCGTGCTCGACCACCTGTTTCTGGTCGGCGCCCTTGCCGGCAAACATGCTGCGCGCCACGCCGGCGCGAAGCCTGCCGTCGGTGCGCCTTATGGCTTCGCGGAAAGACGGACTGGCGGTATCGCCGAAGCAAAGCGCCTCGAAGCGCTCGATGTCGCGTTCGGAGTAGACCTTCTTGGAGGCCAGCAGCATGTCCCAGTTTGCGTGAAAGCCGCGCAGCATACCGAACGGCCCCCTCGACACCGGCGGCGCTCCGGTCAGCACCAGGCCGTTCACCGCATGGTGGAAGCTGGCAAGTTCGACCGCCACATGGCCGCCGAGCGACCAGCCGAAGATGATGGCGTGGCCGATGCCCAAAGCGTCGAGAAGCCGGGCTGTGGTCTGGGCAAGGCCGGTAATCGTATAGGCGGTCGCCGGGTCGCGGGCATCGGAGGACTCGCCGTGGCCGGGAAGGTCGAAGGCGATCAGCCGATGGGCGTCGGCAAGCGGGCTATCGAACTGACGGGCAAACACGGCGCGCGAACTGCCCGAGCCATGGATCATGACGATGGGCATGCCGGACCCAGACGACTGGCTGAGGCGCAAGTCGGCCTGCGGCGTGCGGATGGTGCGGTGAGTGATGCTCATGCTGGATTAGACCTTGAGATTTGCCTGACCGCCAACATCGCATCGCTGGCTCTATATGTTCTTTAAACATGTGGTTAAGAAAGGATTTCTAAAGAGATAGCCGGCACGATCGCTGGCTCCATGGCAATCACGCGCGGAATCCCGACAATGGAATCAGTCCTCGATCTTCTTGTCTCGATCTGCAGCATCGCGATGCTTGGCCAATATGTCTGGTCGATGCGGGCGCATTTCCAATCGCAGGCGATGTCGCCAGGCGCCATGGTGATTTCGGCGGCGGTCATCGCCACGGCGCTGTTCTTTCTCGCCATCCTTTGGATCCAATCGCAGCCGGGTTCGGCAAAGATCACCGGACTTGCCGTCGAACTGGCGAGCTCTGCCCTGTTCTGGTGGGCGATCGTGACGTCGCGCAAGGTGCGGCTGCGCTTCGTCTTCGCACCCGACGATCCGCACAGCCTGCTGACCCACGGCCCCTACGGCCATGTCCGCCACCCCTTCTATACGTCCTACATCGTCTTCTGGATCGGCTGGGGGATCGCGACCTGGTCGATCTGGGCGGTGGCGCCGGTCGCCGGGATCGCTATCCTCTATGTGTTTGCGGCACTGGACGAAGAGAAGAAATTTTCGCGCACGCCGCTGGCCGGAGCCTACGCGGACTATCGCGTACGTGCCGGCCTGTTCTGGCCCCGGCTGGGGTGGTAGCCGGCACCGGAGCAGGGTAGCTTCTGCCAAACTTAGGGATCACCAGAGATGAAGATCATTGCCTGCGGCAGCGTGCCGACCATCATCGCACCGGAGAAGTATTTCACCGGCCGCGTGTTGCAGACGCCCATCATCGAGAAGGAAGCGCCGGCCCGGCTCAGAGCCACGCTGGTCAGCTTCGAGCCCGGTGCGCGCACCCACTGGCACACGCATCCGCTGGGGCAGACGCTTTATGTCACTGCGGGGGCCGGCCTTGCGCAGACATGGGGCGGGCCGATCCAGCAGATCAAGGCGGGCGACGTGATCTCGTTCGAGCCCGGCGAGAAGCACTGGCACGGCGCGGGTCCAAAGACGACAATGACCCACGTCGCCATGCAGGAAGCGCTGGACGGCGTCCATGCCGATTGGATGGAAGCGGTCACCAGCGAGCAGTATGGCGGCTGAGGTCTGCTCCTGACAAAAACCCGGCTCGAAGCCGGGTTTCATGTCTCGGTGCCGCCAGTTCAGGTCAGCGATGCCGTGAACCGCTGGATGCGGGTGCAGGCTTCCTCCAGCAGCGTCTCCGACGTGGCGTAGGAGATCCGGAAGTTGGGGCCGAGGCCGAAGGCCGAGCCGAACACCACTGCGACACCCTCGCCTTCGAGCAATTCGGAGCAGAAAGTCTCGTCGGTGTCGATTATCTTGCCGGCTTTGGTCTTCTTGCCAATCAGCTGGGCACAGGACGGGTAGACATAGAAGGCGCCTTCCGGCGACGGGCAGGTTATGCCGCGCGCCTGGTTGAGCATCGACACGACGAGGTCGCGACGGCCCTGAAAGATCGCCTTGTTCCTGGCGACGAAATCCTGCGGGCCGTTGAGCGCCTCGACCGAGGCCCATTGCGCGATGGTGCAGGCGCCCGAGGTCTGCTGGCCCTGGATCATGTCCATCGCCTTGATCAGCTGGACGGGACCCGCGGCATAGCCGATGCGCCAGCCGGTCATGGCGTAGGCTTTCGAGACGCCGTTCATGGTCAGCGTGCGCTCGTAGAGTTTCGGCTCGACCTCGGCGATCGTCCTGAAGACGAAGTCGCCATAGGTCAGGTGCTCGTACATGTCGTCGGTCAGTGTCCAGACATGCGGATGCTTCAAGAGCACGTCGGCCAGCGCGCGCAGCTCGGCTTCCGTGTATGCGGCGCCGGACGGGTTCGACGGCGAGTTCATCAACAGCCATTTGGTCTTCGGCGTGATCGCCTTTTCCAGCACGGCGGGAGTGAGCTTGAAACCATTGTCGATCGAAGTATCGGCGAACACCGAGGTGCCGCCGCAGATCGCCACCATTTCGGGATAGCTGACCCAATAGGGGCGGGGGATGATGACCTCGTCGCCTGGGTTCAGCGTCGCCATGAAGGCGTTGAACAGGATCTGCTTGCCGCCGGTGCCGACAATGGTCTGCTCGGGCTTGTAGTCGAGATTGTTCTCGCGCTTGAATTTTTTCGCGATCGCCTCGCGCAGCGGCGCGATGCCCGAAACCGGCGGGTATTTGGTCTCGCCGCGGCGGATCGCCTCGATCGCCGCATTCTTGATGTTGTCGGGCGTGTCGAAATCCGGTTCGCCAGCGCCGAGGCCGATAATGTCGCGGCCGGCATTTTTCAGCTCGCGGGCTTTCTGCGTCACCGCGATGGTGGCGGAAGGCTTTACGCGGGCAAGGGCGTCGGCAAGAAAGGCCATGACCAGATATCTCCAGAGGGGTCGGCGCAACCGCAAACAGCTGCGGCGCTTCTCATGTCGCATCGACCCGGCAAGTGCAAGCATTGTCGGATGAGCCAGGGCTCAAGGACCTGTGAAGATGCCTTTTTGGAGCGCGTGCATGACGGTTTCACTCTGCGTTGCGGGCTCTGCAATCGACGCCTATCCCCAGCAAGACTAAATTCATCAACGGCCGCTAAAACCTTTGACGGCAGGATCGCCAGCCATTTCGCCTGTCTCGCGGAGCGAGGGACCCTTGTCGCGCAGCACCGGGCTTGCCCACATCATCCGTCACGATGACGGCACCGTTTCAGGTGTCTGGGGTCCCTACACGCTGCAGAGCGCCTTTCAGCCGATCTTCGCCTTCAAGGAGAGCAAGCTCTCGATCGCAGCGTTCGAGGGGCTGATCCGGCCGTTTCGTGACGGCGAGCCGCAATCGCCAATGAACTTCTTCCGCACCTGTCCGGCCGGCGACCGCCTGCACATCGAGGCGCTGACGCGCACGCTGCATTTGCTCAACGCCGGCGCCTGCCTGCCGCAAGAAGCTTCGATCTTCGTCAATTTCGATCCGTCGGTGTTTACCGAGCGCTCCATCGCCGATAACGCGCTGCGCGACATGCGGCTGGTGCTGCACGAAGCCGGGATCGATCCGCGCCGCATCGTGTGCGAGGTGACCGAGCAGAAGTCGGCGTCGCAGGAAACGCTCTACAGCTTTGTCGAGGCGCTGCGGGCCAATGGCTTTCGCATTGCCGTCGACGATTACGGCGCCGATGAATCCGACATCAACCGCATCAAGGAGCTCAAGCCCGACATCGTCAAATTCGATGCGCACTGGATCACGCAGCTCATGGAATCCGGCGCCGGCTTTGCCCTGCTGACTGCCATGGTGACGAACTTCGAACTACAGGGCATCCGGACGGTGTTCGAAGGCATCGAGGAAGGCTGGCAGCTTGAATTGGCCGAGAAATCCGGCGCATCGATGGTGCAGGGCTTCGTGCTGGCGAAGCCGGAACTGGCGCCGACCAGCTTTCGCGCTTTCGGCAAGGATGGGCAGCCGTCTGTCGCGGCGGCCGAGCCTGGCAAGACGCCTGCCGGCCCGACTGCAGCGCCTCCGGCGCGGCCGGGCAGGGTGTTCGGGCGCAGGACCGGGCCATGACCGGGCAGCGCGAGAGGCGTCGCGATATCGGCGAAGCGATCTTTGCCGACGAGGTCGGCATCGAATACGGCGTCTACGGCACGTTCCGGCTGAAGAGCGCCTACCAGCCGATCTTTGCGCCACGCGGCGGCGCGTTGGCCGCGGTTGCAGTCGAGGCGCTGATCGAACCGCAGCGCGCTTCCATGCCGGTTGCACCCGCCATGTTCTTCGACAGTGTTGCGCCGGGCGACCGCCTGTTTGTCGAGACGATGTGCCGGATGCTGCATCTGAAAAACTTCCGCAACATCGGCGTCGACGGGCTCGGCCTGTTCTTCAATTACAACCCGATGATCAACGATCATCTCGGGCGGGCGCTGGCCGAGATCCGGCTGATGACGCGGCATCTCGGCGATCTCGACCTGCATGCCGCCATGCTGGTCTGCGAGATCACCGAACAGGCGGCCGACGATAATGTGCTGGCCCCGCTGGTGCGCGAGATGCGGCGCCACGGCATCCGCATCGCCATCGACGATTTCGGCACCGGCCACTCGACCGCGGAGCGGATGAGCCTGCTTCAACCGGATATTGTGAAGATCGACGGCGGCTGGTTCGCCGAATTCTGCCGCCACGCTGCCGCCGAGCGCTTCTTCCGGCCGCTCGTCTCGTCGCTGCACGATCGCGGCGCCAAGGTGCTGGTGGAAGGCATCGAGCAATCCGTGCATCTGCGCGTCGCGCTGGATGGCGGCGTCGACCTGCTACAGGGGTTCCATCTCGGCCGCCCGGCGCTGGCCGGCACGATCTTCAACCGGGAGCCGCTGTCGATCGAGGCGCTGCTTGGCGCCGACAACAAGGTGGTGCCGCTGCATCTGCGGCGCTGATTTTGTCCTCACGCTTGCCGCCGCTTCGCGGCTCGTTCCGGACGGGACGCCAACGGGCGCGATGCCCGGTTGGGCTTGCGGCCTTCGGCCGTAGCGCGCATTCAAAGAGGGCGAACTCGGCCCGCGTGAAGTTCAGCCAAAGCCTGCTCGGCAAACTTATCCAGCCGGCCAGCCTTGGCGTCCGCCTCGATCTGCATATCCCACACCTCTGCCTGATACGCTGCGAACCATTTGGCAAAGGCCTTTAGTTCTGTGGTGTTCAGGGCTGCGATGGATCTTTCAATCTGTTCGAGCTTGGTCATGGGGCGAAACTAATAGCATGGCCATCGTCCAATTCCAGACAAACAAAAAGGCGGGATAAATCCCGCCTTCCCATTTTCGGTAGCCTGATCGGAGCTTTAAGTCCGGGCCGGCAGCTATCTGCTGATCCAGCTTGTCGGGTCTTTCCGCTCCAGCGCGCTTCTCGCGCGACCGTCAGTACATCCGTGACTTGCCGCGCGCCCCGAACTCTCGTCCGGCGCGCGCTATCGCAAAATCAGGCTGCCTTGCTCAGAGAACCAGCGGACGACTTGCCTGTGCGGCGGTCCTGCTCGATCTCGAAGTTGATTTTCTGGCCTTCGACCAGGGTCGACAGTCCAGCGCGCTCGACAGCGGAGATGTGAACGAAAACGTCCGCACCGCCCGAATCAGGCTGAATGAAGCCGAAGCCCTTGGTGGCATTGAACCACTTGACCGTACCAGTTGCCATATGAATAGTCCTCGCATTTGCTTTGGTTTGACCGAACCGAGGTTCAGCCGGTTTGTATCGAGATTTTGGAGATAGACGTCAGCAAACGCGAAGATCGCGAGGCCCGGATCGATCGGCCGAAATATCAATGGAGCTGATATAGGCGGGTTTCGCACCAAAAACAAGATGGCTCGAAAAATGGCGTTGCGGTGGCGCCGCCCAAAGGCCGCCCCAATCGCATGAAAGCGTCGAGCAATCGGGAAGACCGGGACGCCCGACGGCGTTAGTCCGGTTTTGGGAGACTGTCATGAAAACGGTTGTGAAAACCATTCTGCTTGCCGCCTGCCTGACGCTGGCGGCCGCCGAGGCGCAGGCAATTTCGCGCTACGACCCCACTCGTATGAGCTGCGACACGGTGCAAGGCACGATCGCCCGCCAGGGCGCGGTCATCCTGCGCTATCAGTCCAGGCGCGTGCCGGGGCTGCCGCTCTTCGACCGCTATGTGCAGAGCCAGCAATTCTGCAATGTCGGCGAGGTCAGGAAGCGCGCCTATGTACCGAGCGCCGATACCGAATCCTGCCCGGTCTATCTCTGCAAGCGGATCGAGAACGACCATTTTCACCGCCGCTTCCTGCGCCGTCATTAGGGCATATTGATATTCGGGTGAGGCCGGCCTGCGAACGATGGTCTTCTGCGCTTCCGGCGCCCACGTACATTAAGTACGCTCCGCTCCGGTTCTCGAAGACCATAGTTCTCGGTGCGGCCTGACCTGAATCTCAACATACCCAGCCGGCATACCATTCAAGCTCTTAGAACCCGAACGAGACCTGCGCCGCCGGCGGCGGGCCGACGCGCACGCCTTCCATGGCCAGCATCTTTTCCTTGGTGGCCGAGCCGCCGGGCGCCGAGAAGCCGCCGATCTTGCCGCCCGCGGCTAGAATCCGATGGCAGGGGATGACCAGCGGCACCGGGTTGGCGCCCAGCGCTGCCCCGGTTTCGCGCGGCAGGCCGGCTTGGCCAGCGCGCTTGGCCAGTTCGCCATACGTGGTGGTTTCGCCGTAATGCAGTTTCCGCGCCGCGTCGTAGATGGCGAGACGGAAGTCGTCGACGCCGTCGAGATCGACCGGCACGCCGGAGAAATCGACGTCCTCGCCTGACGCATACGCCTTGATCGAGGCGATCAGCTCGACCACCCATTGCGGCTGCCCAATGTTCGCAGTGGTATTGGCGGCAACACCGGCATGCCGCATCAGCCGGCGCTCCACCGCTTCGCGGCTCCTTTCGGGCAGGCAGAGCCGGATCAGGCCCTTTTCGCTCCAGGCGATGCCCATGAAGCCGATCACTGTTTCTAACACTGCGTGGCCGGCTGTGATCGAAGATGCCGTTTCCATGATGCGCTCCTTTCCGCAAAGCGGCGAAAACCGGGATGCCAACCGGTACATATGCAGAACAATATGGCATCTGATCCCGGCTCTCGCCACCCGAAAACCACCAGATGGTCCCGATTGCCCACCAGGAATCGCTGGTGTAAGGACTTCTTAACAACCGACAAATCGGACCCGCGCGGCTTGCCAGCAAAATTCAACCTTTTCGCGATCTCTGTGATCGTCGGCGCAGCTGCCCTCAGCGGCTGCCAATCGACCTCGCAGATGAAGGCCACGCCTGCGCTGACCGAAACCGCGACCGCTGCCGGCAGCGATGCCGGCTTTACCGTGCCGCTGCCCGATACGGTTTCGGTGCTGCCGCAATCCTCGGGCATAACACCCGTCCAGGCGGCCGAAGCGGCGCCGGCCACGCCAGCGCTCGATGCCGCTGCGCAGCCGGTTGCCGCGACCGCGGCCTTTGCCGGCGCGACGCCCACGGCCCCGGCCGTGCCTGCGGTGATGGCCGCCAATGCTTGGCAGGCGCCTGCGCCCGCCAACGCCGGACAGCCGGTCGCGGCGCAATATACGACCGCCAGCCTTGTCATGCCGGCGACCGCCAAGGGCGGCCAGAACGCCATGCCCGGCGTGCAGCAGGTAGCCTATGTCGTGCCGCAGAACCCGGCTTCCTTGGGCCTGTTCCCCGCCGCGCCGCTCGGTCTCCCGGAAGAAGAGCATGCGACCGGCATGCGCGGCGACGTCGACCGGCTGATCCAGAAATACGCCGCTCTCTACGAGGTGCCGGTCGATCTGGTGCGCCACGTCGTCAACCGCGAAAGCACCTACAATCCGAAGGCTTACAATAACGGCCATTGGGGCCTGATGCAGATCAAGCACGCGACGGCGCGCGGCATGGGCTATGACGGGCCGGCCAAGGGCTTGTTCGACGCCGAAACCAATCTGAAATACGCGGTCAAATATCTGCGTGGCGCCTGGCTGGTGGCGGGTGGCAACGCCAAGAAGGCCGATTGGCTCTACCAGACCGGCTATTATTTCGACGCCAAGCGCAAAGGCCTGCTCGAGGCCACCGGCCTCGGTGTCGACCGCAAGCGCCGCCGGCTGCAGCCCGACGCCTGAGCGCGATGCCTGAACCGCGCCCGCCGGCTCCAAACGACATCCGGCTGCGCAAGATCCTCGACGAGACGCTCGTTGCGCCGCACTGGCCGGACGGCTTTGCCATGCGCTGCTTCGAACATGGTGACGCGCAGCCCCTGCACGCGCTTTTGACCGAGGTGTTCGACGACGGCACCGACGGCCCGTTCGACGAATGGTGGCCGCGCATATCCAGCGATGCCGAATTCGACCCGGCGCTGTGTTTCCTGGTCATCGACGCCAAGGGACGGCTGGCGGCGGCAGCGCTGTGCTGGACGAGGGCCTTCGTCAAGGACCTCGCGGTCCATCCCGGAGCGCGCGGCAAAGGAATTGGCGAAGCGCTGATGTGGCAGGCCTTCAACGCCTTTCGCGATCGAGGCGCGGCCCATGTCGACCTCAAGACCAACACGGTCGAGAACGCCGCCGCGCTCCGGCTCTACGAGCGGCTGGGAATGATGCCTGTCGCCTGGGAAGGGTAAGGGCTTTTTTCTTGCCGCAATTCCCTGGGGAAAACGCTACGCGCTTTTCCCGGGAAAACCGGTTCCCACCTTTCCTGGAATTGCTCGAGCGCTGTTGAAAACCTCCGGATTGTGAACTGCTTCACATTGGCCGCCGCAACCGGATGCTACCTCACCATCCATGCCTTTCGACCGATGGCGGATCGACGACTGGCAGATGTGGAGGGGCTGCACCGGCATGTGTTCAGCCGCTCCTTGGCGGGTCCCAGGCGGGGGTTTGGGGCCCGCCAGTCGTTTTACGGTCGCCCTCAGATATCGGGCGCATTGCCGATCTTCTTTTTGAGCTCAATCGCCCAGGCGCGGCCCTCGTCGCCGCCCCACAACAGCCAGGCGATATGGCCGGCCGAAGGATTGTCTTCATTGCCGTAATTCTTGCCGCGCTTGTCGACCTCGTGGCGGGCGAAGTAGCTGACCATGCGGCGGATGGTGGATGGCGCCAGCTTTTCGCGGTTCTTGAGTTCCGTCCCCCGCGCGACGCCGATCTCGGTGCCGCCACGGCCGAACTGCTTGCGCAGCCTCAACCCCTTGGCGGCATTGTCGGCCACCACTTGCGGGCAGCGCAGATCGATCTCTTCATCCTCTTGCATGTGTCTCCCCAGCTCCGGAAGCCTAGCCTGCGGACCCAATGCGGGAAAAGCAACCGGTTCCCAATGCCGCGCCGTCCATCAGGACCAGGATCCGCGCGCCATCGGCGCGTGCGAGATCCTGTGGAACCTTATGGATGTCACGCCTGAGGTCGGCCGAACTGGACCGAACAGCTGCAATATGGCGAGGCGTGCTGTCCTGAGGTTTGTCCGCCAGGGGCTCGGGACGGCTCTTCGGCAGATGGTCGCTGACGAATAGTTCTCCGGACGCAACCCTGCCGCCAATGCCGCGTTTGATTAGCCGAGGGAAATTTTCAAATCGGAGACCTCAGATGAAAACGCTTCTCACCATTGCCGCCGTCGCCTTGTTCGCCGGTGCCCCTGCCGCCTTTGCGGCCAACTCGACTGCGGTCGCGCCTGCCTTGGCCGCCAGCAAGGTCGATACCCCAACCTTCGTCAAGACCGTGCCTAGCTCCAACGAATTCGAAATCCAGTCGAGCAAGCTCGCGGAGGAGAAATCCAAGGCGGCTGACGTGAAGAAATTCGCCAAGCAGATGGTCAAGGACCACACCAAAGCCGGCAAGGAGTTCAAGGCGGCGCTGAGCCAGGGCCAGACCACCGGTTCGACCAAAGCCGCGGGACCGGCCCTGCAGCCGAAGGAGCAGGCAATGCTCGACGAGTTGAAGAGCGCAAGCGGCAAGGATTTTGACGCCAAGTACATCCAGATGCAGACGGACGCGCACAAGGAGGCCGTTGCCCTGTTCAGCAGCTATGCCAACTCGGGCGACGACCCGGCGATGAAGGAATTCGCCAAGAAGACGCTGCCGACGCTGCAGATGCACGAGAAGCACGTGAAGGAACTCGCGGCCGCGCATCAGGGTTGAGGGTTGGTGACTGGCCAGCAATAGCATTCTACGGCGCCCCCTCTGTCCTGCCGGACATCTCCCCCACGAGTGGGGAGATCAGCAGCGTCGGCGCCGTGCTTTTCTTGCGACGGTGAAAATTGGCGAAGGCTGAGGCGACAGCCAATCTCCCTTCTTGTGGGGGAGATCTCCGGCAGGACAGAGGGGGCGCCGTAGAGTGCGACGGCCGATGCCTGCCGTTGGCAAGGCATTGCGGCAAAGTGGCTCTGTGGCTGCGCCGGCAGTGACATACACTGCCGCCACCAATTCAATGGAGCTCCCATGCCCAAGATCGACCTGTCCACCGTGCCTGTCCGCAAGGGCTCCGGCTACCCCGCGCCCTTCGACGCCCCTTGCGCCGAGCGCACACGCCACCGCCTCGGCGATGCCGGCGGCCTCACCGATTTCGGCGTCAACCTGATGACATTGCCATCAGGCGGCTGGTCCAGCCAGCGCCACTGGCACAGCCATGAGGACGAGCTCGTCTATGTGCTGGAAGGCGAACTGGTGCTGGTCGAGGATGGCGGCGAGACGCTGCTCAAGGCCGGCGACTGCGCGACCTTTGCCAAGAACAGCGGCAACGGCCACCACATGATCAACCGCTCGTCCACAACGGCGCGCTATCTCGAAGTCGGCTCGCGCAATCCGGATGATCTCATCACTTGCTCCGACATCGCCATGATGAGCCCGAGTTCGGATGGCAGGTTCCTGCACAAGGACGGCATGCCCTATCCGGGGCAGGGGTGAGCGCTGGACCATGCTTCGGCGCTGGTGTTCGCTGGGCGACAGGATAAGTTCCTCACGATTAAAGGTGGCGCCGGCCCCCTCATCCGACCGCTTCGCGGCCACCTTCTCCCCGCTGGGGAGAAGAGGGAAGCGCTGGCGCTCGCAGTCTCCTCTCCCCTCGGGGGTCTGAAGGACGGGCGAGACACGTGGCTCGCCCCGGAACGGTCAGCCGAGCGAAGCGGAGGCTGGGTGAGGGGGCCTTGGCGCCAGCTTGGCAAACAAAGGGAGCATCACCGTGAAAAAAGAAGTCATCGAAGTGCCCGTGATGTCGGCCAAAGTGCGGGCGCTCGGGCTGCCTTGCTCGACGGCGGTAAGGGCCAACGGCTTCGTGTTCATATCGGCGACGCCGCCGGTGGACATGGTTACCGGCGAGATGGTGCGCGGCGACATCGAGGTGCAGACCGAGGCGTCGCTGAAGGCGCTGAAACACTGCCTGGAGGCCGCCGGCACCTCGCTGGACAATGTGGTGATGGTGCGCATCTACGCCGTCAATTCCGGCTTCTACAACGCCATCAACCGGGTCTATGCCAGGTATTTCAGCGTCAACCCGCCGGCGCGGAGTTTCGTGCCGGTGGCGTCATGGCCGATGGAGTTCGACATCGAGATCGAGTGTGTGGCAGTGGCGTAAGCTTCCCTGTAGAGTTGGTCGAAGGCGGCGGCGAGACGCTGCCCAAGCTAGGCGACTGCGCCGCCTTGCCCGCAGCAACGGCCACCACTTGATCAACCGCTCGTCGAAGACAGGGTGTTACCGTGGCTCGCGCAATCCTGACGATGTCATCACCTGCTCTGACATCGACATGATGGGCCCGGTTCGGATGGCGCTTACTGCACAGGGGGGACGCCGTAGCCGGAGGGGATGAACGATGCATCCGCGAGCATCCGCTAGGTGACAGGGTATTAAGAATCGCGGAGTCGGTGCTGGCCCCCTCATCCGGCCGCTACGCGTCCACCTTCTCCCCGTTGGGGCGAAGAGGTTGGTGCGGCGCTTCAAGCCTCCTCTCTCCTCGGGGAGAGGTCAGCCGAGCGAAGCGGAGGCTGGGTGAGGGGGGCTGCGCCAACCTCAACCAAGGGAAATCATAATCACCAAATAATCGTCGATATACCAGCGCTGTCGGCCGCCGTGCGCGCTGGGCGTGCCCTTTCGCTGGTGACCAAGGGACGCGCTTGTGTTCGTCTCCGGCACGCCGCACCTCGGTGGTGCGCATCCACGCGCCAACATGGGCTCCCACAGCGTCGTCAGTGGCTTTCTTGTCTAAGACAAAGACAATGTCTAACCAGACAAGAATTGTGTTGCATCTCGTCCGAATCGTGTTATTGCTTATCCAGAGGATGGCCCGATGGACGGAAAAAAGTCTCGCAAATCACTACTTGATTTCCTCGACTACCTTGCAAAAAAGGGGTTGATGAACAAGGCAACAGCTAATGCCCGCAAGGCTGCAGCTAATAATGTTCTAAGTATTTTGGATGAAAATGAGGCTGACGACGTCACTGTGGTTGATATCGATCAGCTTTTTGTCCGATTCGCTAATCTCCAAGGCTCTAAATATAAGCCTGAGAGTTTGAATGTTTACAAAGGTCGTTTGAAGGCGGCGATCGTAGACTTTAAGAGCTATCAGAACAATCCAATGACGTTCCGACCTTCGGTCCAATTTAACGGGCGCAAGGCAGCGGAGAGACCGAAAACCATCGGTCAGGGCGAGGTAGGTCCGCCCGACCCGCCTGTGTTCCGACCGGTGGCGAGTGTTTCGGGCCCTCCCCCAGCATCTGTATCCGTCTTGCCTATACCAATAAGGCCCGATCTCGTCGTTCAGATACAGGGATTGCCTTATGATTTGACAGCAGCGGAAGCCAGTAAGATTGCGAATGTGATTCGCGCGATGGCGTCGACCGAATAGTTTCCCAGTCCAAATGGGAGACTAGCTCAGCCCAGCTGAGACCACGGGAGCCGCTGGCTCGGTGTCCAAAACCGATGTCCAGCGGCCCTCCTTGCCCGTACAAGTACTGGCTAGGATAGGATAGCTTATCATTTTGACGGCTGCAATCTGCGAACAAAATTCACTAGGCAAAATACTCCTGCAGCGGCCTGACCTCCAGGCTCCCTGCCTTCAGCGCCGCAATCGCCTCGGCCACCGCCGCCGCCCCCGACAGCGTCGTGTAATACGGCACCTTCTGCATCAGCGTGGCGCGGCGGAGCGACTTCGAGTCCGACACCGCCTTCTGGCCGTCCGTCGTGTTGAAGACGATCTGGACCTGGCGGTTGCGGATGGCGTCTTCGATGTGGGGGCGGCCCTCGAGCACCTTGTTGATCTTCTGCGCGTCGACGCCGTTCTCGGCGAGGAAGCGGGCGGTGCCGGATGTGGCGAGCACCTTGAACCCCTGGCCGGCGAGGCGCTTGACCGCCGGCAATATGCCTTTCTTATCCTCGTCGCGCACGGAGACGAACAGCGTGCCGGAGCGTGGCAGGTCGACGCCGGCCCCTAACTGGCTCTTGGCGAAGGCGAGCGCAAAGTCGCGGTCGAGGCCCATGACCTCGCCGGTCGAGCGCATTTCCGGGCCGAGCAATATGTCGACGCCGGGGAAGCGGGCGAAGGGGAAGACGGCTTCCTTGACCGCGATGTGGCCGGGGTTGCGCGGGTCGGGCATGGCGCCGTAATGGGCGAAGGCGTCTTCCAGTTTTTCGCCGGCCATGATGCGGGCGGCGATCTTGGCGATCGGACGGCCGATGGTCTTGGCAACGAAGGGCACGGTGCGTGACGCCCGGGGGTTGACCTCCAGCACATAGACCGTGCCGTCCTTGATCGCATACTGCACGTTCATCAGGCCGCCGACGTTGAGCGCGCGGGCAAGCGCCGCCGTCTGGCGCTCCAGCTCGTCGACCAGTTCGGAAGGCAGCGAGTGAACGGGGAGCGAGCAGGCACTGTCGCCCGAATGGATGCCGGCCTCCTCGATGTGCTCCAGAATGCCTGAGACGAAGGTCGACGTGCCGTCGCACAGGCAGTCGACATCGACCTCGATGGCGCCCGAGAGATAGGTGTCGAACAGCAGCGGGTTCTTGCCCAGCAGCGTGTTGATCTGGCCGGTCTTGTCGTTGGGGTATTTCTGCTTGATGTCCTCCGGCACCAGGCCGGGCACGGTGTCGAGCAGGTAGCTCTGCAGCATACCCTCGTCATGGATGATCTGCATGGCGCGGCCGCCGAGCACATAGGAGGGGCGCACCACCAGCGGGAAGCCGAGTTCGCCGGCTACAAGGCGGGCCTGCTCGACAGAATAGGCGATGCCGTTCTTCGGCTGGCTGAGGTTGAGCTTGTGAAGCAGCTTCTGGAAGCGGTCGCGGTCTTCGGCGAGATCGATCATGTCGGGCGACGTGCCGAGGATCGGGATGCCGGCCTTCTCCAGCGCGTCGGCCAGCTTCAGCGGCGTCTGGCCGCCGAACTGGACGATGACGCCGACCAGTTCGCCCGAGGCCTGTTCGGCGCGCAGGATCTCCAGCACGTCCTCGGCCGTCAACGGCTCGAAGTAGAGCCGGTCCGACGTGTCGTAGTCGGTCGACACTGTCTCGGGATTGCAGTTGATCATGATCGCTTCATAGCCGGCGTCTTGCAGAGCGAAGGCGGCATGGCAGCAGCAATAGTCGAACTCGATGCCCTGGCCGATGCGATTGGGACCGCCGCCGAGGATGACGACTTTTTTTCGCGACGACACTTGCGCTTCATTGGCCAGCGCGCCGGCGAAGGGCACTTCATAGGTCGAGTACATGTAGGCGGTGGGCGAGGCGAACTCGGCGGCGCACGTGTCGATGCGCTTATAAACCGGATGAACGTCGAGCTTTTCACGAATCTTCGCAATCACTTCGGCGTCGGTCTTCGTCAGCGAGGCGAGGCGGGCATCGGAGAAGCCCATCGCCTTCAGCATGCGCAGATTGACGGCGTCCTGCGGGATGCCGTGCTCGCGGATGCGGGCTTCCATGGATACGATGCCGGCGATCTGTTCGAGGAACCACGGGTCGATCTTGCACATTGCGTGCACGTCTTCCAGCGAGGTGCCCATGCGGATCGCCTGCGCCACCATGCGCAGCCGGTCGGGTGTCGGCGTGCCGAGTGCGGCGCGAATGGCGTTGCGGTCGTCGGCGTGGTTGGCAGCTACGGCGCCGTGGCCGAGGCCGGGGATCTCGATTTCGTCGAGACCAGTCAGGCCGGTTTCCAGCCCACGCAGCGCCTTTTGCAAGGACTCCTGGAACGTGCGGCCGATGGCCATGACTTCACCGACCGACTTCATGGCGGTGGTCAGCACCGGCTCCGCGCCGGGGAATTTCTCGAAGGCAAAGCGCGGGATTTTTGTGACGACGTAATCGATGCTTGGCTCGAAGGAGGCGGGCGTGGCGCCGCCGGTGATGTCGTTCTCCAGCTCGTCCAGCGTGTAGCCGACGGCGAGCTTGGCCGCGATCTTGGCGATCGGGAAGCCGGTCGCCTTCGAAGCCAAAGCGGAACTGCGCGAGACGCGCGGGTTCATCTCGATCACCACCAACCGGCCGTCGGCCGGGTTGACGGCGAACTGCACGTTGGAGCCGCCGGTCTCGACGCCGATCTCGCGCAGCACCGCGAGCGAGGCGTTGCGCATCATCTGGTATTCCTTGTCGGTCAAGGTCAGCGCGGGGGCGACGGTGATGCTGTCACCCGTATGCACGCCCATCGGGTCGATGTTCTCGATCGAGCAGACGATGATGCAATTGTCCGCCTTGTCGCGGACGACCTCCATCTCATACTCCTTCCAGCCGAGCACGCTTTCCTCGATCAGCACTTCGGTGGTCGGCGAGGCGTCGAGCCCGGACTGGACGATGTCGTAGAATTCGGCGCGGTTGTAGGCGATGCCGCCGCCGGTGCCGCCCATGGTGAAGGACGGGCGGATGATGGCGGGCAGGCCGACATGGTCGAGCGCCTGGGCGGCAATCGCCATGCCATGGCTGATGTAGCGCTGCTTGCGGTCGCCTTCGCCGAGGTTCCAGCGGGTTTCCAGCGCGTCGAGCGCGGCATCGAGGTCGGCAGGCGCCTCGGCCTTGACGGCGGCGCGCTCGGCCTCATGGGTCTTGCGGTCGGCGTTCTTGACGTCGGTGGCATTGGCCAGCATCGACTTCGGCGTTTCCAGGCCGATCTTCTTCATCGCCTCGCGAAACAGCGCCCGGTCCTCAGCCTTGTCGATCGCCGTGGCGTCGGCGCCGATCATCTCGACATTGTAGCGCTCGAGCACGCCCATGCGGCGCAGCGACAGAGCGGTATTGAGCGCGGTCTGGCCGCCCATGGTCGGCAGCAGCGCGTCGGGCCGCTCCTTGGCGATGATCTTGGCGACGACTTCAGGCGTGATCGGCTCGATATAGGTGGCGTCGGCCAGTTCCGGGTCGGTCATTATGGTGGCCGGGTTGGAATTGACCAGGATGACGCGAAAGCCCTCTTCCTTCAGCGCCTTGCAGGCCTGTGTGCCGGAATAATCGAACTCACAGGCCTGGCCGATGACGATGGGGCCGGCCCCGATGATCAGGATCGACTTGATGTCGGTGCGTCTTGGCATCGTTGTGAGTTCCGTTCGGCGAGCGGCTTGCACGAAAAACCGGGACGGGAAGACCCGGCCGGTTGTGCTTGCGATTCTGGTATCAGGCTAGGAGGGCCTTATAGGGAAGAGTTTTGGGAGATGTAACCCCGAAAATGAGGCTATGCAGTAGGGATCAGGCAGTAGGGCTCAGGCAGCAGGGATTAGGCAGGAGCGAGGTTAAGCCGTCTATTGCCTATCCCTACTGCTTAACACCTAATCCCCCAGCGCGAGCTGATCCGTAATCTCAAACCGCTCGGCAGCGCCGATCCGGATCATGTTGAGGCTGCCTTCCCTTGTGAAGCGGAACTCGCTGGGCGAATCCGAGTTGGCCGGCATGCCGGCAGAGAAGGAGATGACGCGCGTGCCGCCATCGGGCCAGGTCACGATGATGTCGGCCTTGTCAGCGCCCTTGTGGACGATGTTGACGGCGCAGCGGGTCATCGGCTGGCCGACATAACGGGCGCAGGGGATATCCGTGGTAGCGCCGAGGGCGGGCGGGGGTTCCAGCCGTGCAACGGTTTGCGTAGCGGTCGCAGCTTTGGCCTGGTCTGGCCGTGGCGTCGGGGATGGTACCCCCGGCGCGGACGCCGTATCCGGCGCTGCTCCCGCAGACGCGGCGGCGGCGAGTTCCGGCGTCCCTGTGGCCTCCGTTGCCGGAGCCTCTGTGGCGGGGATTTCGTCCATCGGCGGGCTTTCATTGGCTGCGAAGGCAAGGCCGTAAGCATCCTGCATGGCGGTCCTGCCGATCTCGGCGGCGGATTTCGGTGCGCCTGGATCCGTGCCGCCAAGGCGCTCCGTCAGGTCGAGTGGGGCCGGCGCGGGTGCAGCCGGGGTGGGTGCACCCCGAGTGGGTACAGGCGGAGCGGCAGAGGCGGCAGGTGCAGTTGCTGGGGGTGTTGCGGCCACGTCGGCCTGCTGCGTCGGCATGTCGGGCGCGACCGCCGGGCCGCCGGCTTCAGCGCTGGCGGTCACCTGGGGCGGCGCGGCGTCAACTTCGACCACGGTCGGATTGTCGGGGATAAGATATCGCGCGGGCGCCCAGCCTTTGACCAGTGGATTGTCGATCTCCTCGACCTTGCACCAGCGGTGGCCGTCCACTTCGTTGCAGCCGAAATTCCTGACGCTCGAGCCGATCGGCAGACGCGCCTGGGTTCTGCCGACCGGCGACGGCGTGGCGCGGATGTTGAGGAGATCGCCTGGGCCGAGCTCGGTCACTATGGAAACGATGTCAGCAGGCGCGTCCTCGGCATTGGCCGGCAAGCTCACCAACAACGGGCCCACCACCAACGGACCCGCCAACAACCGGGCTGCCCGCAGGAGCGGAGCGCCAGTCAGTCGATGCAAAATGGTTCGGATTGTGCGCCTCATCATTTGGCCGTGCGCCGATTACCCTTGCGGCAGCAGTCCTGCCGTATGCCAAGGCGGTTTTATAAGGGACGATACGCGGCCATGTAAGTCTGAAAATGCGTCCGATGTTTGGTGCCGCGAGGCGGAAGCAGGGCGCAGCCATGCGGTCAAGCGGAGCCTTGCCAAGAGGGTTTCGGCATGAAGCCGGTCCTCAGCGCATGCGCCCATTCCGGTCGGCCCGCCTGTGCGGCCTGTCTCGCCGCCGCTTCGTGGTCGTAGTCGACGGCGATGGTCTCGAAACGGTCTGGACCATCGCCATCCAAGGTGAGGATGCCGTAGCGCGCATGCGGGCTGCCTTGCTCCGAAACATGCGCCGGGGGCGTGTCATCTTCATAGGCGGGGGCGCCGACGCTGCCGGGATTGAAGAGCAAGGGGCCGCCGGGGATACGGACCAGTTCCGCGCGGTGGCTGTGGCCGCACAGCACGATGCGGCAGGCCGGGTCCAGCGCCTGCAACCGCCGCTGAATAGCGGCAAGCGGCGCGCGCACCAGTTGGCCATCGACGATCGCGTCGAGCAGGTATTTCTCGTCATGGTCGGGCCGCGCATGGAAAGCGACCACGCCGGGAACAATCTCCAGCGTGAAAGGCAGGGCGAACAGCGCCTCGCGCTGCGTCTCCGTCAGCCGCTCCTGGGCGTACCGGTCAGAAGCCCACATCGTATCGTCGGCCGGATCGACGGCGACGCGGCGGTCATGGTTGCCGCGCACAGTCGGCAGGTCGAGCGCTTCGAGCCGCTCGAACGTCTCGCGCGGCCAAAGCGGACCGGAGACGCAGTCGCCCAGGTTGACGGTTAGATCGGCGCCGCCGCGCCGCGCCAGATCGGCGAGCACGGCATCCAGCGCCAGCACATTGCCATGGATGTCGGCGAGAACGGCAATGCGCATGCGAGGGCTCCCTTGATGCAGCCCGTTGAGGCTTGCGGCCCGGCTTCCTATCAAGCCGCTGCCTTCATTATCAAGCCCTTGAGGCCGTTCGAGACAGCCGGGAGCTGGCTATCGCAGAAGCACTCCATCTGCTAGCGTCCATGACGTTCCAGAGTTCATCCGGGGGAGGACAGGCGATGACCCGCGACCAGATGGTTGCCCACCTCCGCGCCGCCAATGACGTCGCGCGTGAGACTGCCGCGCATGGGCACCATCCTTTCGGCTGCGTGCTCGTCGGCCCCGACGATCGCATCCTGATGCGGCAAGGAAACATCAACACCGTGCGCCACGCCGAAACGGAGCTCTCCCGGCGTGCCGCGGACGCCTATCCGCCGGAATTCCTCTGGTCCTGCACGCTGGTCACAACCGGCGAGCCCTGTGCGATGTGCACGGGAACGCTGTACTGGGCCAATATCGGCCGGCTGGTCTACGGCTTCGAGGAGACCAAGCTTCTCGCGCTGACTGGCAACCACGCCGAGAATCCGACGATGAACCTCTCGTCGCGCACAGTCCTCGGCTCCGGGCAGAAGCCGGTCGAGGTCCACGGACCCTTCCCCGAGATGGACGAGGAGCTCCTCGCCCCGCATATCGGTTTCTGGCAGCGCTAGGACCTTGACTTCTAAACCGGTTAGGCCGGCATTTCGATGTCGTGGCCACCGACGATGGGCAGAGCCGGATCATCTCCGGCCGCCGCAATCACGCTGTCGAGCAGGCCGGGGAAGCGGGCGTCGAGGTCGGCGCGGCGCAGCGTGATCATCCGGTTGGTGCCAGCCACTTCGGCGCGGGTGACGCCGGCCTCGCGCAGTTTGGCCAGGTGATAGCTGAGATTGGTCTTGGAGCCGAGGTCGAGGAACCGGCTGCAGTTCAGCGGCACGCCTTCCTTGCTGGCGAGATAGCGCACGATGGCGAGCCGGGTCGGGTCGCCAAGCACGCCGAGCACAACCGGCAGGCTGATCTGGTCTGTATTGGGGTGCGGCAAAGTCATGGCCCGAAACTAAGCACAGTCGGTGGCGATTTCAACGCGTCCATGTTTCGCGGGCATGCACAGTCCGCTTCGCGATTGGCCAATGGCTGTCCTGACACAGGGCTGTCAGCAGGCTTCAGCTATTTTCGTCTGGCTTCATTGACATCACGCCCTGTTATGTCCAATTGTTCAATAACTTTTGAACTAAGGACACGCCCTATGGACAAGCGCCTCTTTTGGCTTGCGCTCGGATCGTTCACGATCTCGACCGAAGGCTTCGTCATCTCCAGCCTGCTGCCTGACATCGCCACCGACGCCCGCATTTCCATTCCGCTCGCCGGCACGCTGATCACCGCCTTCGCGCTGGCTTACGCCATCGGCACGCCGATCCTGGCAACGCTGACCGGCGAATGGGACCGGCGCCGCGTCATCTTGTGGACGCTGGCGTTCTTCGTCATCGGCAATGTGGTGGCGGCGCTGAGCTCGTCCTTCGAGCTGCTGCTCATTGCCCGCATCATCATGGCGCTGTCGTCAGGCCTGTTTGCCGCTACCGCTCAAGGCACGGCGGTGGCGCTGGTCGATGACCACCACCGGGCGCGGGCCATTGCCGTCGTCGTCGGCGGAACCACGGTGGCGGTTGCGCTCGGTGCACCGCTCGGCGCGCTGGTTGCCACGATAGCCGGCTGGCGCGGGACCTTCTTTGCCATTGCCGGGCTCGGCGCGCTGGTCGGCGCCATCCTGTGGTACCGGCTGCCGCGCGGCATTGTCGGTACCAAGCTGCCGCTCAGGCGGCGGCTGGCTGCGGCGCTGCGCCCCGGCGTCATGCCGATCCTGCTGACCACCGCTCTTGCCCTGATCGGCGCCTTCTCGGTGTTTTCCTATATCGCGCCGCTGGCCATCCAGAGCGGCGGCCTCAGCCCGATTGCGCTGCCCGGCATGCTGCTCGCCTTCGGTGTCGGCGCCGTCATCGGCAACATAGCCGGCGGCCAGGCGGCCGACCGTTTTGGTGCGACGCGCACCGTCGGCTGGTCGCTGGCGCTGAGCGCCGTCATGCTGGTGATGCTCTCGGTCATCCCGACCTTCCTGCCGCAGCATCTCGCCGGGCCGGCATTGATGGCCATGATGGTGCCGTGGGGCATGGTCGGCTGGGCATTTCCGCCGGCGCAGGCCAGCCGTATCATCAAGCTGGCGCCCGACGCCGCCCCGATCGTGCTGTCGCTCAACGCTTCGGCGCTCTATCTCGGCGTGGCGCTGGGTGCTGTGGTCGGCGGCGCCGTGCTGCGCTACGGCGTGCCGGCCGACCTCGGCCTGGTCGCCGCCATCTTCCCGCTGATCGGGCTTGGGGTGGTGCTGGCCGGCCGCTGGGCGGCCCGGCCGGTCGCCATGCCGGCCGAATAGATCTTTGCAAAGGACCGGCGGCCGCTCTTTCAGCTTGAAGGGGCGGCTGCGGGCACGTCGTAGTCCAGCGCCGCGACTTCATCCAGCATAGCGCGCAGATCTGCCGCTCGCTGCTGGCCGACCAGCGCCTCGAAGCGCTGCTGGGCAATGGTCCACAATTTCGTCGTCTCCTCGAGCTTGGCCAGGCCTTGGTCGGTCAGCCGCACCCGCTTGACGCGGCGATCGTCCTTGTCAGCGAAGGTGTCGACATAGCCGTCGCGGATCAGCGGCTTCAGCGTGTGGCCGAGCGCCGAGAGATCCATGACCATCGCTTCGGCTATCGTGCCCATCGCCGGCTCGTTGCTGACATGGATCTGGTAGAGCAGGCCGTACTGCGTGCCCTTCAGACCCGAAGGCGAGATTACATCGTCATAGAAGCGGCCGAGCTTGCGCGCGGCGCGCCGCAGCGTGGCGTTGTTGCAAAGGCTGAATCCCGGCAGCGCGGTCTTGCTCATCACGACTCCTTGCCGGCAAAACCGCTGCCGGCCTGTCGCAGAAATAGTTTCTGCCGCCTCCGTTGACAAGATGGTGGTATATGCCTACTTCCCGGAAAGTGGTATATGCCACTAATTGGAGATCAGGGCGGGACGAGGGTTCATCGACCTGTCTCGCCGGGCAGAAAAAAGGAACAGGACAATGAGTGGACAGGACAACAAGGGTACCGCAGTCGTCACCGGCGCATCGGCCGGCATCGGCGCGGTCTATGCCGACCGGCTGGCCGGGCAGGGCTACGATCTGGTGCTGGTGGCGCGGCGCGCCGACCGGCTGGAGGAACTGGCTGAAAAGCTGCGATATGCCTACAAGCGCAAGGTCAGCGTGATTGCCGCCGACCTCGCCGACGACAATGATGTGCGCCGCGTCGAGCAAGCGATCGCAGCCGACGATAGCGTCACGCTGCTGGTCAACAATGCCGGTATGGGCGGCCAGCAGGTGGTGGCAACGGCCGACGCCGACGAGGCCGAGCGCATGATCAAGGTCAACGTCATCGCCTTGACCCGCCTGACCCGCGCCGTTCTGCCGGGGCTTCTTGCGCGCAACCGCGGCGCCATCGTCAACATCGCCTCTGTGCTCGCCTATGATACCTCGTTCGGCGGCATCTACAGCGGCACCAAGGCCTATGTCGTCAACTTCACCGAGGCCCTGCACCGCGAAGCCGCCGGCACCAATGTGAAGGTGCAGGCGGTGCTGCCGGGCGCGACCCGCACCGATTTCTGGGAGCTCGCCGGTGGCGACATCGACAATTTGCCGAAGGAGATCATCATGACCGCCGACGATATGGTCGATGCCGCGCTTGTGGGCCTATCCAGGGGCGAAGCCGTCACCGTGCCGGCACTGGCCGATGCGGGGAAGCTCGACACGTTCCTCGGCGCCCGGCAGGCCTTCTATGGCAGCCTGCACGCCGACAAGCCCGCGGCCCGCTACGCGGCCTGAGAGTAGCTGGTTCGCTTCGCGAACCAGGACCCCCACCCCGACCCGCTATGCGGGTCGACTTACCGGGGCGAGCCACGGGTCTCGCCTGTCCTTCGGACCCCACAAGGGGGNCCCCGACCCGCTATGCGGGTCGACTTACCGGGGCGAGCCACGGGTCTCGCCTGTCCTTCGGACCCCACAAGGGGGAGGGTAGAAGGCGCGCTCCCTTACCTTCCCCTTGCGGGGAGGTCGGACTGCAGGTCCGGGTGCGGTACTGGCGCCGACCTCTGCGTTTACGCTCCCCGCCACATCGGAATGATCGACGCAGCCAGCACCAGGGCCAGCACGATGTTGAGCGCGCGCCATTGCCATTCGGTCTTGAGCAGCCGTGCCAGCACCATGCCCGCCACGCACCAGATCGACAGCGAGATGGCTGCGGTGAAGCCGAAGGTCGAGCCGAGCAGCAGCGCGAGTTGTCCCGGACCGTCGGCAAGGGCTGCGAACGAGGCCGCCGCACCCAGTCCCATCGCCCAGCCCTTCGGGTTCATCCATTGAATGCCGGCGCCGCCCAAGAAGCTGTTGGGTTTTGCCATCGCCACATCGAGATCAGGCGGCCCGGCGCGGCCGATCTTGATTGCCAGCCAGATGAGATAGAGCGAGCCGATGATTTTCATCGCCAGTTGCAGCGACGGCATGGCCAGCAGCAGACCGGCGAGCCCGGCGGCGGCAACACCGGTCACGGTGGCGAGGCCGGCGGCGCTGCCGACCAATAGGGGAACGGAACGGCGAAAACCGAACTGCGCGCCTGAAGCGGTCGACAGGGTGGTGGCGATGCCGGGCGTGACGGTGGCCACGAAGGCAAACAGGATGAGCGGAAAGATGGGCTGCAACATGAGGCGTCCTCCATCGAAGGCCCTACGGTAGACTTCTGCATACTTCAGTAAATGCAATGTTTGCGATGGTTGGCATTAGCAGATATAATGCCAACCATGATCCGCAACCTCGACACAGCGCTGATCCGCACCTTCGTCACTGTCGCCGACAAGGCCAGCATGACGGCGGCGGCGAACGCGCTGCATCTGACGCAAGGCGCCGTCAGCCAGCAGATCAAAAGGCTGGAGGAGGCGCTGGGCTGCAGCCTCTTCGAGCGCGACCGGCGTGGCTTGCGGCTGACGCGGCCCGGCGAGCGGCTGTTCGGCAAGGGCAAACGGTTGCTTGGCCTCAATGACGAGATCTGGGCCGAGATGGCGGGCACCGAGGCCGCCGGCCAGGTGCGGCTCGGTGTTCCCTATGACCTTGTCGGCACCTTGCTGGCGCCGGTGCTGAAGGCCTATGCCGAGACCTATCCGCAGGTTGAGATATCCCTACTCTGCGCCGCCTCGCCGGATCTTGCCGCGGCCCTTGCGGCCGGCACTATCGACCTTGCCGTCATCGAGGAACCGGTCGGCCCGTCCGCCGGTGAGTGCCTGGCCATTGACCGGCTGGTCTGGGTGGGGGCCAAGGGCGGCGTCGCCCGCGCCAAGCGGCCGCTGCCGGTGTCGATCGTCGCCGACACCTGCGCCTTCCGCCCGGTGGTGCTGTCGGCGCTGAACGAGCACGGGCTGGAATGGCGCACCGTGTTCGAGAACGGCAACATCGACGCCACGACCGCGACGGTGCGCTCCGACCTTGCCGTCACCGCCTGGCTGGCCTCCACCGTGCCCGCCGACCTCGACATCCTGCCTTTCGATGCCGGGCTGCCGCCGCTGCCGAATTTTTCCATCAATCTGCATTTGCCGAGGTTTGGCGCGGCGCCTGCCGCGCAGGAGTTCGCGCGGTATATCCGGGATGGGCTGGAACGGCGGGCTGTGGCGGCTTGACAGAACTTGGATTTCCTCTCCCCCGTCGATCGGGGGAGAGGTGTCGAGCGAAGCTCGACGGAGTGGGGGTCGACCCTTAGCGCGGTACGGCAGGATTCTTGCGCCTTGTCCCTGTTCAATGTCCGTTGGCGACCGTTGCCAGGTGGTTCCCCCACTCCGTCGCTGCTTCGCAGCGCCACCTCTCCCCCCTCCGGAGGGAGAGGAAAGGTGCCCGCCTCTGTTACTTCCAGTTCNCGCTGCTTCGCAGCGCCACCTCTCCCCCCTCCGGAGGGAGAGGAAAGGTGCCCGCCTCTGTTACTTCCAGTTCTTGCGTCGCTCGAGCTCTGCCTCTGACGGCTCTTGCGTGGCGAACGACCCGACCTTGACCTCACCCCCGCGTTCGTAGGTCGCCATCATGACGCCGGTGGTGGTAGCCTGCGACTTCACCAGCTTGAAGGCGGCCGGCATCGCGCCGTCGCCAAACAGCCGCTTGCCCTTGCCCAGCAGCAGCGGGAAGATCATCAACCGGATCTCGTCGATCAGCCCGTTGGCGAGCAAAGTCTGGATCAGCTCGCTCGAACCCTGGATGAGCAGGTCAGGCCCATCTTCCTTCTTGAGGCGGCGCAACGCCGCGACGATATCTTCTCCAAGCCATTGCGTATTTTCCCAGGTGAGCGAATCCGGCCGATGCGTCGCCACATATTTAGTGGCAGGGTTGAAGACGTCTCCGATGGCATCTTTCTGATACGGCCAGTAAGCGGCGAAGATGTCGTAGGTTCTGCGGCCGAGCAGCAGGGCGAAGGGCTTAGAGAACAATTCCTCCATGGCCACGCCCGCCACCTCGTCGAAGTAGTGGAACGTCCAGCCGCCGAACTCGAAGCCGCCAACCGGGTCTTCTTCCGGGCCGCCCGGCGCCTGCATGACGCCGTCGAGGCTGACGAAGGTAGCGGCGATGATCTTTCGCATTGGATTTTCCTTTTCCAGGATCCGCGCCGTCAGGGCCGGATTTCGATCTAAGGACGGACAGGCCGGCGGCCGCCCGACAGGCGTTGGCAAAAAAACGCTGCGGCCGACAAGAGTACCTACCGCCGTCGCCCGCCGCCAAGCGCCTGCGACGAAAACCAGACATCGCCGATGATGGCGGTGGCGGTCCGGTCCGGCGCCCTGTCTGATGTCAGCCAGATCGAACGGCTGCGCGCGGCCTTCTGGAGGTCGGGGATTTTGGCCGCCGAACCGGCGACCGAGGCGCCGACGCAGGGGATGAACCACGAGCGCATGAAGGGGTCGCAGGCAAAACCTTGTTTGGTGCGGGTCACCATTACGGCCAGGCCGACGCCCTGGGACGGGCGCCAGGGAAAGATCATGCGGCCGCCCGCTTTCAGCGCCCGCAGCCAGGCAGCCGGCGGTGCGACGACACCGGCATTGACATAGATGATGTCGGACGGCGGCAGATCGCCGGTGACGGCATCGCCGTGGATGACGCTTACATTGCCGTAGGTCTCGAGATTCTTTGTCGCTCTGGCAGCAAGATCGGCCTCCAGTTCGAAGGCGGTCACCGGGCCGGGCGCAACCAGCCGGGCCAGCAAGGCGGTGTAGTAGCCGGTGCCGGCGCCGATATGGCTGACGGCCTCGTCCGGTCTGGGGGCGATCCTGCCGATCCACATGGCGTGCAGGGAGGGTTCGCCATTGTTGATGCCCTTGTCGGCATCGAGCGCCACCAGCACGTCCTGATAGATGTGAACAGGATCGGCGCTCGGCGTCATGATCTTGCCGTTGCCGGTGGTGAGCGCCCTGCCGGCGACTACCGCCCAGGGTCCGGGACCGAGAAAGGCCTCGCGCGGAACGGTGGCGAACGCCTCTTCGAGGCGCGGGTCGGCCGAGCCGGCATTGGCCGCCATCAGCTGCGCGTAAAATTTCCTGGCGTCTTCGACACTTGTCATGATGGCGAGCAAGATAGCGCAAGCCGCCGGTTTGTCGCGGTCGGGAATGAGAATCAGCCGACGCCGAAGACGGTGTCGTAGAGCAGCTTGAAGTTGAGCACCAGGATGACCGCCGCGACCACCCAGGCGAGGGCCGCCACGCCGCGGGGAATGGCAAGGTTGCCCATCTTCTTCTTGTCGGAGACGAACTGCACCAGCGGGATGACTGCGAAGGGCAACTGCATCGACAGTACCACCTGGCTGAAGACCAGCAACTGGCCGGTGCCCTTTTCGCCATAGAGCGCGGTGACGACCACCACCGGGACGATGGCGATGCCGCGCGTCAGCAGCCGGCGCGCCCATTGCGGAATGCGCAGGCGCAAAAAGCCTTCCATGACGATCTGGCCGGCAAGCGTTGCCGTAACCGTCGAGTTGAGGCCGGAGGCCAGTAGCGCCACCGCAAACAGGATGGAGGCGATGCCGAGGCCGAGCAGTGGCGACAAGAGCTCGAAGGCCTGGCCGATCTCGGCGACATCCTGATGGCCGGTGCCATGGAAGGCCACCGCCGAGACGATCAGGATCGAGGAGTTGACGAACAGCGCCAGGACGAGCGCGATGGTCGAGTCCGTCGTCGCCCATTTAATGGCGTCGCGCTTGCCTTTTTCGGTCCGTTCATAGGCGCGTGTCTGTACGATCGAGGAGTGCAGGTAGAGATTGTGCGGCATCACCGTGGCGCCGATGATGCCGATGGCGATGTAGAGCATCGCCGGATTGGTGACGATCTCCGTCGACGGCACGAACATCGAATGCAGGATCGAGCCGACCGGAGGGGCAGCGGCAAAGATCTGGATGGCGAAACAGCCGAAGATGATGATCAGAAGCGCGATGACGAAGGCTTCGAGATAGCGGAAACCCTTGTTCATCAAGAGCAGCACGATGAAGGCGTCGAGCGCCGTCAGCAACGCGCCGCCGATCAGCGGAATGCCGAACAGAAGCTGCAGCGCGATCGCCGTGCCGATCACCTCGGCGAGGTCGCAGGCGATGATGGCGAGTTCGCAGGCGATCCACAGCACGAAACTGACGGGACGCGGATAATAGGCGCGGCAGGCCTGGGCGAGGTCGCGGCCGGTGGCGATGCCAAGCCGGGCGGCAAGCGCCTGCAGCAGGATCGCCATCAGGTTGGACAGCATGATGATGAACAATAGCGTGTAGCCGAACTGGGCGCCGCCGGCGAGGTCGGTGGCCCAGTTGCCCGGATCCATATAGCCGACCGAGACCATGTAGCCCGGTCCCATGAAGGCGAACAGGCGGCGGAACCAGACGCCGGACTGCGGCACCGCAATCGTGGAGTTCACCTCGCGCAGGCTGGGAGGATTGTCCTCCGGCCTGTCAAATCGCCAGGATGATCCCAAGGTTGCGTCGGCTTCGGACATGGAGGGCTTTCCATTGGATGGATTGATGTCTCTCATCCTATCTACGCCAGGGCTCAACATTATGCAATAGGCTATATTTCATTGTATGTGCTTCTCATGAGGCAGCCAAGGGCCCAGAAAGGGGGTGATCGCAAACGCCGGTTGCGCCTGCTATGGAATGCAAATAAACGGCTGGAACAGTTAAGCCCGTGCTATGAATGGCAAAGGGCGATTGATTTGTCGAAAGCCAATTCTTGCCAAAAGGTATGAGGGAACACGTATTGGCACTGAAGCATAAACCGGTTCGACGCGAAGAGCCGCTTCCGGATGCCGATGTCCATTCCGAAGGCTTCAGGCAGCAGCGCCAAGCGCGCCGCAGCGCGCTGGTCGAGGACTATGTCGAGCTGATCGCCGACCTGATCGAGGACGGCAACGAGGCGCGCCAGGTGGATATCGCGGCGCGGCTCGGCGTCGCCCAGCCGACCGTGGCCAAGATGCTGACCAGGCTGTGCGCCGATGGGCTGGTCTCCAGAAAACCGTATCGCGGCGTTTTCCTGACCGATGCCGGCCGCAAGGTTGCGGAAGAAAGCCGCATTCGCCACCAGACGGTCGAAGCGTTTTTGCGTTCGCTCGGCGTCAGCGCCGAGACGGCGCGCATCGATGCCGAGGGCATCGAGCACCATGTCAGCGCCGAGACGCTGGAAGCCTTTCGCAAGGCGATGATAGCGCCGCGCTGAGTCGCGCCGGCGCCGCACCACTGGAACCTCCGCACGTCAGGCTCGTTGCTCCTGACGTTGCGCGTGATTGCTGCGCGCCAAGGAGGAAAACATGGGCGTCGAACAGGCACCGACCGCGAAGGGCAAGCAGGCGGCCGAGGGTTTGAGGCAGACAGCGGCAAAGGACGAACGCAAGACCGAGGCCGAAGCCGGCCAGCCGATGAAGAAGGGCGCCGCGCGTTTCGAGGAACGCTCCAAAAGCTCGGACGGCAAAAGCGCCGGCACCAAGCAGAAGATCTGAGTTCTGTTCGCAAGCGGCAACCTGCCGCTCATTCCTCGGTGTCCTGCACCCAACTGCGCGGATGGCCGTCGACGCGGAACTGGAATATGAAATAGGGCGGAATGCAGGAGCCCTTGCCAGGCTTGGCTGCGGCCAAATCGTCGTAGCCGGCGGTGCAGATATAGTCCTCGCGGCAGGGATGCGCCTTGCCGCAGGCGCGCAGGCCGGCGGTCTTGGTGAATTCCTTGGTGCAGAATTTGTGGTCCTTGCCCGACGCGATGCAGTCGTTGAAACCGGTCTTGGCGAGGCGGCCGCAAGTCGCCTCGTCGGGAAGCTTGTCGCAGCTTGCCTTGCGCAGCATGCCCCCGGGAAAGCCACCGGTCTTCTGCTCGGGGTTGTCGTAGCGTTGGCGCGCCGCGCCATAGCCAGCGAGCTTGATTACCGGTTTCTTGTCGCGCGCCGGATCGATGGCGCAGGCTTTTGCGGTGGCCGGCGACAGGCGGCAATATTTGTCGCTGCCCCAGCTCGACATCTTGATCTCGCCGAACTCGACGGGGTCGCCGACTGCGGTGGCCGCCTCGCTGACGCAGGTGCCGAAGCCCGGATGGATGTCGCTTTCATGGACGCCGGCGCAGCGCAGGCTTTCGCCGCAGCTCCAGTCCTTGAAGCTGGCATCCTCGCCGCTGTAGCAGATCGAGCCCCAGCCATTGTAGAGATCGGTGCCTTTCAGCGCTTCGGCGAGTTTGGCGTCCGGACGGGCGGCGAAGCCGCGGGAGAAATCCGGATGGCCGCCTGTGGCGAAGTCCTCGACGATCGCGCGGCGGCGCGGCAGGTCGGCGAAGAACACCGCCGAGCCGGGGACGAAGACGGCGTTGCGGCGCGGCTCGCTGGCCGGATCGGCGCCGGTGTAATGGAAGCCGGCAATGCCGTGCGTCTGGTGGCAGCCGGTGCAGGTCATTTCGTTGAGACGCAGATTGAAGCCGGCCACCGATTTCACGCTGCGCAGCGTGTTGCCCCTGGCGACATAATTCTTCAGCGCCTCGTCGATATCGCTGTCATCGAGCAGCCCATAGGCGATGTTGTTTTGCGATCTGGCCATGCCGCCGGGTGCGACCGAGACGGCGCTTGTCGCCAGGAACTTGTCGTCGATGACCAGCCGGCCGCGATCGAGGTCGTAGAGGTTGCGGTCGGTCAGCAGCCATTTGGCGAAGGCCGGCCGGTCGGCCAGAACCACTTTCCGGTCGATCTGGTTCTCCATCTTCGATTCCTGGAAGGTGGACGTCGTTGGGTCCCATTTGAAAATCTTGAGGAGATATTCGGCGTGGCCGCCGAAGTCGCGGCGGCTCGAGGCCGACAGCCGGAGAACCTGCATGTTCAGCTCAAGCCGCATGATCTGCGACGAATTCAGCATGGCGTTGGAGAGCGGCCCTTCGTCGGAGCGCAGCCAGGCTGCCAGTTGCTCGGGCGCAAGGTTCTTCTGGCCGGCGGCGAGCCAGCGCTTGGCGATTTCGGCACAGGAAATGGCGGTGGCGCTTGGACGGTCTCTCGAAGCGCGGGGGCGAGCCTCGCCGGGCCTGGCGTTGAAGACCAGACTCATGGTCAGCGGCAGCCGCGACGAGATGCGTTGCGCTGTCTTTCCCTTCGTGGGCTTCTCCGCCACCGAATAGTGGAAGCGGTAGATCAGCCTGATCTCGCCGCATTCGGTGTGGCCGAGATAGCCGCGGTCCATGCGGTTGACGATGCCGGTCAGGTCGAGCGTCGAGCCGTCATCGTCGATGTATTTCGGGTTGAATTTCTGGCTGGTGTCCTTCGACTTGGCCATGGCCGCGACGTAAGGATCGGGGCTATTGGCAGGCTCGTCGGCGATCTCCTGCTTGACGGCGTTGCGGACAGGGGTCAGCGCGCGCACCGAAAACAGGCCGCGATTGTCGACCTCGCGCGTGAGACCCAGCGCCGGGCCGAGCAGGCGGCTGATCGAGAGGCCGCCACGCTCAAGCGCCTGCAATGTCTCGGAATCGGTTACGGCGACGCTGGAATCGAGCGTCACGGCGCGCGCCGGCGACGGGCCGAGGCATAGCACCACCGCCAGCAGCAGAAATCGACCGATCGTCCGCAAGTCCCCGACACCCCCGTTCGAACCGGATGCTACAGCACGCATGCCGCCTGGACCAGAGTGCGAACGCGATGCCGCTGCCACGAAAAATACTGTGACTTGGCGCAACCATTGCGATAATTGTCTGTTGGGTCGGACTGGGCCACGACATCGGCCAGGCCAGCCGAAAATTTGCATACGGGGAGTTGCCATGCTCTGGAAGGGCCGCCGTCAGAGTGACAATGTCGAGGACGAGCGCAGCGACAGCGGCGGCGGTGGTGGTTTCGGCGGCGGCAGCCCTGGCCAGTTCCGCATCCCGATCGGCGGCCGCACCGGCGGCGGCGGCAGCATCCTGCTGGTCGTCCTCGTGGTGCTGGCCGGATGGTATTTCGGCTTCGATCCGTCGCAGATCCTGGGCACTGGCGAGGGCGGCGGCGTGCTGCCGGGTGGCGGTGGCCAGATCACCGACAACAGCGGCGGCCAGGACGACGGCGCTGGCACGCCTGCTTCCGACGAGATGAAGCAGTTCGTGGCGACCGTGCTGGCCGAGACCGAAGAGACCTGGACCGGCATCTTCCAGTCGCAGGGCCTGAAATACGAGGACCCGAAGCTTGTGCTGTTCAGCGGCCAGATCCGCTCGGCCTGCGGCTCCGCCTCGACGGCAGCCGGACCGTTCTATTGTCCCGGCGACCACAAGGTCTACCTCGACACCACCTTCTTCCAGCAGCTCGACCAGCAGTTCGGCGCCTCGGGCGATTTCGCCCAGGCCTATGTGATCGCGCATGAAGTCGGTCACCATGTGCAGAACCTCACCGGCATCCTGCCCAAGTTCAACCAGATGCGGCAGTCGATGGGTGAGGCGGAAGCCAACCAGATGTCGGTGCGCATCGAGCTGCAGGCCGACTGCTTCGCCGGCGTTTGGGCGCATTTCACCGCGCAGAAGGGCATTCTGGAACAGGGCGACATCGAAGAGGCGCTCAACGCCGCCAAGCAGATCGGCGACGATACGCTGCAGAAGAAGATGCAGGGCTATGTCGTTCCGGAAAGCTTCAACCACGGGACGTCGCAGCAAAGGCAGACCTGGCTGGCGCGCGGCTACAAGAGCGGCAAGCTGTCGGATTGCAACACGCTGACCGGTCCGGTTTGAGGCGCTCGCAAGTTCCAGCCGACCGCGGTTCAAAGCGCATCCGTCGGCGGGCCGATTCACCACCGGCAACAGATGTCAGGAGGAGAACGCCTGAGGCGTTCTCCTATTGTTCCAAAGTGACGCCTCGCCTATAACGGGCGCCCGCCCAAGGGCGGTCCCAGGGAGCAGACGCCATCATGATCGACCCCAAAACCGCCAGGCGGGGCCTTGCGCTCGTCTTCACCACGCTGCTGCTCGACATTATCGGCTTCGGCATGATCATGCCGGTGCTGCCGGCCTTTCTCAGGGAGCTTTCTGTCGTCGGCATCAGCGAAGCGGCGATCGAGGGCGGCTGGCTGTTCTTCGTCTATGCCGCGATGCAGTTCTTCTTCGCGCCGATCATGGGCGGGTTGAGCGACCGCTTCGGGCGGCGGCCGATCCTGCTTGCCTCGGTGCTAACATTCTCGATCGACAATCTGATCTGCGCCATCGCCTGGTCCTATCCGATGCTGTTCATCGGCCGCGTGCTGGCCGGCATTTCGGGCGCCAGCTATTCGACGACGTCGGCCTTCATTGCCGACATCTCGAACGACGACAATCGGGCGAAGAATTTCGGTCTGCTCGGCATCGCCTTCGGCGTCGGCTTCGTCATTGGGCCGGTGCTGGGCGGGCTGCTCGGCACGTTCGGGCCGCGGGTGCCGTTTTACTTTGCCGCCGGGCTTGCCTTCGTGAACTTCCTCATCGCCATGTTCTTCCTGCCTGAAACGCTCGATGAAAAGCACCGCCGCCGCTTCGAGTGGAAACGCGCCAACCCGGTCGGCACGCTGCTGCAGATGCGCCAATATCAGGGCATCGGCTGGATCGGGCTCGCCTTCTTCCTGATGACGCTCGGCCACATGATGTATCCGGCGGTGTGGTCGTTCGTGTCCAACTACCGCTATGGCTGGAGCGAGCAGCAGATCGGCTTCTCGCTCGGCGCCTTCGGCCTGTGTGGGGCGATCGTCATGGCGACGGTGCTGCCGCGCGTGATCCCCAAACTTGGCGAGTGGAAGACGGCGGTGATCGGCCTGACCTTCACGGCGGCCAGCGCCTTCGGCTATGCCTTCGCCTCGCAAGGCTGGATGATCTATGCGGTGATCGTCGTCGGCTGCCTGGAAGCACTGGCCGATCCGCCGCTGAGAAGCCTCGCCGCCGCCAAGGTGCCGCCATCGGCGCAAGGCGAATTGCAGGGCGCGATGACGTCGATCTTCTCGATCACCTCGATCATCACGCCGCTGCTGTACACCGCGATCTTTTCCTGGTTCACCGGGCCGAATGCGCCCGTGGTGTTCGGCGGCGCGCCCTATCTGGTTGGCGCGTGCTTCCTGACGCTTGCCGTCATTGTCTTTGTAACGAAAGTTGCGAGGCCGACGGCGGTGAAAAGCGTTGCCACCGGCGCTGCGGAAGATGGAGCCCAGATATGAGCCATGACAGCCGCATAAAGCTGACCAACGACGGTTTGTCGCTGTCGCGGCTGGTGTTCGGCGCTGGCGCCTGCTCGACAGCGCCGCGCGCCCGGACGCCGATCAGGTCGCGCGGCTGATCGGCACTGCGGTCGATCTCGGCCTTACCAGCTTCGACCATGCCGATATTTACGGGCATTACCAGGTGGAAGCTGCCTTTGGCGCCGGCTTGTCGCGCTGGAAGGGCAAGCGCGACAGCATCGAGCTGATCTCGAAATGCGACATCATTCTGGCATCGGCCAACCGGCCTCAGAACCGGCTGAAGCATTACGACACCAGTGCGGCCCATATTGCGGCCTCGGTCGACCGTTCGCTCGCCAATCTCGGCACTGACTATCTCGACCTGTTGCTGCTGCACCGGCCGGATCCGCTGATGGATGCCGACGAGACGGCGGCGGCCCTTGCCGGGCTGGTCAAGTCAGGCAAGGTGAGGGCGGTCGGGGTCTCCAACTTCACGCCGTCGCAGTTCGACCTTCTGGCTTCACGGCTGCCGTTTGCCTTGGCCACCAACCAGATCGAGATGTCGGTGCTGAAAACCAATGCGCTGACCGATGGCAGCCTCGATCACGCGCATAGGCATGGTTATGCGCCGATGGTCTGGTCACCGCTCGGCGGCGGCTTGCTGTTCACCGGCAAGGAAGGGCGCGAGGCGCGGGTCAGGGCGGCAATCGCGGCGGTGGCTGCCGAGATCGGCGCCGGCGACCTCGCCGCCGTCGCCATCGCCTGGCTGCTGCGTCATCCGGCGCGGCTGGCGCCGGTGCTGGGCACGATGAAGCCCGAGCGGCTGGCCGCCATGGTCAAGGCGCTGGAGATCAGCCTCGACCGCCAGCAATGGTTCGCCATACTGGAGGCCAGCGAAGGCCGGCCGGTGGCGTAAGGTCAGATACTAGGCTTCGATCCATTCGCTGGGCACGTCCAATGCCTTCGACAGCATGGTGCTGGTTTGCGCCGATGGCTTGCGGCGATTGGATTCAAGGTCCGACAGGAAGCCCTGGCTGACTCCGATGGCATCAGCCAACTCGGCCTGCGTCAGCTTGCGCCAGTTGCGCAGCGCCTTGAGCCGGCTGGAACCTCGCAAAATATCCATGGTCACCTCGGCGGGCAGGGGCTTTTCAGTTTTGAACTCGGCCTTCCGCTCATCGTAGATCGCCACATCCGCAGCGTCTTCTCTGGCTTCTTCGGCGGCATGCAGCAATGCCTCGTAGTCAGCCTTCGGGATGACGACCAGTTCTTCCCCGGTTGAAGTCCTTATGATTTGCGGAGCGTTCATGATGTGCTGTCCTATGGCCGGCTGTAGGTCGTCGTTTCGCGCTTGCCGATGTAGATCGCTAGGATTGTCGTGCGATCTTCATCAAATATAACGCGGTAGCGACCGATCCGAAGTCTGTAACCGTCTCGGCCGGCAAGACGTTTTACATCGCCACGCCCGCTGATGGCATAAGTGTTCAAACCTTCAGAGACCTGCTCGCGGACATCGGCCGGCAGGTTGTCGAGATCGCGAGCTGCCGACACCGAGAGGATGATCGTCTTCACTCGCGCAATATCGCAGATTTATCGCTCGAGGTTAAGCGATATTATCACTGGTACATAGAGGGCTCAGGCCCGTTCGGCCAGCAGTTCCTCGCCGCGCTTTTCGCGGATCAGATTGACGAAACGGCGGAACAGATAATGCGAGTCCTGCGGACCGGGCGAAGCCTCGGGGTGATGCTGGACCGAGAACACCGGACGGCCGGTCAGCGCGATGCCGCAGTTCGAGCCATCGAACAGCGAGACATGGGTTTCCTCGACGCCATCTGGCAGCGAGTCGGCATCGACGGCAAAGCCGTGGTTCATCGAGACGATCTCGACCTTGCCGGTGGTGTGATCCTTGACCGGGTGGTTGGCGCCGTGATGGCCCTGGTGCATCTTGGCGGTCTTGCCGCCGAGCGCCAGGGCCAGCATCTGGTGGCCGAGGCAGATGCCGAATACCGGGATGCCGGTCTTCAGCAGGTTCTGGATGACCGGCACGGCGTAGTCGCCGGTGGCTTCCGGGTCGCCGGGCCCGTTGGAGAGGAAGATGCCGTCGGGCTGCATGGCCAGGATCTCTTCCGAGCCGGTGCCGGCCGGAACCACGGTGACCTTGGCGCCGAGGCCGGAAAGCAGGCGAAGGATGTTACGCTTGACGCCGTAGTCGATGGCGACGACGTGCATCGACGGCTCGGCCTGTTCGCCAAAGCCTTCGTTCCACACCCAGGGCGTTTCACTCCAGACCGAGGACTGGCCCGAGGTGACTTCCTTGGCGAGGTCAAGCCCGATCAGGCCCGACCAGGCGGCGGCCCGCCGCTTCAAATCGTCGAGGTCGAAGATGCCGTCGGGCGCGTGCGCAATGACGGCATTGGGCATGCCCTTTTCGCGGATCAGCGCGGTCAGCGCCCGGGTGTCGATGCCCGACAGCGCGACGATGCCGCGCTTCTTCAGCCACTGGTCCAGCCCGGTGTCGGCGCGGTAGTTGGACGGGTTGGTGACATCGGCCTTGAACACCGCGCCAACGGCGCCGGCACGGGCGACCGGGTTCAAGTCCTCGATGTCTTCGTCATTGGTGCCGATGTTGCCGATATGCGGGAAGGTGAAGGTGACGATCTGGCCGGCATAGGACGGGTCGGTGAGAATTTCCTGGTAGCCGGTGAGCGCGGTGTTGAAGCAGACTTCGGCAACGGCGGAACCGGTGGCGCCGAGGCCGCGACCCTCGATGACGGTGCCGTCGGCCAGCACCAGGACGGCGGTCGGCTTTTCGGTTGCCCAAGGCGGGGTCAGTTCGGGGGTCATCTCGGCCATGGCGACGCTCCTGTCACGCTGCGCGCTTCGATGGCGGGCCATCTGCGCAGCAAACGGCGCGGCCGATCTCTCGAGCCTGCGCGCATCAATTCTTTGTCTTGTGCAAGGCCGAGTACATAGGGGAAGGCGCCAGAGCGGTCAATGATGCCCGTGCCAAAAACGGCGAGCATTTGTTTCGTCGAACGATATCAGGGCTTTGGCGCGTTTGCTTTGCGGATGGGCCGCGGTTATTGTCCGCGCCGTTCGAAGGAGAAAGCATCATGCGCGCAAAAATCGCCGAATCCCTGAAAAGCGCGATGAAGGCGCAGGACAAGCACCGGCTGCCGACGCTCAGGCTGATCCAGGCCGCCATCCACGACCGCGACATCGCCAATCGCGGCTCGACCAAGGACCCCGCCAGCGACGAGGAGATCCTGCAGATCCTGGCCAAGATGGTGAAGCAGCGCGAGGAATCGGCCAAGGCGTTCGAGGACGGCAAGCGCCCGGATCTGGCCACGCAGGAGCGTGGCGAGATGGAGATCATCCGCGGCTTCCTGCCGACGCAGCTGGACGACGCCGCCGTAACAGCTGCGGCGCGCGAGGCGATCACTGCTACCGGTGCCGCCAGCCAAAAGGACATGGGCAAGGTGATCGCTGTGCTGAAGCAGAAATATGCCGGCCAGATGGATTTCGGCAAGGCCAGCGGCATCGTCAAAGGCCTGCTGCAGTAGGAGCCGACACCACTTCAATGGCGAAGGAGAGCAGGGGCATTACCTCTGGGCAAGAAACGGTCCGCACCGGCTTAAGCGAGCCAAGCCTTGACCTGCCGGAGAGACCCACCATAATCGAAATCGTCAAACCCACGCTCGAACATCTGCCCTCCTACAAGGCGGCGCTCGAGCGCGGCTGGTCGCCGGACAATGTCCGGCTGATGGAAGCGACGCGCGAGCAACTTGCGGCGATCGACGAGGATCCCGCGGCGTTCCTTGCCAGCCTCGACGATCCCGAGGCCAAAGGAGGCCCGATTACCTTGCCGGACGGCACGACAGTGCCGCGGCTGCCGGGCTTCCGGCGCTGGATCTGGGACGGCGAGGCCGCCGGCTCGATCGGCTTTCGCTGGCAGCCCGGTACGGCCGCACTGCCGTCGCATGTGCTCGGCCATATCGGCTATGCCGTGGTGCCGTGGAAGCGCGGACGAGGCTATGCGACCGAGGCGCTGCGGCTGATGCTGGACGAGGCGAGGGCTGTTGGTTTGCCATATGTCGAGCTCACCACCGACCTCGACAATCCGGCCTCGCAGAAGGTGGTGCTGGCCAATGGCGGCCGTGTGGTCGGTCCGTTCATCAAGGACGCCGCGTATGGCGGCGCCGAGAGTTTGTTGTTCCGGATCGATTTGTAGTCCGACGCTATTCGGCCGGTGCCGGCAGCGGCGGCGCTGCCCGGCTGCGCCCCTCCCAGATGTAGGAGGCAAGTGCCACCACCACCGCCACCAGCATGGCGGCAGCGCCCACAACCGGCAGGCTGCGATAGCCGTAGCCGGCATTGAGCATGGCAGCGCCCAGCGACGCGGCGAGCGCGATGCCGACATTGAAGCCGGAGGGGATGAGCGAGGAGGCGAGGTTGGAGGCGTCCGCCGTCCAGGCCAGGATGCGGGTCTGGATCGGCGTGCCTATGGCGAAGTTGAGGCCACCCCAGATAACGATGGCGATGACCATCGGCACGGGGTAGGGGCTGACGGCATAGATCACGCCCAACATCACCGCCTGCAGCGCAAGCATGGTGATCAGCGACGGCATCAGCTTCCAATCGGAAAGCTTGCCGCCGAGAAACACACCGACGGTGGCGCCGACGCCGTTGAGCAGCAGCACCCAGGGGATCAGGCTCTCGTCGAGATGGGTCACCTCAAGCAGTGTCGGGGTGATGTAGGTGAACAGGCCGAACTGGCCGATCATCAACGTCAGCATCAGGATCAGCGAGGTCCAGACTTGCTGGCGCGCCAGCACGCGAACCTCGCTGCCAAGACTGGCGGATGGCCTTGATGCGCCTGTCGTGCGCGGCAAAAGCGCAGCCATGGCGGCAAAGGCTACCACGCCCAGCGCGCACATCACCCAGAAGGTGGCGCGCCAGCCCCAGAGATTGCCGATTGCGGTGCCGGCCGGCACGCCGATGACATTGGATACGGTGAGGCCGGAGAGGATCACAGCCACGGCCATGCCGCGCTTGTCCTCGGGCACGAGGCCGACAGCCACTACCATGGCGACGCCGAAATAGGCGCCGTGTGCGACGGCGACCGCAATGCGCAAGAGCAGCATCGAGGTAAAATCGGGCGCCAGCGCGCAAGCGGCCTGGCCGATGGTGAAGGCGACGGTCAGGCAAAGCAGCAGCGTCTTGCGGGAAATGCCCTTGGTGGCGAGCGCCAGCAATGGCCCACCAACGGCGATGCCGCCGGCGTAGCCGGAGACGAGATAGCCGGAAGTCGGGATCGAAACGCCAAGGCCGTCGGCCACTTGCGGCAATACACCGGCGATGACGAATTCGGTGGTGCCGAAAGCAAAGGCGGCAATGAACAGGGCAATGAGCGGGAGCATGGCGGAAGCGATCCTCGGATAAGGTCGCCTCAAACCATGGATGGGGTTCGTGGGCAATGCAGAAATTATCGACGCCGCTTTAGGTTTTCTTGATCAGCTTGCCTTCAACCGCGACCCACCCAGCAACCCGCGCTCTTCCAGCACCGGGTAGGCCATCGACGCCAGCAGCGAGTTGATCTGCTTCAGGTCGCGGATGGTGTCGAGGTGGATGGAACTTGTTTCGACGCTCTTGGCGGTGCCGTCGCGCAGGCGCACGAAATGGCTGGCGCTGGTTTCCTTTTCGCGGTCGCGCAGCCGGTCCTTTTCCAGCACCAGCTGGCGGGCGGTCTCAGGGTCGCGCGACACCAGCACGTTGAAAGCAAGCCTGGCATTGGCCAGCACCGAGGTGTGAAAGGCGAGCAGCTCGCTCCAGCCCTCGGGCGTGAACTCCAGCCCGCGCTCGAACTTCTTCTTCACATGCACCAGCATGTTGCGCACGATGATGTCGCCGACCTGCTCGAGCTTGACGCAGGCGCCTATCAGCTCCTGGCAGCGCAGCGCCTCGTCCTCTGTGAGCGAGTTCCTGGTCAATTTGGCCAGATAGAGCTTGATCGCCGCGTGCTTCCTGTCGACGCGGTCGTCAAGGGCGGCCAGCGCCTTGATCTTGTCGCCGTCGGCGCTTTCATACAGCTCGATGATGCGCTTGAGCATGATCTCGACCGTCTCGCAGACGCGCACCACCTCGCGGGTGGCGTTGGCCAGCGCCTGGCTCGGAACGTCGAGCGCGCCGTCGTTGAGGGCGGAGAGTTCGACCACATCGAGCTCTGTAGCCGGCGCTGGCTTGGTGCCCATTGCGACGATCTTCTCAGAGGCACGATAGATCAGGCTGGCAAGCGGCAGGCCGGCGAGCAGGATCAGCACATTGAACAGGATGTGGGCGTTGACGATCTGGTCGGGCACGGTGGCGCCGAGGAAGGCGACCGGCGGCTTCAGCGTCATGAACAGGATCAGCATCATCAGCGAGCCCATGCCGCGCATCAACAGATTGCCGATCGGCACGACGCGCACGCCAGGTTCGGCACTTCGGGTGAGCAGCGGCGCGATGATCGACGAGCCGAGATTGACGCCGAGCACCAGCACGATGCCGAGTTCGGGCGGGATGAAGCCGCGGCCGGCCAGCGTCACCATCAAAAGCACGGCGGCGATCGAGGAGTGGAAGAGCCAGGTAACGAGCGCGGCGAGCAGATAGGCGGTGACGTAGTCGCTGGAGAAATATTCGATGATGAGCGGCATCAGCGTGCTCTGCCGCAGCGGCTCCGACGCCTGGCCGATCATTTCCAGCGACAGTACCAGAAGGCCGATGCCGACCAGGATACGGCCGAACTGGCGCCAATCGCGCCGCTCGGTGGCCATGAACATGACCGTGCCGGCGACGAGGCAGATCGGCACCAGCAGCGTCAGATCGAAGGTCAAGAGCTTGACCACCAGCGCCGAGCCGATCTCGGCGCCGCGCACAGCCAATTGGCCCGACATGCCCGAGACGATGCCGGCGCCGGCGAAGGAGCCGACGAGAAGCGTGACGGCGGTCGAGCTCTGCAGCGCGATGGACAGGCCGCAGCCGGCCAGCACCGCCATGATCGGATTGCGCATGGTGGAGCGCAGCCGGTGACGCAGCACGTCGCCATAGGCGCGCTCGACGCCTGTCTTGACCATGCGGGTGGCAAACAGCATCAGCGCCACCGCGCCCGCCAGATGCAGCAGGACGACGGAGCCGCTCATTTCGAAACCCGCACGCAGACAGCTACCGCGACGCGGAGGGCGCGCAGTGCAGGGAGGAAAACGGGGCTGCGAATCATGGTCATGACAGTCTTGAACAATATCCGGAATATTTTAGCCGGGTAATAAAATCTTGTCGATTTCAAGAGCCGTCGCGGCGCGACAGGGCGTGTCGGAAAATGGACGGATGCGCAAATGGTTGCATGGCGGATCCCTGGTGATGGCAGCGGATCGTCCCGGTTTGCCGGACTCCCGGCAATCGCCTTTGCGATGATGTTCAAATATCCAGGATAAGTACCGGATTTCATTACGTAAATGTAATGCTAGTGTTCAGTTTCGGTTCATCCTTCGGGCGCTATTCCCTAGGCATCGACAACCAAGGAGCCCCGCTATGAAACGTGTTGTTCTTTCCGCCCTCGCTTTCTCGATGCTGGCCGCCACTTCGCTTACCGGCCAGGCCGCACCGGTGAACGCACCGGTCGCACCGCAGTCGAATTACACGCGGGTCGACTGGCAGAGGCCCGGCAAGCATGTCGATGTCAGGAAGCGCGTCGTGAAGAAGACGGTGGTCGTCAAGCGCAGCCATTGGCGCAATGGCCAGAAATATTCCAGCTGGAAGCGGCACCAGCCGATCCGCGATTATGGCCGCTATGGCCTGCATCGCCCCGGCCGCGGCCAGGAATGGATCCGCGTCGGCAACGACTATGTGCTGGTCAGCGTCCTGTCCGGCATCATCTTCGGCGCCATTGCCGCGCATTAAGCCCGGCCTCGCCGGCGCAATGCAGAGACTTGAAAGGAGGCGGCCCGAAACGGCCGCCTTTCTTTTGGCTGTAGAAACCGGGCTTTTTGGCTGTGGAAACCGGGTATGGTCCGCAATAAGGGTCGTCGGATTCCGCGAGCATGATTATATGAGGGACAAACGAGTTCCCCAATGCGCTTTCCGCCCGCCTTTCTCGATGAGATACGCGACCGTGTGCCGATTTCATCGGTCATCGGCCAGCGCGTCGCATGGGACAGGAAGAAGACCAACGCCTCGCGCGGCGACTATTGGGCCTGTTGTCCGTTCCATGGCGAAAAGAGCCCCTCCTTCCACTGCGAGGACAAGAAGGGCCGCTATCACTGTTTCGGCTGTTCGGTGTCGGGCGATCATTTCAAGTTCCTGACCGAGCTCGACGGATTAAGCTTTCCCGAAGCGGTCGAGAAGATCGCCGACATGGCCGGCGTGCCGATGCCGGTGCGCGACGAGCGGGAAGAACAGCGTGAGAAGGAACGCGCCAGTCTGACCGATGTCATGGAGATGGCGACTGCCTTCTTCCAGGAGCGGCTGCAAGGACCGGAGGGTGCAAAAGCCCGCGCCTATCTCAGGGATCGCGGGCTGACGCCGGCGACGCAGCAATCGTTCCGGCTGGGCTTTGCGCCCGACAGCCGCAATGCGCTGAAGGAACATCTTGCCGCCAAGGGTGTGCCCAAGGCCGACATCGAGGCCTGCGGGCTGGTGCGTCATGGCGACGACATCCCGGTCTCCTATGACTGGTTCCGCGATCGCATCATGTTCCCGATCCCGGATTCGCGCGGCAAGATCATCGCCTTTGGCGGCCGCGCACTGGCGCCCGATGCGCTGGCCAAATACATGAATTCGCCCGACACGGAGCTCTTCCACAAGGGCAACGTGCTCTACAATTTCGCCCGCGCCCGCAAAGCGCTGGCGAAAGGCGGCACGGTGATTGCCGTCGAAGGCTATATGGACGTGATTGCGCTGGCGCAGGCCGGCTTCGAGAATGCCGTGGCGCCGCTCGGCACCGCGCTCACCGAAAACCAACTCGAACTTCTGTGGCGCATGGCGCCTGAGCCGATGCTGTGCTTCGACGGCGACCAGGCCGGGCTGAAGGCGGCGTGGCGCGCCGCGGATCTCGCGCTGCCGTCGGTGCAGGCCGGGCGGTCGGTGCGCTTTGCGCTGTTGCCGGAGGGCAAGGATCCCGACGATCTGGTCAAGGCAGAAGGGCCGGACGCGTTTCGTGCCGTGCTGGCGGAAGCGCGGCCTCTCGCTGATTTGTTGTGGATGCGTGAGACATCCGGTGGCGTCTTCGACACGCCGGAGCGGCGGGCGGGGCTGACAAAGACGCTGCGCGAACTGACCAGCCGCATCCGCGATGAGAGCCAGCGCTACCACTACCAGCAGTGGATGCGCGAGCGGGAGCTGACCTTCTTCAGCGCCCAGCGCGAAGTGCGGCAAGGTCGCCAGGACTGGAAACCGGGGCAGGGCAAAACGCCCGCACCCGGCGGACAGTTCGCCAAAGGCAGCGGGGCAGGCGCGCGCGCCGCGATCACCGAAAGCCTCGGCCGCTCCGCCATGGTCAAACGCGGTGGCGAGATGATGTCGGTGCGCGAGGCGACGATCATCGTAGCCCTCGTCAACCATCCGGCGCTGATCGACGAGAACTTCGCCCATGTCGAGTTCCTCGATCTCGCCAACACCGATCTGCAGCGGCTGCACGCCGCCATCCTCGATGCGATGGCGCACGACATGGCCAATGACCGTAGCGCGGTGATCGCCACCATCGAACGTGCCGGCTGCAGCGATATCTGGGGGCGCGCCGTGGCGCTCATCCAACGGGCCAGGCAATGGCCCGCGCTGGAAACCGCAGCGCTTGACGATGCCCGCGACGCCTTCAACCAGGCGCTGCACTTGCAGCGCAGCGCGCGCACCTTACATAAGGAGCTGAAACAGGCGGAAGCAGCGCTCGCCAGCGATCCCACTGACGAAAACTACCGGCACCTCATCGAGATTCAGGCGCAATTCCGTGATGTACAAGCAACGGAAGCGCTGATCGAAGGCTTCGGTGTATCCTCGGGCAGGGGTGGGCGCGTCTAGGTCGAAACCTGCGCAAGAATGAATGTTGTACGTGCTGCGCGTCGAATCGACGCCTCTAAGTCGGGTAATTGATTCGCTTTTTTGATGCGAATCATGCGAGAGGCGCTTGACCTTCTGGCAGAATGACGGAATCAGGACGATTCGAAACCTTAACCCGCGCCGGCGTCGATGGAAATGCACTGACGCGAGGTGCTGATCACTGGACAGGCTGTCAGCCTGCCACAGATATCAGGGTTAATCTGGACTTAATGCATATCGCCCAAAAGTGAAAACCGGTTTTGGGGGCACGATATGAACAAACAAAAGAGTTGATTCGGTTACCGGCCCGGTTAAGCGCCACCAGCGCATGTAGTTTGACCGGTGCGGCAGCTACGCGGCTTCGATGCTCGGCCGCTAGGAGAAGATAAAGACTATGGCGACAAAGGAAAAGGAAGAGGTCGAGACCGAACGTGAAGGCGCCACCGATGGGCCTCTGCTCGACCTTTCCGATGATGCTGTCAAGAAGATGATCAAGGCCGCCAAGAAGCGCGGCTATGTGACTCTCGACGAACTGAACGCGGTGCTGCCGTCGGAAGAGACCGATCCGGATCGCATCGAAGACATCAATGCGATGCTGTCCGACATGGGCATCAACGTGGTCGAGGACGACGATCAGAGCGAGGAGCCCGAGGCCGCCGACAGCAATGCCGACGCCGAGGAAGACGCCAACGAACTGGCCGAGCAGACCGGCACCGCCGTCGCCGCCACGACCACCAAGAAAGAGCCGACCGACCGCACCGATGACCCGGTGCGCATGTATCTGCGCGAGATGGGCTCGGTCGAGCTCCTGTCGCGCGAGGGCGAAATCGCGATCGCCAAGCGCATCGAGGCCGGCCGCGAGACGATGATCGCGGGCCTCTGCGAAAGCCCGCTGACCTTCCAGGCCATCATCATCTGGCGTGACGAGCTCAACGAATCCAAGATCCTGCTGCGCGAGATCATCGACCTCGAAGCCACCTATGCCGGCCCCGAAGCCAAGCAGGCGCCGGTGGTCGAGCGCATCGAGGAGGCGCCCAAGGCCGAGGACAAGCCGAGGCGTGGACGCGACGAGGAAGACGACATCACCAATGTCGGCGCCGACACGCGCGGCCTGGTCGACGACGACGAGGAAGACGAGGACGAGGCGAGCCTGTCGCTGGCCGCGATGGAAGCGGAACTGCGCCCGCAGGTGATGGAGACGCTCGACGTCATCGCCGACACCTACAAGAAGCTGCGCAAGCTGCAGGACCAGCAGGTCGAGAACCGTCTGGCCGCGACCGGCACGCTGTCGCCCAGCCAGGACCGCCGCCTGAAGGAGCTGAAGGACCAGCTGATCAAGGCGGTGAAGTCGCTGTCGCTCAACACGGCGCGCATCGAGGCGCTGGTCGAGCAGCTTTACGACATCAACAAGCGCCTGGTGCAGAACGAAGGCAAGCTGCTGCGCCTAGCCGAAAGCTATGGCGTGCGCCGCGAGGAGTTCCTGAAGGAATATCAGGGCTCCGAGCTCGACCCGAACTGGACGCGCTCGATCGGCAACCTGACCTCGCGCGGCTGGAAGGAATTCACCAAGAACGAGAAGGACGCGATCAAGGATCTGCGTTCGGAAATCCAGAACCTCGCCACCGAGACGGCGATCTCGATCCTGGAATTCCGCAAGATCGTCAACCAGGTGCAGAAGGGCGAGCGCGAAGCCGCTATCGCCAAGAAGGAAATGGTCGAGGCCAACCTGCGCCTCGTCATTTCCATCGCCAAGAAATACACCAATCGCGGCCTGCAGTTCCTTGACCTGATCCAGGAAGGCAATATCGGCTTGATGAAGGCGGTCGACAAATTCGAATACCGCCGCGGCTACAAGTTCTCGACCTATGCGACATGGTGGATCCGGCAGGCGATCACGCGTTCGATTGCCGACCAGGCGCGCACCATCCGCATCCCGGTGCACATGATCGAAACGATCAACAAGATCGTGCGCACGTCGCGCCAGATGCTGCATGAAATCGGCCGCGAGCCGACGCCGGAGGAACTGGCAGAAAAGCTCGCAATGCCGCTCGAAAAAGTGCGCAAGGTCTTGAAGATCGCCAAGGAGCCGATCTCGCTCGAAACCCCTGTGGGTGACGAAGAGGATTCGCATCTGGGCGATTTCATCGAGGACAAGATGGCGATCCTGCCGATCGATGCGGCGATCCAAGCCAATCTGCGCGAGACCACCACGCGGGTGCTCGCCTCGCTGACGCCGCGCGAGGAGCGGGTGCTGCGCATGCGCTTCGGCATCGGCATGAACACCGACCACACGCTGGAAGAAGTCGGCCAGCAGTTCTCGGTGACGCGCGAACGTATCCGCCAGATCGAGGCCAAGGCGCTGCGCAAGCTCAAGCACCCGAGCCGGAGCCGCAAGCTGAGGAGCTTCCTCGACAGCTGATAGCGGCAACAGACCAGCATTCGAAAAGGGCGCCGATGGCGCCCTTTTTGTTGCCGGGTGAAGGCTCTTGTCGCCCATCTCCGTCGGGAGGATACTTGCCTGGTCGGATGCATGTTCTGGGCGAAAAAACCGGATGTCCGCCCCGGCTGATGTCCTCAGCCGTGCTCCGTGGCGCCGGAGGGAGGTGTGTGATGACAACCTACATCCTGCTGATGAACTGGACGGAACAGGGCGCCAGAAACATCCGAGAGTCGCCGAAGCGGCTCGATGCCGCCAAGAAGCAACTGGCCGACATGGGCGGCTCGTTCAAGGCGTTTTACCTGACTATGGGCGAATATGACATGGTGGCGATTATCGAGGCGCCCGACGATGCTGTGCTTGCTCGTTTCGCCCTGATGCTGGCAACGGGTGGCAGCGTCAAGACGCGAACGCTCAAGGCTTTCCCGGAATTTGCCTATCGCGAGATCGTCACTTCGCTTGGATAGCGCTGGGCGCGGGTCCGTGCGGCTCGGCGTCTTATTGCGGGGCCGTGCCGTCAGGGTGATAGTCGCGCCATGTCCAAGCCTGCGCTGACCGTCTGGTACAACACACGCTGCCCGGTTTGCGATGGCGGCATCACCCGGCAGAAACGGCGGCTGATCGAGGCGATCAAGGCCGGGCGGATCGAATTCCGCGACATCAACCTCGAACCGGCGGCGCTCTCTGGCTACAGCGCCTCGCTGGAGGACATACGCCGCCGGCTGCATGCCACCGATGCCGAAGGCAGGCTGCTGGTCGGCGCCGATGTCGCGGTTGCCGTCTGGCGGGCGACGCCGGGCGAGGGCTGGCTGGCGACGCTCTTCGGCAATCCGGTCGCGCTGCCGCTGACGCGCTTGGCCTATGATCGTTTCGCCGATCTTCTCTATGCCTGGAACCGGCGCAAGGGCCGCTGGTAGCGAGGCAAGGCCCGAAGATATCTGCGGGCCTTACCGTCATGGGCGTTACCGGGACGCCGGCTCGCAAAGCCAGCCGACAATGCGGCGCACCGCCGGCAGCACCATGAGCAACGTTGGGAACGCTACCAGCCAGGACAGGCCCCAGGCAGTGAGCCAGACAGCCGGCAAATCAGGTTGCAGTCCAAGGCTTTTCAGCGTCGATATGAACGAGACGATGAAGGTCATCAGCAGCGACAGCACCAGCGGACTGACGATCGCGGCATAGCGCGCCGGCAGCTTGCCGCGCTTACGGGTCGTGGTCATTTTTGGATTTTCCTGAAACATCCGGTCCGTCGCATTTGGCATCCATTGCGCCGGGTTTCCGGCGGAACTGCCCGGAAAGACCGGGGTGGATGCGTTGCTTGACGTCAGACGCTTACGGAGAGGTTTTGGCCCTCACGCGCTTTCTAGCTGCCGGCGGCGGCGAAATCAACCTTCTGGCGCCGCCTTTAGATACATCGTAAGATATATCTTGACTCGTCGGCGGGGCAAGCCTAATTAAGATGTATCGTAAGATATAACTCAAGGAGCAATTCATGCATAGACATCATCCCTTTGGCGAGCGCGCCGAGCGCGCATTCCTGCACATGGCAGGCAAATTTGGTGGAAGAGGGGGCAGCGGCTTTGGTCCGTTCGGCCATGGCGGACGTGGCGGTGGACGCGGCGGCCCGGGCGACATGTTTCGCGCCGGGCGCATGCTGGCCGACGGCGATCTCAAGCTGATCACGCTGTCGCTGCTGGCCGAGGCGCCTCGCCACGGCTACGACATCATCAAGGCGCTGGAAGAGCGCACCAGCGGCATCTACAGCCCGAGCCCGGGCGTCGTCTATCCGACGCTGACCTTCCTGGAAGAGGCCGGCTATGCGGCTTCAGCCGCCGACGGCAACAAGAAGGTGTTTTCGATCACCGAGGCGGGCCAGGCGCATCTCGCCGAGAACCGCGAGATGATCGACGGCGTGCTGGAGCATCTCGAGCGCTTCGGCCGCAAGATGGCGAAAGCGCGGGACTGGTTCGGCTGGAACGACGACGGCGAGGAAGGCGGACGGCGTGGTGGACGGGGTCGCTCGGAAGCCCGCGAGGAGTTCCGCGCCGTGCGTCACCGGCTGCGTGCCGCGCTCGGCGATCTCGTCGACGCGTCGGCTGAAAAGCAGGCCGAGGCGATTGCAGTCCTGGAAGCCGCCGCTGAAGCCCTGGAAGCGCTATCGCGCGGTTGACCCCTGGCGAGAACGCTTGCCCGTTCGACTGAGGAACGGTACTGAAAATCATCCTGCACCGCGAGACGTGGTGCAGGATGATTGCCGTTGGAGGAAGCCCCATGTCTTTTCTGAAGCGTCTTTTCGGTGGTGGCGGTGAGGGGGGCGAGCCCAAGAGCGCAGCACCGGCAAAGCAGGTTGAGCACAAGGGATTTTTGATCAGTGCCACGCCCTACAAGGCGGAGGGGGGCCAATACCAGACCTGCGGCGTGGTTTCGAAGGAAGTCGACGGCGTGATGAAGGAACACAAATTCATCCGCGCCGATCGCTTTGCCGGACTGGGCGACGCCGTCGACATCTCGATCAAGAAGGGCATGCAACTGGTCGACGAGCAAGGCGAGAGGATGTTCGGGTAGCCTACAGCCTCGGATCGATTGGCTCGCTCTCCAGCGCCAGGACGCCGAAAACACACTCGTGAACACGTCGCAGCGGTTCCTTGGCGACAAACCGCTTCAGTGCCTCGTGACCGAGCGCGAACTCTCTGAGCGCCAGGCTGCGCTTGCCACCCAAGCCTCGTTCGCGCAGGCGCACGAGATTGTCCGGCGCATCGTATTCGGGGCCATAGATAATGCGAAGATACTCCTGGCCGCGCACTTTCAGCGCCGGTTGCATGAGCCCCTTCTTGTTTCGGCTGACGAAGTCGTGCGGCTTCACTACCATCCCTTCGCCGCCTGAGTCGGTCAGCGTCTCCCACCAGGCGACGGCCTCCGCACAAGAACCGGCATCGGCCAGGTCAACCATCCGCCATTGCGTTCGCGTTACCACGCCGCCCCCGGCAGCCAGACGGTCCGCAAGCGTCATGTGCCAAACGTGGTTCTGGTCGTACCAGACGCATCCCTCACTTGCCAGCAGGTGGAACGGCGCGACCTTCAGGTCGTCGACGCCCGAGACCGGCCACACGTAAGGCGCCCAGGCAGTGGCGTATCTGGCGGCACGCGCGGCGCGGTCCTCAATGCGAGCCTTGAGCGCGGCCGTATCCACGCCGCGTGCCATCGCACGGGCCAGCGCTTCGCGGCTGGCCTGGAGCCCAGCGGCCGCAGACGTTGCCACTGGGGCGTACTGGCTTTCAATCAGGCTGCTTGCCTTGGCCGACCATGGCATGATCTCGGTGTCCAGCAGCAACCAGTCGCTGTTCAATTCCTGCCATAGATCCGCAGCGTCGACGCTGGCGCGCAGGCGATTGAGCAGGCGCTCCGTCATGCCGCTGTCGCTGAAAAAGGAGCGTCCGGTCCGGGTCCAGATCGCGCCTGTCTCGTCGCCAGATACCCCGAACCGGTCGCGCGCCGTCTGCGCGTTTCGGCACAGAGCGATGACTGCCCGCGAACCCATGTGCTTCTCTTCGCACAGGATTTGGGTGACGCCACGCTCGCGGAAATGACTGAGAGCTTCCTCGGGGCGTTCCAGCCAGCCGGCTTGGCTGCTGGTCTCGGATGGCGACATTGTCGGCGGCAGATATACCAGCCACTGCGGCGACAGCGCGAAGCGGCTCATCACCTCAAGTGCCGCCGACGCGTTCTCCTCGGCCACGACAACCCTGCCTTTCAGTTCGGTCTCGATCCAGCGTCGCCCAGAGACATCCTGATAGTCGAGCACGCCGTCGGCATCGGCCTGTGCCGATTTGCCAAGGCCCGGTCCACCGAGGGGACGCACGGGTTCGGACCAGGTCTCGACTGCCGGCACGTCGACCAGTTCGCGTTCCGGCCAGCGCAAGGCAGTCAGCTTGCCGCCGAACACGCAGCCGGTGTCGATGCAAAGCGTGTTGTTGACCCACTCCGCCAACAGCACCGGCGTGTGCCCGTATACTACGCTGGTTTTGCCCCGATAGGCGGCTGCCCAGTCGGCACGGACGGGCAGGCCAAATTCGTCGATTTCGCCCGTGGTTTCGCCATAGAGGGCGAACTCGCGCACCGCGCCGGAACCGCGCCCGATCATCTCTTCCTTGAGTCCGGCATGTGCCACGGCGAGGCGTCCGCCGTCCAGCCAGACGTGGCTGCGCAGGCTGTCGAGGAAGGCCGGCAAAGCCTCTCGCAGGCCGCGATCCTGAGCGTCCAACTGGTCGATGGTTTGCTGCAGGCCGTGGGCGATCGTGACCTTGCGGCCTTCCAGCCAGCGGCTGAGTTTGCGTTCGTGATTGCCCTGGACACAGTAGGCGGTTCCCGCCGCGACCATGCTCATGGCGATGCGCAAGACGTCGGGCACGTTGGGACCACGATCGACGAGGTCGCCGACAAAGACGATCTTGCGGCCTTCTGGCGGCGTTACAGTGACGGTCCGATCACCATGGCCGTCGGACCAGGCGATGCTGTAACCGAGCTGACAGAACAAGGTCTGAAGTTCGTCGGCGCAACCATGGACATCACCTATGACGTCGAAAGGACCGCAATCGTCGCGCTTGTCGGTCCATAATGGCTGACGCGAGACCTTGGCCGCGTCGATACTGGCCTCGCCGGTGAGCTTCCAGACCTGACGGAAACCTTCGCGTTGCAGGCCGCCGAGGCCCTTGCGAATTTCGTTCGTCATGCGCTGGGCAACGCCGGCGCCGAAGGGACGATCGGCTCGTAGCGCGTTGCGGGCGACGCAAACATCAACACCCGGATCGATGACCACGGCGACCGGCAAAGCGTGCCATTTGCGCGCCAGCTCGACCCACGCCTTGCGATCAGCGGGTCGCACATTGGTCGCGTCGATGACGGCCAGCTTTCGATGCTTGAGCCGTTTGCCGGCGATTTCGCGCACCAAATCAAAAGCGTCGGCCGAGACATCCTGATCAGTCTCGTTGTCGCTGACGAACGCGCGGCAGCGATCCGACGAGATGATTTCGGTCGGCAGGAAGTGCCTGGCGGCGAAGGTCGACTTGCCCGATCCCGTCGAGCCGATCAGCACGACGAGGGCGAAGTCAGGGATGGTGAGGTCGGTCTTGTCTGGCTCTCTCATCGGGTGAACACCGCCATCTGCGTCGGCGCGCCGAGCACGGGGTCCACGGCTCCGATGCCACTTAAGGCGGCGCTATAGCCATAGATCTCGCCGATCCTGGCCGCCCAGGCTTCAAACCGAACCCGGCCCCATTCGAAACGGTGATCCGGATGGCGAAAAGCGCCGGCGGCCAGACTGGGGAACAAGGGGTTGTAGTCAGCGTTCGGCGTAGTCACGATCACGAATTTTGGCGCTGTCTCGCCGAAGATAATACGCTCGATCATTGGCAGCCGGTCTTCGTCGAGATGTTCGATGACCTCGACCAGCACCGCGACGTCGGCTTCCGCCCATCGGCTGTCGCGATATGTCAGCGATCCGTGCAGCAGCGTGACCCGGTCTTCAGGCGGTCCCCCGAACTCGTTCAGTTTGAGACGCTTGGCGGCCCATTCCAGTTCACGAATAGCGGGGTCGAGCCCGAACAGCTTGTGGACCCATTTTTCGCGCACGAGCCGATAGAGCAGCTTGCCTTCGCCACACCCCAAATCTGCAACACTGGTCCCTCCGGTCGCCCGAATGGCTTGCACCACGGCGTCCATGCGCAGGTCGTTCAGCCGGATGGGCGCCTCCAGCGCTTGCTCAGGTGCAGCCCAGGCCTCGGGGGGTAGGACCTCATTGGCCGTCTCCGGAGCCAGCCGCTCCAGGGCGATGCGGGCCAACGCACCTCGGTTGCGCAGATAACGGCGCACGATCAGGTCTTTGGCTGGGTGGTTTTCCAGCCAGCCCTCGCCCTTGGACAGCAGCTTGTCAATCTCGGCCTCGCCCACCCAGTAGTGCTTGGTGTCGTCCATCACCGGGATCAGGACATAAAGGTGGTTGAGCAGGCTGCTTAGGCGGCCGGTGCCAGTCAGCCTCAGATGACCGTATCGTGGTCCACCCGCGCCAGATCCGACAGTTTCGACCGGCGCCAGGTTGACGGTCCATCCCAGCGGTTCGAATAGATCTCGAACCAGGGCCTCGCCGCCACGCATCGGCAGCGGGGTCACCACAGCTTCGAGCGGGAGGTCGCTATCGGCCAGTTGCTGGCGCTCCTTCGAGATGCCGGTCATCGCTGTCCGCAGTACCTTGTTCAAAGCCACAGACAGAAATGACGATGCCGTATAAGGTCGGTCGTTTACATATTGATCCAGCAAGCCCTCTGCCTGGCCTTTGCCCCGAACGAGCCCTATCGGATCGACATCGAGCAGAAGCACAGCCTCACAACGCTCATCGGTCGCCTCCGGATAGAACAGCCAGGCCTTGCCGAAGGATAGGTCAGTCTCGTGCAGACGTTCGGGATGCTTGTGCAGCAAGAAGCCGAGATCTGTGGCTGGATGATGGGTTGTCGCGACGGAAAGGAACATCAGCGACCGATAACGCAGACAGGCCGAATAACCAATGGCGTTGCGCGGCAATCTAGTAACGCGATAGATCCGTTTTCGACACGCAACCTATCGCGCCGCCTGACAAGGAAAAAGGCAGGCGCCGAAGCGCCTGCCTTTTCAATGCGAATGACGGGGTGTGCTTACGCGGCGATTTGCGCGCTCGCGGTCTTGGCCACCACGGCATCGACCTTGGCCGTCGCATTGGCGAGCGCGGCGGTGACGGCATCAGGGCCCATGCCGACGCCTTCGATGCGGATGACGTCGACATCGGTCATGCCGAGAAAGCCGAGCACGCCGCGCAGATAGGGGATGGCGTGATCGAACTGCACGGCCGCACCTTCGGAATAGATGCCGCCCGAGGCGAGTACGATATAGACCTTCTTGCCGGTGACGAGGCCCTTGGGACCACCCTCGCCATAAGAGAAGCTCTTGCCGGAGCGGGAGATGTGATCGACCCAGGACTTCAGGGTCGAGGAGATGTTGAAGTTGATGAAGCCGGTGGCCAGGATCACGGTGTCGGCTGCGAACAGTTCGTCAAGCACGATGTCGGAGACGCCGACGACTTCGGCCTGGCGCGGCGTGCGGGCTTCAACGGGGGTGTAGATGCCGGTCGCATAATCGGTGTCGATATGCGGCAGCGGGTTGGCCACGAGGTCGCGTACGACGAGCGTATTCGACGGGTCGGCGGCGACGAGCTTTTCAGCGAATTCGGTAGCGATACGGGTCGAGTGCGAGGCAGCGCCGCGCGGGCTCGAGGTTACAAGCAGGATAGACATAGCGGTTCTCTCCAGTGGGAATTGATTTCTCCCGCCTGATATGGGCCTACCGACCCATTCAAAAAACTGGTATATTTTCTATATGATCCATCCATAAAGTAGGTATGCCGTGCAGCCCAATCCGACGCTCGACCAATTGCAGATCCTGGTTGCGGTCGCCGACACCGGCAGCTTCTCAGCCGCCGGCCGCAAGCTTAACCGCGCGCAGTCCGTCATCAGCTACGGCATCGCCAATCTTGAAGCGCAGCTTGGCCTGAAACTGTTCGAGCGCGAGGGCACGCGCGAGCCGCAGCTGACCGAAATCGGCCGGGCGATGCTGGAGGACGCCCGGCGCATGGTCGGCGTGCTGCAGCGCATCCGTTCGCGTGCCGACGGTCACCATCAGGGGCTGGAGGCTGAAGTTGCGCTATCGGTTGACGCGGCGCTGCCCTCGCCGGTGCTGGTGCGGGTGCTGAAGGCGTTCGAGGCGCAGTTCCCGACCGTGATGATGCGACTGCATATCGGCACGCTCGGTCTGATCCCCGACCATGTCGTCAGCGGACAGTCGGATCTTGGCATCGGTGGCTTGCTGGGCGAGGTCGACGTGCATCTCGTGCGCATCGGCTTCATGTCGATCGTGCTGGCTGCCGCCCCCACCCACCCTCTGGCACTGCTGCCGAAACCGGTGGCGCTCGAGGATACGCGAGAGCACACCCAGCTGGTTGTCAGCGACCAGTCGGAACGCACCAAGGGACGCGACTTCGGCGTCTTTGCCTATCGTACATGGCGGCTGACAGATGTGCGTATCAAGCATACGTTGATGCGCGAGGGGCTGGGCTGGGGCGGGTTGCCGCGCTGGCTGATCGCGGACGATTTGGCCAGCGGCAGGCTGGTCGAACTCGACCTTGAACCTTTTAGCGAGGTGCGCTCATCGCTCTACGCCATGCACCGCGCCGACCGCAGCCCGAAACCGGCGGCGGCCTGGCTGATCGACCAGTTCAAACGCCAGCTCGGCTGCTTCAACGAGTTCGACCCGGACGACCTGCCTGAGGGCGAGCCGGAGACAGCCCATCGATCAGAGCCATGAGCACGGCGCGATAGTCTTCGGCCGAGGCGCCGGCCTCGACGGCAAGTGCTGCGCGGTCGAAGGCGGCGGCGAGCAAAGCGGTCAGCGCATCGGCAGGCAGTCTGGTCATCGACTGTTCGCGCATCGCCGCAACCAGGCCTTCGCGCAGCGACCGGTTGCCGTGGTGATTGTCGATCGCATCCATGGCGGCGCGGCCAAGCACGGCCGGCCCGTCGAGCAGCAAAAGCCGCGTGCGGCCGGGCGCGCGCATGGCGGCGAGATAGGCGTCCGAGCCGGCAATCAGCGCATTGCGGGCAAACAAAGAAGGCGGCGAGGCGCGCTCGATCTCTTGCGCCACCGCCGCCGCCTCCTGCTCGACCACGGCGGCAAACAGCGCCTGCTTGTCGGCAAAGTGGTGATAGAGCGCGCCGCGGGTGACGCCGGCGGCCGCAACGATCTCCGGCGTGCCGGTCTCGGCATAGGACTTTTCGATGAACAGTTTGCGCGCCGCAGCGATCAGGTCGGCGCGCGTCGCTTCGGTGCGGTCGCGGTTGGAGCGGCGCGGGGTTTCTCGTTGCATACATGCAGCCTGTATGTTATTTCGAATTACATGCAAACTGTATGTTGGCTGACGGGAGAAAGAAAGATGAAGACGACGAGCTATTATCCGGTGCTGATGACGGGCGACGTAGCCGGCACGAAAGCCTTCTATATCAATCACTTCCGCTTCAAGCCGCTGTTTGCGAGCGACTGGTATGTGCATCTGCAGTCTGCCGAGGATCGCCGGGTCAATCTCGGTATCGTCCAGGGCGACCACGAGACGATCCCCGAGGGGGGGCGCGGCCGCACATCGGGGCTGCTGATCAATTTCGAGGTGAGGGATCCTGATGCTGTCTATGAACGGATCGTTGCGGCCGGCCTGCCGATCCTGTGCCCGCTGCGCGACGAACCCTTCGGCCAGCGCCATTTCATCACCAGGGATCCCAATGGCGTGCTGATCGACGTCATCAAGCCGATCCCGCTCGGCCCGGAATTTCAGGCGCAATTCGCGGCGGGCGCGGCGGGCGCCTGAACGATGGCAGCAAATGTCGGCAGCGGCTCCGGCCGCTGTGGCCGGACCCGCACCATGCGGTCTATGTTGGTGACGTTGAAGCTGGGCCTGCCGCATGCGTGACATCTGCCTTGTTCGGGCGCCATCCAATCTCGGCCTTCGGCCCTTGGAGCCGGGCCATGTGCCCGGCACCTGGCGTGCGCCGCAGGCGCTGAGCCAAGCTGGTTTGATCGAGTCGCTGGCGCCGGGGCGGGTGGTCGATCTCGACAGACCCGCCTACAGTACCGAACCGCAACCGGGCACTAGGCTGCGTAATGGTCCGGCGATCCGCCGCTTCAACCTCGATCTTGCCGAGATCGTCACCGGTGCGCTTGGGCAAGGCGAGTTCCCGCTGATCATCGGCGGCGACTGCTCGATCCTGCTTGGCGCACTGGTCGCCGCGCGGCGCTCGGGCGCGGTCGCCCTGATCCATGTCGATGGCCACAGCGATTTCCGCCATCCCGGCAACTACGATGTCAATGCCTCACTCGGCTCGGTTGCCGGCATGGATCTGGCACTTGCCACCGGACGCGGCGAGGCTTTGCTGGCGCAATGGCCAGGTGTTGTCGGTCCGCTCGTCGCCGACGAGGCGGTGGTTCAGATCGGCGAACGCGAGAGCCGCGATGCCGATTTTGCCTGGCCCGACATCAATGCGACCGCCGTCACGCGCATCGACGTCTTTGCCGCGCAGGAACTCGGCGCGGCTGGAGTGTTGCAAAAGACAAGAGCGACGCTGGCGCGCGCCGGCTGTCCCTACTGGCTGCATCTCGATGTCGATGTGCTCGACCAGACGGTGATGCCGGCGGTGGATTCGCCCGGCAGCCCCGGCATCGATCCCGATGAACTCGTTGCCATTCTGTCGGCGCTGGCAGCGGACCAGCGCTGCACCGGCTTGGACATGACGATCTACGATCCCGACCTCGACCCGACCGGTGACCTTGCTCGACTGCTGGTGTCGCTGCTCGGGCGGGTGCTCAAGCCTCAATAAGGCTCAGCTCGCCCTTGCTACCGGCGTCACCGTCACCTGGCTGACGCCGGTGCGGCGCACCACTGTGCACAGCGTCTCGCGGCCGATGCGTTCGGCGTCGAGCATGCGCACGAGGTCGTCGACGCCGGTGACCGGGCGACCGTCTATTGCCGCGATGATGTCACCTTCCCGGAGGCCGGCCTTCGCCGCCGGGCCATCCTTCTCGACGCTGCGCAACCGCACCGCCGTACTGGTAGTCACCTGCGACAGGAGCGCTGCGCGGCGCGGCAGGTTGGTGGTGTCGGCCGAGATGCCGATGAAGGCGCGCCGCACGCGGCCGAAGCGGATGATCTCCGAAATGACGAAATTGGCGGTGTTGGAGGCGACCGCGAAGGCGATGCCTTGCGCGCCGTGGATCATGGCAGTGTTGACGCCGATGACCTCGCCTGCCGACGACACCAGCGGTCCGCCGGAATTGCCGGGATTGAGCGCGGCATCGGTCTGGATGACATCGTCGATCAGCCGCCCGGTCGAGGCGCGCATCGAACGGCCAAGTGCGGAGACCACGCCTGACGTTACGGTCCATTCGAAGCCGAGCGGATTGCCGATGGCAATGGCGATCTGGCCGCGCCGCAGCCGCTTGGAATCGCCGAGCGGCGCGACTTCGGTGAAGCTGCCATCGGCGCGCACCAGCGCGATGTCGGTGTCAGGGTCGCGGCCTAGCACGCGGCCTTCGCTGGAGGCGCCGTCGGGCATAGAGACGCGCACCGTTTTGGCATCGCCAACGACATGGAAATTGGTAACGACCAGCCCGTCCGGCGCGATGACGAAGCCGGAGCCATGGCCACCTTGGCCACCGACGCGCTCGATGCGGCAGACGGCTGGGCCGATGCGGTCGACGGCGTCGGCGACTGTCGTCGAATAGGCGTCGAGCAGTGTGTCGTCGGTTTCGAATTTGTGGGCGGCGAGGGCCATTGGCGGGGCTCCGTGTTTTCAGGCGCGATGATGACTATATGTGCGGAGCGGCTCGAACTGCCGCGACCTGACCAGATGGCCAGTCAAACCAGTAACTAGCCGTCAGACGAGTACCTCCGGGCGCACTGCCGAGCGATATCTGGGGCATGAGAAAACCCAGGAGATCATCATGAGTGACTTCAACCTTAATGCATTTTCCGAGGCCATCGCCGATCTCGCCGCCAAGGCTGCGCCGGCAACCGCAAGTTTCGCCACCCATCACCATCGCACCGCCAGCGCCTTCCACTGGCGTGACGGCTATTTCGTCACCGCCGAGGAAGCTGTCGAGGCCGGTGAGGAGATCGAATTGACATTGGCTTCGGGCGAAGCGGTGAAGGCCGAACTGGTCGGTCGCGATCCGTCGACCGGCGTAGCGCTTCTGAAGCCGGCCGGCGCGGCCGCGGCGTCTGCGCTCGCCAAGGCGGATGGGGTGCGGCCGGGCAACGTCGCCATCGCTGTCGGCAGCAGTCAGGGCTCGGCGCTGGCTGTCTCGGGCTCGGTCGGCGAGGTCGGCCCCGCCTGGCGCTCGATGCGCGGCGGCACCATCGATCGGCGCATCAATCTCGCCGTCAATGCCGGCGGCCGTTTCGAGGGCGGGCCGGTGCTTGACGCCAAGGGCGCGCTGATCGGCATGCTGCTGTTTGGGCCACGTGGTCGTGCGCTGGTCATGCCTTATGAGACGATCGAGCGGGCCGTGGCGACGCTGCGTGAAAAGGGCCATGTCGCGCGCGGCTATCTCGGCGCCGGCCTGCACCCGATCCGTGACGGCGCGGCGCGCGGCGCCATGGTCATGAGCCTCGACGACAATGGTCCGGCCAAGGCCGCCGGCCTTGCGCTGGGCGACATCATCGTGGCGTGGAATGGCGAGGCCGTGCACGGCCCGCGCGAACTGATCCGAAAGCTTGGGCCGGATAGCGCGGGCGCCGCGGTGACGCTCGGCGTGGTGCGCGGCGGCGAGCAGCGCGACGTCGCGCTGACCGTCGGTGAAAAACCGCTGAGCTGAGAGGGCCGATGGAAAGCGACACGCTGACAAGGCCGGAGGCGGGTGGGCCGGAGGTGGGTGGGCCGGAGGTGGCGGGCGGCGGACGCCAGCTCGTGGTGCTGATCGCGCTGCACGATGCCGCGCGTGCCGAGCGCCTGTCAGCTTCGCTTGCCATGGCGGACGATCTGCTTCCGGTCGTGGCCGGCAGCGGGATTGCCGACGTCGCTGTCGTCGATGACGCTGTTGCGAACAGTGCGGCCTGGCTCGATCGGCCCGATGGTGGCAACAGCGCAATCCCACGGGTGCTGCTATCCGCGAGCGCTGGCCGGCCGGAAAACCGGGTGCTTGCCGTGCTGCCTTTGGCGTCGGATGCGAATCTGATCGCGGCTGCCGTCAGACTGGCGGCGGCCGGCTACCGGGTGTCCAGGGATGGGCGTTCGACGCCCGCTCGCCACGACGATTTCGATGGCGCCGCCAACGGCGGAAGCCATAGCGGGCTGTTCGGCGAGGAGCCGTTGGACGATGGCGCTACCGCCCGTCCGGCGCTGTCGCCGCGCGAGGCCGAAGTGCTGGCGCTGCTGGCCGAAGGCGCGCCCAACAAGGTGATCGCGCGGCGGCTGAACATCTCCGTGCACACGGCAAAGTTCCACGTCGCCGCGATCCTGATCAAGCTGGGTGCTGCGAACCGCACGGATGCCATCGCGATCGCGATGCGGCAGGGCCTAGTGCTGGTCTAACCCCCTTATCCATTTGAGCCTACGTTGCGTAACCCGTTGCAGGCTGCCGAGGCCTTGCGCGGTGCATTGCCGCCGCGCAATGGTTCGCGTCAGTGATGTAGCAAGGGAGGTGCCAAGACATGTCGCTCAAGGGAAAGACGCTGTTCATCTCCGGCGGGTCGCGCGGCATCGGTCTTTCGATCGCGCTGCGAGCTGCGCGCGACGGCGCCAATGTGACGATCGCGGCCAAGACCGCCGAGCCGCATCCGAAGCTGCCGGGCACGATCTACTCGGCAGCTGAGGAGATCGAGCAGGCCGGCGGCAAGGCGCTGCCTGTTTTGTGCGACATCCGCGAGGAGGCGCAGGTGGCTGAGGCGGTTGCCAAGACCGTCGAAAAGTTCGGCGGCATCGATATCTGCGTCAACAATGCCAGCGCCATCCAGCTCACCGGCACGCTGGAGACGGACATGAAGCGCTACGATCTGATGCACCAGATCAACACGCGCGGCACCTTCCTGGTGTCGAAAATGTGCATTCCGCACCTGAAGTTGGCAAGCAATCCTCACATCTTGAATCTGGCGCCGCCGCTCGACATGAAGGCCAAATGGTTCAAGAACCATGTCGCCTACACCATGGCCAAGTTCGGCATGTCGATGTGCACGCTGGGGATGAGCGCCGAGTTTGCCAAGGACGGCATCGCGGTCAATTCGCTGTGGCCGATCTCGACCATCGACACGGCTGCGGTGCGCAATCTGCTCGGCGGCGCGACGGTGGCGGCGATGAGCCGCTTACCCGACATCATGGCCGATGCCGCACACGCCATCTTCCTGCGCTCATCGCGCGAGACATCAGGCAATTTCTACATCGATGAAGAGGTGCTGCGGGCCGAGGGCGTGACCGATTTCGCGGTCTATGCGCCGGGCGCGACCGGGCCGCTGGCCGGAGACTTTTTCGTGCCGGACGCGGTATTTGCCAATTCGCCGACGAACGTCAAAAGCATCTACTGACGGAAATCACGGGCCGACGGCGCTGCTTCCTCATCCACCTGCCGGCGTTTTTCGAAAAACCAAGCAATTGGCTTTTCGCCCGCTGTGCGGACCAGCCTCACCTCCCCATGAACGGGGAGAAAGGGGCTCATCACTCCTCGCCCTTCTTGCCTTTGCTCAGTCCCATCAGCCGGTCGATATAGGCCAGCATCAGCGCCGAGACGACGAAAGCGAGGTGGATGATGGTCAGCCACATCAGCTGGTCGATCGTATAGGAAGACGAATTCAGGAACACCTGCAACAGGTGGATCGAGGAAATAGCGACGATGGTCGAGGCGACCTTGACCTTCAGCGAACCGACATCGATCGTACCCAGCCAGTGCACACCGCCATCCTGGTCGTCGAAGCGGCTGACGAAATTCTCGTAGCCGGAGATGATCACCATCACCACCAGCGAGGCGACAAGTGCGGCGTCGATGAGGCCGAGCATCTTCAGGATGGTGTCGGTGTCGTCGAGTGTGAAGGCGACCATGACGAACTCGTAGAGTTTTTTGCCGAAGGACAGCGCATAGACGGCGAGCGCCAGGGCCAGCCCGATGTAGAAAACCACCAGCAGCCAGCGTGAGGCGAGGATGATCGATTCGATGGCGAGTTCGAGACGTTTCATGCAGCGGTTCCGGTCAGCTTTCTGAGGTCGACTGGGGTATTTCGATCAGCTTGCCGCAGTTTGCAAGGCAAATTGCGACGCAAAAAAACCCCGCCGGGAGGGCCGGCGGGGTTCAATGCATCCCGCTGGAGTCGGGACGGGGCAGGGAACGCCCAGGCTTGAATCTGGGGAGGGCGGCCGCTCTATTCAATGAGCCGGTTCTAATACCAGTACAATTCTTGCTGAACCGGGATTGCTGTCCGCAGCTCGACCCATCCCGATCTGCCGGGATGGGTCCTTGTTGTCGATCTGATTCCAGAAAGCTGCTCAAGCCATTGGAAAGCAGATCAATTGTTACTCGCCACCGGTGCCACCAGCGAGGTGATGCGACGGATGCCGACACGGCGGTTCTCGCGGTTGGGCGCCGTGGTGTTGACCTTCAGGTATTCCTCGCCATAGCCCTGAGTGGTCAGGTTTTCCGGCGGGATCCCGAAGGCATTGGTCAGCGCTTCGGCGACAGACTCAGCGCGCCGGTCGGACAGAGCAAGGTTTGCTTCCGGCGTGCCAACCGCATCGGTGTGGCCTTCGATCAGGAAGGTTTCGGCCGGGTTCTTCTTCAACAGTTTCTCCATGGCCGTGGCGACGCCTTCCAGTTTCTGCACTTCGGTATCGGATATCGAGGCCGAGCCGAACTCGAAGTTCAATGTATCGAGGTCGACGCGACGGGCAATGTCGCGCACGCGCGCCGAACGCTTCACTTCGTCGATGGAATAGAGGCGCTGGACCTTCTCCACCGGCGGTTGTTCGAGGAACTCGTAATAATCGTCCGGGCTTTCGACATCTTCCGAATCGAGGATGTACTCGCGGCGCGGGATGGTGAGCCGCATCGGCGGCAGGTCGTCACCGGGATCGCGCCAGTCATTGTCGTCATCATAGCTGCGCTCGTCGACATAGCTCAGCACATATTCGTGCCCATCCGGCGTGATGCGCGATCGCCTGATGACGTCGCCATTGCGGTTGCGGATGGTGACGATCTGGATGCCATTGTCGCGCTCGACGATTTCGCGGGTGCGGTTGCCCGACAGATCCTCGTAGTAAACATTCCTGGCGCCGCGGTGCATGCGCGGGGCGTCATTGCTTTGCACGATCGTCTGGTTGTTGAACTGCAGGATGACGCGGTCGCCGAGTTCCCGGACGACGTCGACGCCTTTCGGACGCCGGCGGTCGCGGATGTTCTCATCGGGTGCACGCTCGACGCGTTTGCCTTTTTCCTCCGTCACCGGGGCGATCTTTTCTGGCTGAATTGCCTGCTGAGCCGACTTGTCGTCGGTGGGCGGCGGTCCCTGGTCGACCGGAGCCGGCTTTGGGGCTTGCGCTTCGGTGCCGCCCTGCGCGGGCTGCTCGCCCGTCTGGCCGCCAGCATTTTGGCTATTCCCATTTTGGCCGTCGCCATTCTGGCTGTTGCCGCCCTGGTCCTTGCGGTGCTTGCGCCTGGCATCCTTCTGGCTGTCCAGAATGGGTGCTTCGTCGGGGTTGGCCGTGGCTTCGCCCTGCGCCGGCGTCTCACCTTGCGCGGGCTGCTCGGCATTGGCCGGTTGCTCCGCAGGCTGTTGTTCACTGGTCGCAGGCTGCTGTTCACCCGTCACTGGCTGTTCGCCGACAGTTTTTTTGCCGTGCTTTTTCGCCTGATCCTTCGGCTGTTCACCTTCGGCGGGAGCGGCTTGCTGATCGGCCGGGGGCTGAATCGGCTCGGCCTGCGGCGCGGGCTCTCCGGCAGGCGCAACTTTGACGTCTGGCGCTTTGTCGGCAGGCGCGGCCTCAATCTGCTGATCCTGCTTGCGCTTTTTCTTGCCCGACTTGTTTTCGTTTGCCGGCGCCACCTGTTCGGTGGGCGCTGCTTGCTCGGCAGGCTGCTGGGCCGGCTGTTCAGCGGGCGCCGCTTCGATCTGCTGTTGGTCGCGCTTCTTCTTGCGTGGCTTTAGCGGCTGTTCTTCATTTGCTGGAGCTACCTGTTCGGCCGGTTGTTCAGCCGGTGCTGCCTCGATCTGCTGCTGGTCACGCTTCTTCTTGCGTGGCTTGAGCGGCTGCTCATCGGTCGCCGGCGCTGCCTGGGCGCCGCCCTCATCCGTAGGCGCCGCCTCGATCTGCTGCTGTTGATTGCGCTTCTTTTTGCGCGGCTGCTGTTCCTCGGCGGCAGGTGCGGCCTGTTCGGCCGGGGCCTGCTCGGTCTGCTGCTGATCCCGCTTCTTCCTGCGCGGCTGTTGTTCCTCGGCGGCAGGGGCGGGTTGCTCTGCAGCCGGTGCAGGCTGCTCGGCGGCCGGCGCTGCCTGTTCGGCCTGCTGGCGTTTCTTTTTGCGCGGCAGTTCCTGGTCGGGCTGCTGACCATCTGCAGCAGGGTCGTCCTGGACCAGGATCAGTGGCGCGGCCGTGTGCTGCAAGGGGCCGAAAACGGCGTTGCCGTGCAACGGGGATGCGCCCAACGGCGCGGATGCCATAAGCAGGCCAAGTGCCGTACCTGCCAGTACCCGTGGTTGGCGTTTCATCTTAAATTCTCCTTGTGGGGTCCCATCCCTGCCCAAACTGTCCTTGACCGGATTGGTTCCGGTTTGCAGGCATTACCCGCACCCAAGGACGATTGACCGGCGTTTTGAAGGCAACTTCATGTTTTTCGTATGGTGCGGCCGGAATTTGAAGTCACACAACAGCTTGACCTTGCCGCATGCGGAGGCCACATCTCAGCCCGTAATGGAAACGCCGTTCTGGAAGACCAAGACGCTGGAAGCGATGACGCCCACCGAGTGGGAATCGCTGTGCGACGGCTGCGGCAAATGCTGCCTGTCTAAACTCGAGGACGAGGATACCGGCGAGATCTACTGGACATCAGTCGGCTGCCGGCTGTTCGATGGGCAAAGCTGCCGCTGTTCGGACTATGCCAACCGGCTGGCGCGCGTGCCCGACTGTGTCGGGCTGACGCCGCAGAATGTGCGCACCATCACCTGGCTGCCGAAAACCTGCGCCTACCGGCTGGTTGCCGAGGGGCACGACCTCTACTGGTGGCACAGGCTGGTGTCGGGAAGTGCCGAGACCGTTCATGATGCCGGCATCTCCATGCGCGGCCGCGTCCGCGCCAGTGAGACCGATCTGGCCGAGCCGGACGATTATTTCGACTATATGCTCGACGACGAGCCCTGAGCAAACGGACGTTGCCATAGGGCGTTCTGCGCCATTGGACGTTTTTGACGGTCAGGATCGTTTGCAGCGGTGGAAGGGGCGGTTGCTTTCAACCTGTCGGGTAGATTAACCGAAAATGAACGGCCGGTTCGCGAAGAGTTCAGATTGCAAGGAGCATTCTCCCCCCATCAGTTCGACCAAGACGGGCGCAAGCCCTCAACAAGGAGAGAAGACAATGTTCAACTCATTCAAGACGGCAGCCCTTTCGGGTCTCGTAGCTCTCGGCACCCTTGCCGCAGTGCCCGCTCAGGCGGACTCGATCTATCTCGGCTTCGGCAACAACCACGACCGCCGCGTCGGCGTCTACACCGGCGACGATGAGGACGGCTTTCGCCGTGACCGCAATTGGCGCCGCTGCTCGCCGGACCGCGCTCTCGACAAGGCCGAGCGCATGGGCCTGCACCGCGTCCGCATCGTCGATGTCAATCGCCGCGTGGTGAAGGTCGCCGGCCGCCAGTATGGCGATCGCGTGGTGGTCGTGTTCGCCAATGAGCGCGGCTGCCCGGTTATCTATCGCTAAGAGAACCAGACTGATCTTCTGCGAAGGTCGATCCGGAGGCATGATCCTCCGCGAGGATCAGCCTGGAGTAGCGGCATGACCCTTCTAGGGTCAGCCAGGAGCCCCTTTCCCTCCGCGGAAAGGTGCGGCTCGAAAAAACCCCGGAGGCCAGTCCTCCGGGGTTTTTCATGTCGGAAATCTGCGGTTCCGGCCGACGGGTTCAGCAGAACCGCGCCCGGCCCGGCGGCCTGCTACTTAAGCTCGAATGTCACTGTTACCTGCACGGCGTAGGCATTCTCGCCGGCCTGCACGGGAACCGCGGCGCCTGCCGCATCGAAGGCCTTGGCATTGATCGGCATCGGCGCCGGCGCAACGTTCTGGTCGGTGATTTCCAGCACCCGGCCTATGCTGACGCCGGCGGCTTCGGCCAGCGTCTTGGCCTTGGCCATGGCATCGGCGACCGCCTTCTTGCGGGCTTCGGTGACGGCAGCTTTCGGATCCTCGTTGGAGAACGAAATGCCGCCGCCCTGGTTAACGCCGAGCGACACAGCCTTGTCGAGAATCTCACCTGTTTTGTCGATGTCACGGATGCGCACCGAGAGTGTGTTGGTCACCTGGTAGGCGACAAGCTCGGCTTCCTGGCTGCCGTCGGGCTTGTTGGTGTAGTTGTAACGCGGGTTAATCTGGATGCCGGCGGTCTGCAGGTCGCGGTCCTTGATCCCTGCCGATTTCATTGCCGCGATCACGGCGGCCATGGCGTCGTTGTTGGCGTCGAGTGCCGCGCGTGCGGTCTTGGCCTCGCGCATGACGCTGAGCGTCAGCAGCGCCAGGTCAGGCGCCACGGTCGACTGGCCTTCGCCCGACACGATGATGCGGGGCGGGGGCAGCGAATCGGCAGCGCTTGCCATCGCCGGAAAAGCGATCGCGGCGGCAAGTGCGAGCGGCAAAATATGTCTGGTCATGAAAAATCTCCTCGGTGTGCGATCCAGTCGCGCCTGTCGACTAGGGCGCGAATATGGGCTGATTTGGGCGATCTCGGCCAGCCCGTCCGGAAAGCCTTGTGCCGCGCAAGGAAAAACACTAATCCAGCGCGCGTGGGGCCTGTAGCTCAATGGTTAGAGCCGGCGGCTCATAACCGCTTGGTTGGGGGTTCGAGTCCCTCCGGGCCCACCATCCACATCCCCTCATTTTTTGGGTTTCCATCCGTCTCAGAATAGCTCCGACCTTTCCGTGGGTTAGCACCCGGTAGTGGGCAACACTTGGCCGAGACGACGCAGTGAGCGCCTGAAACACCTGACTTGTGGTCGTCCGTCTCTGTCGGGCGAATTCCGTAGCCAAGTGTTTGCCAAAGTGATGGGCGACTGATCGGCGAGATGCTCGCCGGATGATTAGAAGCCGAGGAGTGAAGCCTGGTCGGCCCAGGCAAGGGGGAGGTCCGACCATCGGGACAGCCGGTGCGCCGTTAGTTCAACAGGTTGATCACCTGCAACGATGTTGGCCGCAATTTTTGGAGCGAGGAAAGCGAAGGGCAATAGGCGGCTGACCTCGGATGTATCGGTGCCGTTGAGCATGGCAACGTCGGTAAGGCTGCGACCGACTCCGTCTGTAAGTTGGCTGAGATATAGCTGGGCGCGGCGCAGAAGGTTGATCAAGGCGGCATCGGGTGCCCGGTTGATGTTGGATCCGTTGGTAAGCACGATCCGCGTTTCGACGCCGCGACGCTTCATTCCGATTGGACATTCGATGGAAGTTACTTGGGCGCTATCGTTGGGTTGCAGCTTTCGGTCGAGAAGCAATTCCGATAGCAAGCGGCGATCCAGTTCGATGGTCAATAACCCAAGCTTGACGGTGATCCTGTGAACGATCTTTTGGAGCAGAGATCGCTTCGCATCCGTAGTGCCTGAAGCCCAACACGACCGCGTCTCGTCAACTCGCCGCATCGCTGCCTGGATTTCGCCAGAGTCTGCCCATTGCCGAATCCAATCAGACAGTTGGGCTTGATCACTGAGAATCAGATTGAGGCGATGCTCAACAACTGATTCAAGTGCGGGTGCCGGAAGACGCCAGCCCTCGGAACCTTTCCTGCGCTCATCGACGAACTGCTTTGAGACATAGTATCGGTAGCGAACACCTTGCTTGTTGGCATGAACCGATCGCAATTTCTCGCCCGCTTCATCAAAGAGCAGACCGGTGAGCAAATGGGCTTGCGTGACATTGGACTCGCTTCGCCGCCGCGGCGCCTGAGAGGCAAGTAGTGCCTGGGCCTCGTCGAACGTGGCAGACGTGACAATCTGCTTGTGCTCTCCATCGTAGACCTGATCCTTGTGCCTGATCTTGCCGACGTAGACCGGGTTCGAAAGCAGGTGGTAGAGGTTGCCGCGACCAAACGGCATGGTAACTGCAACTGATCCGTCTTTGAGGTGTCGCGATCGTGTGGAAACCCCGTCGCTCGCAGCCTCATCGACAAGGTCGCGCACTGACCTCAGGGTGAGATAGCGGGCGAACAGGTATCTGACTGTTTGTGCCTCGGTTTCGTCAATCACCAGCTTGCGGTACTCGACACGATAGCCCAGGGGCACCACGCCACCCATCCACATGCCTTTCTTCTTCGAGGCCGCGATCTTGTCGCGGATACGCTCTGCTGTAACCTCTCGCTCGAACTGGGCGAAGGACAAGAGCACGTTGAGCGTGAGCCTGCCCATTGAGGTTGTGGTGTTGAACTGCTGCGTGACCGAGACAAACGAGACGGAGCTGGCATCGAAGATCTCGACGATCTTGGAAAAATCCATCAGCGAACGGGTGAGGCGGTCGATCTTGTAGACGACCACCACATCGACCTCTTTGTCCCGGATGTCCTGTAGGAGACGCTGCAGGGCAGGGCGCTCCATCGTGCCGCCCGAAATCCCGCCGTCATCGTAGTGGCTTGGCATCAACTTCCAGCCAAGACCGACCTGCGATGCGATGAAGGCCGCGCACGCTTCGCGCTGGGCATCGAGCGAATTGAATTCCTGCTCCAATCCCTCTTCGGTCGATTTGCGAGTGTAGATCGCGCAGTTGAGGCGAGGGATTGCTGTCATAGGCCAAAGAACCTCGGGCCAGACCAATGGGCGCCGGTAATGCGGCGGGCGACAGCCGACAGCGATCCGTACGTCTTGCCATCGAGCACGAAGCCGTCATAGACCACTTCGATAACGTGCATCCGGCCATTCCATTCCCGCACCAGACGGGAGCCGATTCTTGGCGGAAGGGATCGTGGCGGGGACGTTAGTGCCTTATCCGATGACGCTGCTCGGACCGACGGAACACCGTCCTCGCGATCCGGTCCAGTATTGCTCGGTTGGACAGCCTTTACGTTGGACCGGCGCGCGTTGCCTGCTCCGAGTGTTTTCTTGACGGTCGAAGGTAAACCACCCAATCGCTTGGCCTGGAGATGCCAGGCGGCCGACCGTTCGAGCAACCCACGTTTGACCCCTTTGGGCGGCGGGCAGCCATAGGCCTTTTTCCATGCTGTGTCGATGCACCCAATTCCATCCGGCATTTGAAAAGTTAGGAAATCGCGATGAAATGACAGCGATCTGCAATGAACCGCAGATCTTCAATTCTTCGGAAATAAGTCAAATATAGAAAGGGCATTGCCTAGGCTGTCTTAATATCGGAGGAAGGGCAAATGGAAATCGCGGAAGCCTCTCTTACAGCCGAAGATGACAAGGGGAAAGGCGATCCAGGGTCTACGCTAAGGGCCAGCCCTCTCCGCATCGGAATCTCTACGCGCGCTCTTTTTGATCTGGAGGAGGAACATCGCGTATTCGAGAACTACGGCGTCAAGTCGTATGCGGCCATGCAGCTCGAACGCGAGGACGTGATCCTCCGCAGGGGTGCTGGCTTTGAGGTAGTCGAGCGGTTACTCGCGCTGAACGATCCTGAGGCTGCTCCGTATGTTGAAGTGATCCTTCTGTCCCAGAACTCGCCCGACCTCTCTCTCCGAGCGTTCAAGTCGATCGATCATTATGGGCTTGTCGTCAAGACAGGCAGTTTTACTAGCGGGCGGTCACTCGCTCCTTTTGTTCCTGCTTGGGGCATTGACCTATTTCTCTCAAACGCGGACACGGATGTAAAAGGAGCGGTGGACGGCGGAGCAGCCGCTGCTCGGCTTGGCTTGGCGCCCAAGGATCGTGCCGAAACACCCCAGGGCGAGGTCCGGGTCGCGTTCGACGGCGATGCTGTAGTGTTTGGCCCCGAGTCCGACGCAATCTACAAAGAAAAGGGCCTGGAGGCTTTCCTTGCGCATGAGACCGCGAACGCGAGCAATCCGATGGCGCGCGGCCCGTTTGGCAATTTTCTTCACAAGTTATCGGCATTGCGCCGAGTTTTCCTTAATGAGGGCAACGTGAGTAAGGTCCGCATCGCACTTGTCACTGCCCGGAATGCCCCTGCGCATGAGCGCGTAATTCGGACGCTGAGAGCGTGGGGAACACCGGCTGACGAGGCGCACTTCGTAGGCAGCCGTGAGAAAGCACCCATCCTGAAGGCGCTCGGGGCCCACATTTTCTTTGATGATCAAGAGAAGCACGTTTTAGGCGCGGCGGCAGTGGTTCCTGCCGGCCATGTTCCCGGACCTCACGATCCGGCTGCGCCGGTAATCCCGGCCGGCTGATTCTTCAGGATTAGATCTGGTTCGCTTTGACTGAGCGTCGGAACGTGACGGCATGCGCTCTGGGCATAGTGGAAGCCGAACGGCGGCTTTGCGCCTATATCGGCCGCTAGGCATCCCGTCACCCGAGCCTGAAACCGGACGTTCCCGTCATTGTGCACTTAGGCGGATCTTCCGCCATAAGCCGACATCAGTCTACTGCCTTGAGCCCGGCGATCTCGACGCGACGCACCGGCCGTCGGGTGTCTCGACACCGGCAGATTTCAGGACAGTTGGTGATCTGAGTTGACGAACTCGCGCCTATCCTGCGTGCCATCCTAGGCGGCTGCTCCCTCATGTCGCAAGCGCTGCTGCCCCAATCAGGACGTTTTCGGATCCCTCCGGACGTGGTCGATCCGCCGGCATCAGCGTTCTGGCTGGCGTGGGTCGCCTTGACTTCGCGGATTACGTCACCAACTATAGCTTATGAGCACCGCCGCCAAAATCCTTCGCGATTTTGTTTTCCGGGTTTGCCCCATCGCGGGATCATAACCCCCGGCTCGGCTGCCATGCGCCCCGAGCCGAGGGGCAACACTCCTAAGTCAACATGTGATCCGTAGGGTGCACCGGCTCTGGGCTTTGGTGCATCGACGAAGATTTTCCCGAATTGGCCAGTTCCCGCCACCTTTGATGACGGCTGGCCCAACTAGAATATGAGTATCCAAATGCAGAACAACACGAAAACCGGGCGTAAGCCAAACATCCGCATCTCGCAGTCGGACCATGCACGTTTATCGGTCCTTGCAAGCACAGTGGCCGCACGAAATCCGGAGGCGGCAGATGAGCTGCTCGCCGAACTCGAGCGCGCGCGCATCGTCGCCGATGGCTGGGTCTCCACCGGCACCGTCCGGATGGGCTCGATTGTGACGTTCAAGCCCGACACCGGCGATCGGAAAACCGTGACGCTGGTTTTCCCTGGCGATGCGGACATCTCGGAAGGCAAGGTTTCGATCCTCACGCCGATTGGCACAGCCCTGATCGGCCTCTCGGCTGGGCAGTCGATCATGTGGACCGCCCGGGACGGGCGTCGGCACGAATTGTTGGTGCTTGACGTGAGCCAGCCCGCTCCGGAAGGCGGTGTAGCCGATCGGCGCGCCCCAGCGTCTTCGACAATTGCTGCGGGCGTCTAGACATGGGCGTTTCCATCCGTCTCCTCAATCACGCGGGCAGCCTCATCGCGGGAGTGTGACCCCTGCGCCGGCCTGTCCTGGCCCGCACAGGGGTAGCTTTCCACACCCGATCAATTGCTTGACGCCGGATCCCTTCCACAGGGCCGGTTGGAGACGCACCATGCCCACTATCGATAGCTGCAAACTGACCACCAAGGACTACACGATTCTTGAAGTGATGCAGGAGCGCCGACTTGCCCGCGGCGATGCCTTCTCGGCTATCCTTCAACAGAAGATATCGAGCGCAGTTGTAGTGTTTCGGGAAGACATCCCGGCCACTGTCGTGACACTCAGTAGCCGAGTGGCTTATCGGGTGAACGACGGCCCTGCCGAAACCCGCATCGTCGCCCATGACGAGATACGTGGTCTGGTTGGCATGCTTTTGCCGATCACCAATTCGCGCGGCCTGGCGCTGCTTGGTCTGGCCGAAGGTCAGTCCATGTCCATTCCGACAGCGGACGGTGGCCTTGAAACGCTGTCTGTGCATGAAGTGGTCTATCAGCCAGAAGCCGCAAGGCGCGAGAGACTGAAGCTGGCGGGGGGAGCAGCGCCGGGCTCGTGGCGACCGGACGGGCCGGTTCTGCGCATCGTCCATCGTTCCGATGAGACGCAAGACAAAGTGGCAAACCATGTCATGGCGGCTTTAGACACCGGGTTCGACGACCCGGGTCCGTCAGCCGCCTGAAAGCTCGACTATCCCGAAGGCTGTGGAGGCGGATAGACAGGCGTTCCGTCAGCCCTTGCCTGCACTAAGTGAGGCCAACGAACCAGGATCTGACTATGGACGATTACGACGACCAGAAAGGCGCCGAGCCTTTGAAGATGTGCGAGCCGCCTTGAGAGGTTGGGTATTCTTCGCCGCTCTAATGACCGGAATGTTGGGCGTGGCCTACGCATTGAGCGAAATGTGGATGACCGACGAAGGTCGTCCAGTCCAGTACGCGACACCAGCTACGCAAGAACAGTACTCGCGTCTGGTTGACGAGTGGGTGACCGCAGTCGGAGTGCGTCCAGAGGAGTATGGGACACACTCTGGCGCACGAAGGCATCAATGATCGACAAGGCGACGGCAATACAGCATTCGTCACATTCTGTATCAACACCAAGATGCCTTCACCGACTGGCGCTACCTTCACGAGGCATAGAAATCGATGATGTTCGATCAGAGTGCTTTTGAGGCAACGCTCGAAATGTGCTCCGTGAGTTCGAGAAGAGATATCGGATTGAGCGGGTGAAGCCGCTTTGGCCATCCTGAATGTAGTCAGGATCGCAGGCCCCGATGCGGCCTTGATGTTCCTTTCGAGCGGTAGCTTCGGGACAGGAGCTTTCCTTGCCGGAGGGAAGGGCTAACGACCGCACCGAGGCGGCAGCGGCCGGGCGGTTTGGGGCGCGCCTGACCGTCCGGCCTTCAGGACCACGTGGCCTCGTCCGAAACCCACTTATGGAACGCGGCGATACGAGGGTCAGTCCAGCAATCTTTTCTGCAACACAAATGATAGGCCTCCGTGTCGTCAGAGATCTGCATATCCTTGAACGGCAGGACCAATTCTCCCTTGGTGATCTCTTGGTAGAGCACAGAGAGGTCTCCAATCGCGACGCCCTGACCCATGGCGGCGGCACGATAGGCCATATCGGCACTGGGAAAGACCTCACCCGAGTTCACGTCAAGAAGGTTCGGCGCAAATCGCCCAGCCCAAACTTTCCAATCGTGTCGATCAGGCGTTTCATGCAACAGGTTATGGTGAACCAGGTCGGCAGGAGACGTTATTGGCACGCCCCTTTCCAGTAGCTTTGGAGAGCAAACTGGGGTGCCGAACGATTGCAACACCAACACCGCCTCGATATCTTTCGGCCGATTTGGATAACCGCAGTCAAAGGCGAGATCGAACTCACCTCCGAAGAAAATTTCCCAGTCAAAAGGAGCGGTCGTTACCCGAATACCGATTGCAGGCCATTGCTGCTTGAAACGGTCAAGTCGCGGTAGCAGCCACCGAATGGAGAAGGTGGGCGGGCAGATAACCTTCAGATGCCGAGGCTGGCGTTGCAGGTCTTGAGCTCCCGCGGCAATGCTTTCGAACGCGGCCGCCAGGATGGGTTGAAAATTGCGCCCCGCATCGGTCAAGACCAACCGACGAGGCAATCGTCGAAACAATTCCACTTGCAATGCTGTTTCCAACAGCTTGACGTGCCTGCTGATCGCTCCTTCGGTCACGCATAGCTCCTCAGCCGCGCGCGCAAAGCTTTCGTGGCGCGCGGCTGCTTCGAAAGCCCGAAGCGCATTGAGTGAAGGGAGACGCATCGACTGTCACTACCTCAGGAATTCTGAGCCTACCCCAGAGAAAGACTGGTTTGTAGCCGGTACGCTGTCTGCCTACGCTGTCATCTGCAAGCGCGAGGTTGGCACGGAGGCCTGACGGTGAGCAACAATCTTCTTGCATCGACTTTTCAGGACTTGTTCCATGAGGTTCGAGCAATCAGAATAGCTCGCTATGTCTCAAGATGGCGGCAACGGCATTTCTACCGCCGTGACCTAGCGAGACTATCGGGGGTAGCGCCGCACATGATCGACGACATTGGATTGACGAAGGACGAAGTGGAGTCTGAACTTGCAAAGCCATTCTGGCGATGATCGGATCCTGACTAGGCCGACCACTTGAAAGCTGGAACCCTTCGTCGGGTGCGCTAAGCTTCCCCTTCACGACGCGCCCACGCCAACCCTGAATGTCCGGCCTTGAAGATTCGCAGACCGAAGCTGCCGGTCAGCTACCGGCCCAAGGCTACTGAGCTGTAATGCGCCTCAGTCTGCGGTCCGCTTCGCCACCGCCAAGCTAGAGTCACGGTTGCGCCAGTCTTCGGGATCGGTCGGCGCAGCGCGCTCGTCACGACGAACGGAACGAACTGCAGCTTTTCAGCCGGTGGGGATCTCTATTGTGATCGCGTGGAAAGGTGGCGTGGGGTCATGGGCCTGAATTGGTCAACCAGAAATTGAGCCTTCGATTGGCCTGGTAGTTGCCGTCGCCCTCGATCGCGATCCGAGGGGCTCCGATTTTTGGCAAGACCGGGAATCAGCAGGAACACCGCAAGGTCACTATCCCGTCCAAGTTGTGGACACTTCAATTTCAAAGGCGCATTCTTCAAAGACGAAACCCAAGCAGAGTTTCGTCCAATGCTCCAAATGCTTGAGATGCGTCGCTGATTGCCTGACCTGTCCGGACATCCGGGTGGGGCAGTCATTCATTGTGCGCCTGTCCGTGATCAGGCTACGGCCCACAAGGCAAGCTGCAGCCCGATCCGGATCAACTGGGAGGAAACAGAATGCCTCATCTTCAACGCAGAGAACTTATTCAAGGAAGCGCGGCTCTTGCCGCAATCGCCGCTCTCCATGCCTCGCGGGCTTACGGTTTTCCTGCACGGCCCGGCGAGGAAGTCGTCAAATGGACCGATCAGCTGCCGCCGAACCCCGTGCCGGAGGTCATCAAGAATCAGATCGTCTGGGAGGACCTCGATTCATGGGTGACGCCCAACGACAAGTTCTTTTCAATCGCGCATTTCAACAGGCCGGTCATCGACGCAGCCACGTGGAAGCTCGAAATCGGCGGCCTAGTCAAAAAGCCGTTGGCCCTGACGCTCGCCGACATCAAGGCCCGGCCGCGCCAGGAAGTCACGTTCACGGTCGAATGTTCGGGCAATACGGGCCTCCCGTTTTTCAACGGCGGGATCGGCAATGCCCGCTGGGCGGGCACGCCGCTTGCACCGATCCTAGAGGAGGCCGGCGTTCTCGACAGCGGCATCGAGGTTGTCTTCTGGGCCGCCGACGAAGGCGAGATCAAGAAGGCCGAGGACGTCACGTTCAAACAGAACTTCGCGCGCAGCATGTCGCTCGCAGACGCCATGGATGCAAAAAACATCCTTTGCTACGAGATGAACGGAACCACCCTGCCGCCCGACAACGGCTTCCCGGTGCGGCTGATAGCGCCCGGCTGGTACGGGGTCGCAAACGCGAAATGGCTCAAACGCATCGAGGTGCGCGACCAGCGCTTTGAGAACCGGTTCATGGGACGCGACTACGTCACGCTCCGCGAGGAGGACCATAACGGTGAGATCGTGTGGGTGGAAACCTCCGTCGGACGCGCGCGCCTCAAATCGGCGCCGGCCCGGGTGACCCATATCGGCAGCGATTACCGGATCGTTGGAGCTGCCTGGGGTGCACCGATCGATCGGGTCGAGGTGAAGATCGACGAAGGCCCGTGGATGCCGGCGACCCTTGACGCCACCGAAGAGGCTGAGTTCGCTTGGAAGATGTGGTCTTTGGACTGGCCCAATCCGTCCGCCGGGGAGCACACCGTCACCTCGCGCGCGATCGATAAGAGCGGCAACATTCAGCCGGCAATGACCGATCCATGGATTGCTAAAAAACATACCTATTGGGAGAGCAACGGACAGGTGACCCGCCGTATTCAGGTCAGTTGACGGCCGAGCAACTTTGAAAGCTGTGTGGGGACGGGATTGAGTGCGATCCCGTTTCGCCCTGGGCATTGCCAGTTTGCAGCAGCGGTGCGGACGCAGAAATGATCGATAGGCCGATAGAGGTGGAATACGGAACGCTGCGCACGATTTTGCGCTCCAGGTGGCCATGGCGTTGTTGGCGGCATAGGGCGCAAATCTAAAGTCGCTGCGGTCGCCGTCGCCCTTGCGAAGGCGAGGCCGGTGTAATATCTGGAGGCTGGTTGGTGCCGACGTCCGCCGTTAGTTGCCGCGAAAATGGCACAACGACACGGGCGCCCATCCTGCTCGCCCGCGCTATGATCAGCGCCAAGGCGAGAGCTGCGTCTGCTAAGGTCTCAGGCCTTCAACTCGCGTTTGAGCTCCTCGAGGAAACGCCGGCTCATGTATTAGCAGCCGACGATATGCCTACGGTACGCCCAATTTGCGTAGGTTGCGAGCGCAAAACTTACTAAGCCAAACGTCTTGGTCCCACCGGCTGAACGTCCGCTATCGTTCTTCGGACGCGAAAAGCTGCCCTTCCGCTGACGGCCCCTAAACCGACATCCTGACTGAATGTCTGAAATGCGCCTCGAAGCCGAGATCAAGAGTCGGCGTGCCGAACGTCCTGTCTGGCAGAGAGCGAACAGGCAGCTTGCGGTATGATGATCCTCAGACGGGGCCGTTCGCGGCCCCTAAACTCGCGTCGAAACTCCTTGGCGCGCATTGCAGCAGTGATGTCACCGCCTCCCGCAGTTTCATTGGTGACGCAATCGTAAGGCCAAACGTCCAAAGAACTGCGCCTTGGGCAAATAGCCAAGGTCACTTATCAAAACTGATGGTTATGATAAATTCGCTCTCGCTGGGCGGAGTTTGGCATGAAGCGTCGACTGATTTTTGCAGTGTGCATCCTGATAAGTCAGGTGGCGGTCGGAAACGCCCAGACGGTTGAGACGGCGGTAGCACGCGCCCAGACGACTTCCGACAACAATATCATCCAGAATGCCGCTCTTTCCAAGGACTACACCACCCTTGTAGCAGCTGTGAAAGCGGCCGGGCTGGTTGAGACGTTGGAGGGTAAAGGCCCGTTCACTGTTCTCGCGCCGACAGACGCTGCATTTGCAAGATTGCAGCAAGGTGCAGTGCAGGTTCTTCTTGCGCCCGAAGCTAAAAACGAACTCTCCAAAATCCTAAAGTGTCATGTGATTTCCGGAGATCTGAGTACCGACGCGATCCTCGCTGAGATAGCCGCGAACAACGGAGCCTACTCGGTCGACACAATCGGGGGATGCTCTCTCACTTTTCGGGCGGCAGGAAGCAATATTTCTGTAACGGACCAATTTGGCGACATCGCCAGTCTCGTTGCCAGCGACGTGAAACAGACGAACGGCTTGGTCTACGCGGTCGACAAAGTACTTTCGCCCGGCGCTCCAGACACCTCTCACGAAATTCACGCCTCTAGGATCTTTGCCGGACCGAACGAATATCCACCCACTAATTTCGCGGCTTATGGGATTCTGGCATTCAAATCGAAAGTTACCACCTACGACCAGGAACGGCAAAAGATGCTGTGCGAGGCGTTTGTGAATGCCGTCCTGCCGTCGTCGTCGCTCGTCGTCCCTACAGCGGCCCAAATGGTAACGGTATGGCCGATGGACAGCGCCGAGCATGCAAAGGCCGCAACCAAGGCGAACATAACCAGGACCTGCGACGAAGCCCTTCAGGATTATGGACTAGCTGTTTCGCAAAAGGCAGTCCGCGATGCAGTTGCAAGCGGCGTTGCTGTCGACGGCGACGGGCCTTTTCTGATTGCGTGGGCACCGCCGACGCAAATCGGAAAGCCTGGTGCTGTGGTTCTTAAAGCCGACCTTTCAACAGTGACCGAATACAAGATGGCAAGTGACATCATGCACCGGTGGGTAGTGGAAATTGAAAACAGGCCCGAGCTTTGGAGATCGGGAACGTTCGATAGAAGCTTGATCGCAACAGCTCGCGAGTGGGCGGATCACTACGGGTCCCTGATCTTTTCAGTCGTCGGTGTGAAGTGACGCCCTTCCTAGATTTCATAGCCGGGTTCGGTGTGTCCGGAGTGGTGGGATTGGTGCTTGGGCTCATTGCGATGACGATCATTGCGCCAAACACCACTGGTGGAGCGTTGCTAATAATTTTTGTTGGGATAGCAGTGGGGATTATTTTCGGCGCGATTTACCGCTCATTTAGACCAGCTAAGACGCCACCCGAAACGAAACAGTGAAATTTGCTGAGTACACCGAAGCGCGCTGGACTAAAAAAACGATATTGAGTAAAAAAGCCGCCGAAGCGGGTTTTTCGTTATCAAATACTAGCCAAAAGCGCGGGGCCGAGGATCATTACCTCCGGCGGCCTGTCTGGAGCCAAAGCGCGGGAGAGCGATCTGCAGGGCATTTGCTGATCCAGCAGAGCCGGGAGATCGGACTGAAGGCACGGATATTTGATGTGATTCCGTACCTCTTCTCAAGCAGCGTTCTGACGGTCGCTTGGCGCAGACAGACCGTCACGCCGATCATCACGATGTACGCTTTTGGACGCGGCAAATGTCGACCTTCTGGCCGAAATGAGGCGCATTGCAGACTGGCGACTCTGGGTCGAATGCGGACTGGCGGCTTTCAGTGAGCAGCAATCAACACGGACGATTGCACCATAGCTTTTGAGGCCAGCCAAATGGCTTTGTCGTCCTGGGCGGGTTGCATAAGGCTGCACTCCAAACATGGCTTTCAAGGAAGCTGGACGATTCCCTCAAGCGCCGCGTAGACCGAGATTCGCAGCCAACGGTCCATGCTTCGCGCGAGGCCGGGGTCGCCGATGAGGAAAAGGCCGCCCCTCTCTTTCTCACGCTCGATGCTGGAGCGGCCCTCCAGGATGGCTCCCAGTGAAACAACGCCGGTCTCAACGTAAAGATCGACGTCCCGGCGGGGGTCGAGCGAGCATAGCTCGGGCAAGTCTGAGCCTGGCTCGACCACAAACCAGTAATGGGGACACTTCGGTGGGGGATCGTCGCGGAAATGGAAGCGGATGACGGCGCGCCGCCGCGGCAGTTCAGCGAGGTCAATCTTTCGCCGCACGGCCCACATGAGGGTCGAAACATCCACGTCGGCGAGCGCGATCTCCGCCTCGATGTTGCATTGCGCCCATTCCGCCAGCGCGTTCATCGCCGGCTCGAGCCTTATCGACTTTTCGGTACGGAAATAGCTGATGGTGCCCGTCGCCTCGTCCTCGACGCGCTCGACCAGGCCCAACGCTTCCATTTCCTTGAGCCGCCTCGACAAGAGGGCGGACGAGACGTTGCCCACCCCCTTGCGAATGTCATTAAAGCGGGTCGAGCCGTTCCAGAGCTCGGTCAGGATTTGGATTGTCCAGCGTGGCTCCAGGAACTCGCAGGCGTGCGAGATCGGGCAGACCAGTCCGTAAGGCCGTCGCGTCATGGCTGACCGCTCCTTTGCCGCAGGTTAGGCCTTGCGGAGGTCTGAGGCCAGTTCACAATCTGAAGCGGAACGCTTCCGAAGCTGCCCTGGTGCCTTCTCGCCTTCTGCCGTCACGTGATCGTCATTCGCATCCCCGATCAACGGAGGTTCACCATGACTTGGCGTAACATGACGCAAACGACAATAGGCCAGACCGCACGGCGCTTGCCGGGCACTTTTCTTGACCCTCCGCTCGAACGCCTGCTGGCCCTTGTCCGTGAGTGGAGGACCCGCCGCAACATAGAGCGCGGGCTCGGTCACCTGTCCAACTTCCTTCTGCGGGACGTTGGCTTGACCGAAGCGGACGTCGAAGCGGCCTGCGCCGACAGCTTCGATAGGTCCGCCTCTCGCGCGCTCCAGAGTGCAGCGCAGAACCGCACGGGAAATTGGTGAGAAGGGAGAGCCCCGGGAGCGGAAGCCGTTTTGACGGGGCAATCGATCAGCCGAACTCAGGGCCATCCCAGTAGCGCCTTGGTTTCAGAGATCTAGCGCGCCGAAGCGATTCGGATGCATACTTCCAAGTAGTCGGCCGGCTCTTCGGCTTCATCGTGAGGAACGTCTGCTGTTGGAAGAAACCCACCCAAGCTTTAACAACCGAGTTGAGGCGCTGAGCGCACACTCGTGCGGTATAGTAGGTCCGATAGCGAGTTACGAGCACGGCACGATCCGCAACTATCGAAGCCCGGCAATGCGCAGCCCCTCTACATAGAGAGCCCGGTGCTTGTCGTGAACGATCGGATGAAACTTGTCTACCCATTGAAGGGATAGGGACGGTTGAAGGCGCTTGGCCTGCGAAAGCGCATGAACCGCGATGTCCATTTCACCGGCCATCCCAGCGGCCGCCGCGTACGTCCGCCATGCAGACCCAAAATGGGGCCGGAGTTCAACCGCTCGACATTCGCATTCGACCGCGTCTGCATATCGTCCAGCCATGAAATGACATAAGCCAAGGATGGAGAAATTCGCAGCATATGTGTGATCGCGAGGACTTAGCCTACCCGCGATTTCAAGATGGTCGAGCCCCTCGGCGGGCATGCCCCCATATCCGTAAGTTGAGCCCAGGATCGAATGCGCAAAGGCGAAGCTCGGGTTTAGCTCGATCGCTTCATTTAGTTCTCTCACAGCAGAGTCGAAGCCGCGCGAAATCATGTGCACAAACCCTGCCGCTAAATGCGTCCACGGGTCCTCGGGGTCGCCTTGGATTGCCCGCTGCGCGAGGGCGCGAGAGGTGGGCAGAATGTCTGCTGCGTTGGCCCATCCTGACAAAACGCGGGCCGCGTGAGCCCACGCCAACAGGCTGTTGGCGCGGGGATAGTCAGGATCGAGGTCCGTAGCCTGCTTCAGAAATCCCTGTGCAATCTCGATTTCCGTAGCCGAACTCCAGGTCCAGACATATGGCATCGCCTTCATGACGAATCCCCAAGCGTCAAGATTGGTGGGGGACCTGCTCTGAAAGCGTTGCTGTTCCGCCGTGTAGAGCCGCGGCTCGATCGTAGCGATGACACTTTCGGCAATCTGATCCTGAAGCGCGAAGAATTCCGACAATTCCACATCGTATCGTTCAGCCCACACTTGGACCCCGGTCGATGTGTCACTGACTTGCGCGCTTATCCGGAGGCGATGACCTGAGCGCCTTACACTTCCGTCCAGCACATACCGCACACCAAGCTCTCGACCGACTTGTTTTAAGTCGACCGCTTTTCCCTTGTAGGTAAACAAAGAGTTGCGGGCGGACACGAAGAGCCAACGAAGACGCGACAGCCGAGTAATAATGTCTTCGGCAAGGCCGTCGGCGAAGTATTCCTGTTCGGGGTCGCCGCCCATGTTCTGAAATGGCAGGACAGCAATCGAAGGGTTGTCGGGCAGCGCCAGCTGTTCGGAGGACCCGGCAGTCGCAGCCAGATCGGTTTTTGGGACTGTGTCGCGCATACATAGACAATAGGTCCGCACCGGGCGTGCGATATTTTTGAGCTCTTTCTCGCCCAGATCGACAAATTCTTCCTTCAGTTTGTCGCGCACCTGTTCGTAAGCGGCGGCCGATAAACAGATGCCGTTCGGCTCAGCGATGCTTTCTAGACGGGCGGCAATATTGACACCATCTCCCATCAGATCGCCGTCGCTCTCCTCGACAACATCGCAGAGATGAATGCCGACGCGAAATTCAATGCGTCGCCCGGGCGGTAAGCCAGCGTTGCGCTCAACCATGCCGTTCTGCATTTCGATTGCACAGCGTACGGCGTCAACAACGCTCCGGAACTCTACGAGGGTGCCGTCACCCATAAGCTTCACAACGCGCCCATTGTGGACAGCGATGGCCGGATTGATGAGATCGCTCCGGAGCGCCCGTAGCCGCGCGAGCGTTCGATCTTCGTCCGACCCCGCCAACCGGCTATATCCGACCACGTCGGCGACCAGGATCGCCGCAAGTTTCCGCGTCTGGCTCACTTTGCCCACTCCTGTCGACTAAGTGGCATAGCACAGATTACAGAATCCCGTTTTCGAAGGCGACGTTCGATAGGTGAATTCCGAGATGCGGATGGCCAGGCTTTCCGCGAGAAGGAGCCTACAATCCTGGTCGTTCGCCCCAGACGGCTGAACCCGCCACTAGGATTGCCGCAATCTTACGGCGCTTCCGTCATTTCTGCTGCCAAAACCGCCACAAGCTTTCGTTCTGGGCGCGCCACGATCCCCTCCGGCGCTACACGTGGGTTTGCTGTAACGTGGCACCCCTGCCTACGCGCACCAGCCACCAGAGTCCGCTTCAATCGGCGGCAGAGCTCGGCCCAATGGCCGAATTGAAGCGCGAAGCGGAATATGGGTATCGCGCCGCGGCGGCCGAGATTCAACCGCAGCTCAGAACTCGCCGGAGAGCACTGAAACGAATGCGATATTGCGCCGGCGTCAGCCCGACCTTGCGGCGGAAGAGACGCCCGAAAAAACTCGCATCCTCGTAGCCAACTTCATTCGCCACCGCTTCGACCGGGAGATCGCCCGTCTCCAGCATCTGCTTGGCCTGCTCGAGCCTGAGCGCGTGGATGTAGTCGATCGCCTTCATGTCCGTAGCCCTGGCGAAGCGGCGCACGAAGGAGCGCTCGGACAGGCCTGACAGCTTGGTCATGGCGGCGACGGGCGAGGGCGTCCGGTAGTTGCGTTCGGCCCATTTCTGGCAGCGGTTGATCACCGCGTCGTCGGTCTGGCGAAAGCCCATCAGCGCGGCGAAGGGCTGCTGGCCCATGTCGTGCCACTGCAGCATGTAGACCTTGGCGACCTCCATCGCCTCCCTGAGGCTGACGAAGCGCGCGATCAGATAGAGGGCGAGATCCTGCCAGCTTGAGCCGCCCCCGGCCATGACGATGCGCTGGGCCTCGCCGCTCAGCACGAGCGACTGGCCCGGCTTCACCTTCACGCCGGGATAGTTGTTCGTGAGAGTCTCGACATAGCCCCAGTGAATGGTGGCCTCGCGATTATCGAGCAGCCCGGCCTCACCGAGCAGCACCGCGCCCGAACATGCGCTGGCCAGCATGGCGCCGTCGTCATACGCTCGCTTCAGCCACGCGGCTTCGGCGTCATACTGCCCGGCAACGCTTTCGCCCGGATTGACGAAGAAATCTGGAATACAGACGATGTCGGGTGGCGGGCAATCGGCAAGGCTGTGATCTGGGCGCACCCAGATGCCGTTTGCCGCGCGAAACGGGCTGCCGTCCCCGGCAACCACATAGGGCCGCATGCGTGGCGTGCCCGCGGCTCCGCTGGTGATGAACAGGAAATCCCTGCCGGGCGAGGAAAACAAGTCGAACATGCCGTAGATCGTGGAGGCGGTAGCCTCCGGAGCGGCAAGGATCGCCACATTCAATGGTCTCGCCTGTTCAACCATGGCAGAAATGACCGCCTTCCAGCATTTTCGACTTTAGCGGCCGTGCCCGCGCCGCGCTAGCGTGCATGAAACGAGGAGACCGCCACATGGCCGCCACCGCTACCCTTGCACAATCGAGCATCGATAGCTTCCGTTCCATCTTGTGCGGCGAGGTGCTGGAGCCGTCGAACCTGTCCTATGACGCGACGCGGGTCGTTTGGAACGGCATGATCGACCGCCGTCCCGCTCTCATCGCGCGCTGCCGGAGTGCTGCCGATGTAGTGGCGTCGGTGAATTTCGGGCGCGAGCATCGGTTAGCGATCGCGATCCGCTCGGGTGGCCACAATGTTGCAGGCTACGCCGTCTGCGAAGGCGGCCTGATGATCGACATGTCGCTGATGAAGGGCGTGCGGGTCGCGTCCGGCCTCGACCGTGCCCTCGTCGAGGGCGGCGCGACCTGGGCCGATGTCGATGCGGCCACCACCCCGCTTGGCCGCGCCACGCCGGGCGGTCTCATCTCTGCGACGGGCGTTGCCGGCCTGACGCTCTCCGGTGGCATCGGCTGGCTGCGCGGCAGCCACGGCCTCAGCGTCGATAATCTGCTGACCGCCGATGGCCGGCTCATCCATGCCGACGCGACGCAGAACCCGGATCTCTTCTGGGCGCTACGCGGGGGCGGCGGCAATTTCGGCGTGGTGACGAGCTTCGAGTTCAAGCTGCACCCGATCGAACCGGAACTGATGTTATGCGGTCCGGCCTATCCCGAGGAGCGCGCCAACGAGATCATTCCGCTCTGGCGCGACTTCATGCAGACCGCACCCGACCGCCTGAGCGGCCTGGCCGAGTTCTCCACCTTGCCCGACGACCCCTCGATTCCCGAGCATGCAAGGGGCCGGCGCGTCCTGGCGCTCGCGCATGTCTATGACGGACCGGCCGACGAGGGCGAACGGGTCGTGGCGCCGTTGCGCAGTTTTGGGGAACCGCTCGTCGATTTCAGCGGCCGCATGCCATATCGCACCGTCCAGTCGCTCTATGACGGGCTGTTCCCGAAAGGCCGCGACCGCTGCTACTGGAAATCCACCTACCTCTCGCGCCTCGACGACGAGGTCATCGAGGAGACCACCGCTTGGATGGCGAAGCGCCCCTCCGAAATGACCTTCGCCTCGATCTGGAAGTTCGGCGGTTTCGTCCAGCGCGTTGCAGCCGATGCAACTGCCTTCGGCGACCGCTCCATGCCCTTCATGCTCAGCCTCGACGCCATCTGGCCAGGCGCTAACGAGGACGATGCGAACATCGGCTGGGTTCGCAGCTTCTGGCAGGACATGCAGCGCTACTCGACTGGCCGCCTCTATCTGAATTTCCCCGGCCATGGTGAAGGAGCGGATCTCGTGCGCGACGCCTTGGGAGCCGACGCCTACGCGAAGCTCGCCAAGATCAAGCACAAATACGATCCGGACAATCTGTTCCGCCTTAACCAGAACATCCTACCAATGCACTGACGCACAATCCAAATCGGGTGTACGGTGGCGACTCTTGTTTCGGCCGTGGTGGCTTTGATCGCGCCCAGCCTGGTCGCCGCGATGCCCGCTTTCAATCAGTGGCAAATCTGTCCGCAACGGCTGAGATGAAGCGCAAAGCTGTCGGGCAACCTTGGGGACCGCAAGCCAACTGGCAGCTTTTAAATCCGTCAGAAGTGGACGTTCAGCGTGCGCGAGTTCCGGTGGCCAGGATCACGTCTGCTTTATGACTTCATCTCGACACGGATACCATGCAGGGTCTTGCTCGAAGCGTTGAGCACGCGACCCGCTGGTTGGGGGGCCATATGCACCACGAGACAGCCTTGACCGTCCCATGCCTGAACCGCCTGGATGACATCTCGATTGGGCGGCATCATGGTTCCATCCGGCGCGAAGTCGTGGATAGGGCCTTCTACCTGATCGAACACGAATACTGAAGGCCAGCGGTGGTGATGTGTCGGCTCTTCCTCGTCGGGCTTGAGGATTACCTCAAGCACACGTAGCCGGTCATTCTCAAACAACACCTTATGGTTTCCGGGAGCCGCGATAACGGCGTCAAGCTTTGGATCCCACTGCGTAGGGTCGGTCTGGTCGATCACCTTGGTGGTCATGGCGTAATTCTCCTCTCAGATAGACAGGCGGCCCTCACGCCGTCGTCACTGGTTGAATTGTGCCTTGCGCGCAGAACTGCTGCCCGTCCGCCAGTCGCGCATAGTTATGAACGATCTGGTTCTCGTGATCTTGAACCTGCACGACGAAGTTGCCGCCTTGCTCGGTCCAACTCATGATGACAAGTCCGGGTCGAACGCCGGTCAGACTGCTCTGAACCACCTCGTCGATCTTTGTAGCGCCGATCGTCGCCTGCACCCGCAGTTCGGTCGGCGACAGGACCGTCAACCTCGGTACAAACTGTCCGAACAAGCAATCAAAAGTCTTTCCGACGAGCGAGGTCGGAGCACCATTGGTCGTAGCCATCCTAATCCTCCTTGATGATTTTCGAAATCAGGCACGCTTGGCCGACGCTCGGCACAGATGCCGAAACTCTGCAATTTTCAATCTTTGGAGCGCTCCAAGTTCAATTTCCAACAATTGGGGCTTGCCGTCAAGAAAAAACTTGGAGCGCTCCAAAAAATTGTCTAACTGAGGGAAATGAACGCTTCCAAAACGCCTACGCTCGCCGATGTCGGCCGGGTCGCTGGAGTCTCCCGCGGCACCGTCTCCAACGTATTCAACCATCCGGATCTGGTGCGATCCGATCTGCGCCAGCGCGTCGAGGCCGCGGCGCGTCAGCTTGGTTATGATGGCCCCGACCCGAGAGGACGCGTGCTGCGCGACGGCAAGTTCAACGCCATCGGCCTGATCCCCCCGGGTGCATACGCCATTGCCGACATGATCAGGAGCCCATATCTGCGCGAGCTGGTGCTTGGCGTTTCGCTTGCTTGTGACGAGGTTGGAGCGACACTGAGTTTGGTCAATGGTACGGACGAAACGCGCACCTCCACCATTCGAGAGGCCTTGGTTGACGGCTTCATTCTGGGCCACAGTGCGGACATCGAGTTGATCGCGTCTTTACGCCGCCGGCGGCTGCCCTTCGTCATCCTCGAGAGCGATGCCGGTCCGGACGTCAATTCTATCAGGATAGACGGCAGGAGCGGGGCGCTGGCGGCCATCAGGCATCTGGCTGCGCTTGGACATCGGCGTTTTGCAATCCTGTCCATTCGGCGCACATCGGGGTCACCCATCGTCCATTTGCCGGGCAATGCCCCGCGCGCTATCTCTGCCGGTTTTCAACTCGATCACGAGAGACTCTTCGGCTTCGCGCAGGGTTTGGCTGAGCTCGGTCTGTCACTCGACAATGTCCCGATCATCGAGACGACTCCAGGTGAGCCTTCGGCAGGAGCGGTCGTGTTCGACCAGGTTCCGCAAGCAACGGCGATCTTGACCATGTCGGACTGGCAGGCAATCACCGTCCTGGACGAAGCGCGTCGGCGCAATATCAAGATACCCGAGCACATGTCGGTCGTCGGCTTCGATGGCACCGCAGAGTCTTCGCGCACCACGCCTCCGCTCACGACAGTGGCCCAAGACATCGTCGGGAAGGGGAGACTTGCCGCCAGGATGGTGTTTGCAAACGGCGCCCCAAGCCAGGTGATAATACCGGTCGAACTCTTGGTCCGCGGCTCGACCACTCGACCGCGCGGTTAGGCCGGCCACCTCTTACATAGTCGTGACGCACAGTGCGCAACCGCGACCTCCAGCGTGGTCGCCGTCAACGTCTGCTTTCAGAAGGTATCAAAGGTGGCTGCAACGGCCGAGATGAGGCGCATAGCTGACATTTGGCCCAGACTTTGGAGCAGGACTTCAAAATTTGCCGAAATAGAACCTCCCCGTCGGCTTGTCGTCCTTCATCCAAATCAGCGCCTGGGTCATGGAGTCGACCTGGTCGTCGTGCTTTCCGTGCGGAAATGCGAGCACCTCAAGCAGGAAGTCATCTCTCCAATGCGCGTCTTTCGGAAGATTGACGTTGCCGTTTTCGATCATTGCGGCAACACGTGACAGCCGGCTTTCCTTGTCGGTTCTGGCTTTTACCGGCGTGGTGCTGATGTCCTGGCTTTCCAAGTCGGCGATGAGACTTGAGCCGGAACCCGCATCCTCAATGAGGATGATGTCGGGGGAGTGCTCCAGAAGGGAGTTTTTTACCGCCTTGATGAGGTCTGGGTAAGCTGCCCGGACGCGGACGAGATCGAGGAGATAATAGTGGTTGTCGTCTTTGGCCCATGTCGTTCCGACGGAGTAATCGCTGGAGGGGTCGCCCTTGAGGGCGGTGTCCCAGCTTTGAACGATGGTCATAGAACGACGGTCGAACTGATGCGGATCGTAGTCGCGAAACCACACCCTCTTGACCATGTTGCCGTCCGGTGGGGCAGGGGATTGTTGGTACTGCGCGGAAAAATTGAGCGATCCTAATAGGCGCTTTAGACCGTCCAGTTCGGCGTGTCCCAGACGCGCGGGGTGCAGCAAGTCGCCAAGCTTGCGATCGTGCCAGCGATTTACACTTGTCTGGACGCGTTCGTCCTGCTCGGCAATCGCCGACAGGTTCAAATGCTCCCAGCCGCCAGTCTCCAGAAGCACGCCTGCTAGGTCGTCGACATGCAATCTTTGCATGACAAGGACGACGGCACCGGCAGCCGGATTGTCGAAGCGCGACATCAAAGTCGTGCGAACCCAGTCGGCGCACCTATTGCGAGCCGATTCCGAATGCGCTTCATCTGCCTTCAAGGGGTCATCGATAATGATGATGTCGCCACCCCGGCCAGTTAGCTGACCACCGGTCGAGGTCGCCAGGCGTCCACCGCCGAGCGTGGTCTGCAGTTCATTTTCAGTGTTCTTGCGCGGGCTAACGTTGAAGGTCGGGAACATCGACCGGTACCAGGCGGTGTTGACGACCGTTCGAAAGTCGTTGGCGTGCTTGACCGCAAGAGGTTGAGCATAAGAGACGCAGATCATTTTCTTCGACGGATCGCGGCCAAGAATCCATGCCGGGAACGCGACCGAGGTGGTGACCGACTTCAACGATCTCGGTGGCATCGTAATGATCAGGCGCTTGCAATTGCCCGCGGATACGCGCTCGAGCTGATGCGCAATGGCGCGGATGTGCCAGTTGGGCAAATACTTGGCGCCTGGATCGACAGCGGAGAAAGCCAGGGCCACGAAGGTCGCCAGGTCAACGCGGGCCGCGCCCAACAGCAGCTGAAGGGCAGTCGGTGCAACGGGCGAGGAGGATGGTCGGCCCGGTAGGGAGAGGGGGGCGTTCATTCCTCATCTCCTTGATCGCCGGTCTTGGAAGGGGTCTCGGTATCGTTCTCTGACGAGTCCTTGTGGTCGAGATAATCCCGCATCATCTCGACCATCGTTTGTGGATCGAACACGTCAACCTCCGCATCGGGTTGCCGGCTTTCCTCAAGTTCGGCACAACGGGATGCGAGCTGAAGAGCATGGGCCGCCGACCGGAAATCGCCTGAAAGCGCGTTGTTGCGCATTTTGAGAAGGATGGCCTCCAGCGCCGTCACCGTCGTCGTCCTGCCATTCTGCTGGATTTGGATCGGCCCAAAGAGCGTCTCGCGTACAATCGTGTTCATGTTCTTTTTGCCTTTCGGCCGGCCTTTCGGATTGCCTGACATTCCTTTCTGGAACCGGGTTTCAGCCGGAGGCTTGCCGTAGCCTATCGAGTAGTCGGCAGATTTCTTTCTCCGGGTGGTCACAGCACGCCTCCCACAGTTTCAGGAGCCGGGGTTGCGGACGCGGTTTTCGCGAGTGCGCCGGAAGATTTGACGCTTCCACGCTGCTCAAACAGTTCCTCGAAAGTCTCGCCTGTGGTGGCGAGCGTTGCCTGCTTGCCCGTATGCCTTTCGAAGCGGCGGATAATCAGATCGCAATAGTGAGGATCGATCTCGATAAGGCGTGCGTGGCGCCCGGTCTTGTGCGATGCGAGTAGTGTGGTGCCCGAGCCGCCAAAAGGGTCCAGCACGACGTCGCCTCGGCGGCTGACGTCGAGCAGAGCGTCGGCAACCAGAGCGACAGGTTTGACGGTCGGATGCGCTTCGAGCTCTTCCATTCGCGTGGTGCCAAAGCTGTTGGCGCCGCGATAGGTCCAGACATTGCTGCGGTGACGTCCATGTTTGCCGAGTTCGACGTTATTGCGATGCGGCTCCTTGCCATTCCTGAACACCAGCACCAGTTCGTGCTGAGAGCGGTAGAGGCTCCCCATGCCGGCATTAGTCTTGTTCCAGACGCACAGATTGAGCAGATCGCCGAACGTCTGTTTACCCGCCAATGTGGTCTCTGCGATATGACGCCAATCCATGCACACGAAGGCGATAGCGCCCGGCTTGCTCGATCCGGCAATCAGTGAGAACGACTGCTCCAGAAACCCTACGAACTCGTCGTCGGACATCTCGCCGGATGCCATTGCAAATTCCCGGTGGCTCGTCTTGCCAAGCCCGCTGACGTGTCCGCCGATCGGAACGTTGTAGGGCGGGTCTGTGAAACAGACGGACGCCTTCTCCCCCTGCATCAGCGTCTCGAAACTCTCTTTCGAAAGCGCGTTGCCGCAAAGCAATCGATGTTCGCCGAGCAGAAACAGATTGCCGGGCAGCGTTATTGCTGGTCCTGCTGATTGCTCCGGAAGGCCCGTTTCATCCTCTTCCGATTCATCATCCTGATTGTTCGGCGAGAACTCGCTGATGATCAGATCGACCTCTGGGATGTCGAAGCCGGTGAGGCTCACATCGAAGTCGAGGTCGACCAGCGCCTGCAACTCGATGGCCAGGATCTGCTTGTCCCAGCCGGCCTTCTCGGCGATCCGATTGTCGGCAACTATGTAGGCGCGCTTCTGCGCCTGATTGAGATGGGTGATTGAGAGGGTTGGAACTTCCTTCCATCCCAACAGGCGCGCCGCTGAGAGCCGGCCATGGCCGGCAAGGACGTTGTTCTTCTCGTCGACCAAGACTGGATTGGTGAAACCGAATTTTTCGATGGAGTCGGCAATTTGTCGGATTTGTTTCTTGGAGTGGGTGCGAGCATTGTTGCGGTAGGGGGTGAGTGCGTCCATCGAAACTGTGGTGATTTTGGTGGCCATTTGATCCTCTGAAATTCGTGCGCGCCGCATGGTAACGCGCCTGTGAGGTCGCAGAATCGACGATTCGAAAAAACCATCTAAATTAGCCATACCCGGAATTCACAGAGTGTTTCGGCAGCGTTCGAGCTAGGATTCACAAATCACCGATTTTGTGTAAGTATGGGGCAACAAAAAATTTTGTCGGCTCCTTGCGATACAGCGATTGCCGACAAACTGTTTTGCTCCCCCTTTCGGAACTAGCTATCAACTATTTCGATATGCGAACAACTGCGGAAAGCGGCCTTGATGGCGCTCTGCTTGAGGCGCGAGGCGGTTTGCCCTGGCTTGTCTGGGGCACACGCCAAAAATAGCGGTTCTCGATCTATACAACTAGATAGCGTAGGAGAGTTTTCTGACGCCGTCGCGACAGGTTGACCGGCACGGATAGAGGCAGCCGAATGTTCAAAGGCTTCGTTGATCCCCCGTCGCCTTGGACACCGCTCCGCGAATGGATTGCGTTTGCGACGATATACTGACGGTCGAGCCGCGAACCGCCGATGTGCAAGAGTACATTGATCAGGCAGATGCGGAATCGAGCGTCGGAAGGGCAAGAGCTCATTGCCTAAGCGGCGTTCTGGTTGAGACGCGAAGCCAATGCTTTCGCCTCGGCTGGAGACAGCCGACTGAGCCTCACTCGCAGCGCCTCGCAAAGTTCGTCGAGTATCGGGTCGCTATCTTCGGAGCCCATATGACGATGCGCTCGATGCTGGAAGAACAGACAGAGCCAAAGGTCGAGCGCGCTGCCGTCCCATTTGCCAATCTTGCGAGCTTGCTCCGACATTCCGATGGCAAGGCCGGCAAGAGGGTCCATTCCTCCGGCGACGTCGTACCCGTTCAGGAAATGGGCGAAGCGCCCTGACTGATCCCACTCGAAGGGCCCGGGCATCGCCGAGAAGTCGCCCTTCAAGGCCAGTCGTTCCCACTTGAGAAGCCGTGTCATTCGGCGGCTTCCGCCAGCACGCTAAGCCGAGGCCGGATCAGAGAGACAAATCGATTTGCAGCATCACAGAGCCAGTCGAGTTGCTGTTCCTCGTCAGCGAAGGTCGACCGCGGTCTGAATACGCCGAGTTCGGTATAGAACGGTGCGGCGGATTTCAACCTTGCTGCCAAATCGAGGCCGCTTTCGCTGCGTAGCTCTGCAATGTGGGCGTCGAACTCATTGAAAAGAACTTACCCATCCTCGTCCCTGAAGGTCAGAAACAAACCCACTTCAGCCTTTGCGCCAGTGGAGCGAAAACCTGTAATCCAGCCTAGGGGCTTTGAGAGCGGTATCCTGACCCAGTTGTCGCCACTGTGACGCGCTGGCAACTGGTCGGAATGATCGAATTGAACGTGGTCTATGAACCGTTGCCAGAACGCACGATTGACGCTTCGCCGACTGCCGCTTTCCGGATCAACAACGCTCTCGATCGTTTCGCTGGCTTCTGAGGCGCCGATTTCCTGCGTCTCCAGCTGGAGCGGCACGCCGCCGCCGTCGACCAAAACTCTTTGCTGAAGGACTTTAGTCCGCAAGGGCACTATTGGTAACACGACAATGGTACCCGAAGCCGCCTGCCACAATTGGATCTCAAGCAGTGTCAGCTGAGCTAGGCCCGCACCTTGCGAATTAAGATGTTCGGCAATCGCGTGCGTGTCCGAGCGAATGCCATCTCCGGCAATGATGAGCTGAAAGTCACCCAGCTTTAGCGACCGCGTTACCGCATCCACGAATGAAGCCTCTTCAAGATCTGGCCACCGGAGCTTCGCCGCGGCAAAGATTGGGTTCGGCTCATGGGATGGCAGCTTGCGTTTAATCCGTGCGGTCAGATCACCGAAGCTCCAGCGTCGCAGCAGCGCGGCATATTCCAGGATTTGCGCCAACACCTCCCGTCGCGCCTGTGGGTTGCGCCAAAGCTTGCACTCAATAATGACCAGTCGGCCGGTCCTTGCGACGCCCAGAATATCCGCGAACACTGTCCCGCCCGCTCGAGGAATGGCGAGTTCCCGGCATAAAGGCACGACATCGCCAAAGCTGCCTTCAAGGCGGTCGGCCACGATCAACTCGGGATGCCGAAACAGCAAATCTTGTAGCCAATGCTCGTCATAAGCATGCTGCGAAAAAGCATTCGAAACTGGCACTCGCCCTCGGGCAGGCGTTTGGTTTGGCATCAGCGAGCGACGGCCCAGGGGCTCGGGAACTGTTGAACTGAAGCCAGAAAATAACAAGGCACTCATTCGAAGGTCACCTTCTCCAATATGCCACCTAGAAATCGTCGTCGAAGATATTTCGATTATATTGGCAGACGTTCACCAGACTTGTGAGGTGGACTTGCGCTCGATCGGGAACGACAGTCAACTCGAATTGTCGAGTCCATTTCCCCTAGGTGAGCGAATTGGGCCACGGCGCCAAATGTCTCATAATATGCAGTCGGGAACATAGCCGGGTGGCGGCGCAAATCGCGTATGCCGAACAATAGAAATCCGGACAGAGTTTCCGGACACAGCACCTGCGAAACAACCCGCTGTGCTACGGCCGCCACAAGCTGTCCGAAAACGGTCGATTTCTGGACATCGCAATGTCGTGTGTCGTAACGCGCTATCTCGGCTCGAGGACCAATTCAGGTACGCTCCTGACATTAGCTATTGAGCATAGATCCGTGCGTCCCGGAAAGCGGACGCGGCACGATCCGGGTTAGGCGAGTAAGATACGCTCGATGACGGCGGCGCGCGCGGAACCGTCGCAACCAAGGATGAAGCTGTTGCTGGAGCCGAGCGGGCATTCACGCGGCCATTGCCGGAGCAGATCGGCGCTAGGACGGCCCAGCAGACCTTGTCGCGGGGGGACACTTTGCCGCTGGCGGGCCGCTGGGCTCGACCGGTGAGACTCAGCGCCGTCCGGCAAACAATATGCGCAGGACTGCCAATGCCAACAAATCGTACAAACGGAGGAAGGAAGCGATCTAACCAGCTATCGCCATTTCCGATGCGAACGCCTAAGCCTTTTATGAGACCTAAGCGCAGCTTGCAGGCCGCAGCATGGTCCCAATTTGGGACGAATAGTTTGGCACCCATATTGCACCCACATCTTTCGCCGGCTGATCCCCGGTCGTGATCGCGTACTCTGATCAGGTGTAAGGCTCGCCGGGCTCGAGGTAGTTGGGGTCTTCGCCCGGCGAGTTGTCTACCAATGCGCAGTCACAGCCACACGGTGACGCCATACTCCGAAATGCCGCAAGCATTCCGCGGTTGTGCATCGCCGGACCAAGGTCCGATCGGTATGGGACTTCAGTCGCGCAAAAGGCCGATACGGTCTGCGACTCCGAATTTTTTGCTAGATTTCAGAGGGTTACAAAGCGCTTCGCAGTCGTCAGTCGCTCATTGCAACAAGCATTTATCTAAAGTTCATTCAGTCGAATTAGGAAACTTTTATAAGCCGCTCTATAACGAATCGGCGAGGTGGCTATTCGCCTGAGGAGGTACCATGACATCCCGAAAAACCCTTTTGGCAGCGCTTGCCGCGCTTGCGCTAGTGACCGCTCCTGCTTTCGCTGGCGCGGGTGGAAACGGTGGTGGTCACGGCAATGGCGGTGGTCACGGCAATGGCGGTGGTCACGGTAATGGCGGTGGTCAGGGCAACGGTGGCGGCAAGTCCGGCAACAGCGCTTCGCACGGCAAGTCGGCATCGGCTCACGCCGGAAAGAAGGCCTCGGGCGAAGACCAGGTCGCCGTCGACGACATTGAGGTCGCCGCGACGCCTAAGGACAAGAACATTCACGCCAAGCTTGGCCGGCTGAACTCGCTGCAGCGCAACATCAACGCATATATGAACTCCAAGAGCAAGAAATTCGCCGGCATTCAGGCTTATGTGACAGCGTCGGCGGCCGCCAAGGGCGCCCAAGCCGCGGTGGATGCCGCCCAAGCCGAAGTCGACGCGTTGAACGCCAAATTGAACGACCCGAATACTCCGGCCGACCAAGTCCCGACCCAGGAGCAGATCGATGCAGCGCAGGCGGCGCTCGATGCCGCCAATATAGCGGCGGCCGATGCTGCTGCCGCCGTCCCATCGCTGGATGACGCGCTCGCCGATATGGCCAACAAGCCGGTCGACGCCAAGGTCACCGAATGGGCCAACGGCGTGCTTGCCGAGAAGATCGACGAGATGGCTGCCAAGCAGACTCCCGGGGCAACGCCGTAAGGCGGTCACAGCCGAGCGATCGTAGCCGAACGTCCAAGCCGCCGGGTCACACCCCCGGCGGCAGGGCGACGACGAGCTTGCCACCTTATTCTCCTCTTTGAGGGCGACCCTAAACAAGCGGAGTCGCTACCGACGCGGAGGAACAAAAGTGCCGAAATACCGTGTTGAGGAGATCGCAGCCGATGCCGTGACGGCCACCCACACCGTCAACGCGAAAACTCCGATCAGGGCGGCGCGCGAAGCGGCGGAAGGCGACGTCATTCTACGCCCGGCCACATCTTCGAATACAGCTCAGCCTGTAGGGCGGTCCATACCCGGCTGGCCGCGGCTCACGCTGGTTTCTTGAAACGCACCATGCCGTCGACCTCGATGAGTTCGACTATTGACCCGGACCAGGGTTCTCTCGGTCTGGTTTTGAGCGAGGGGGGAAGCAATACGATTTCCTGGACGTGCCGCTTCAGGCGTTTGTCGCGTTCAAATCTGCCTTCACCAAGGGCCGCTATTCAACAATCACATCCGCAACCAACTATGCATTCCGGCTTGCCCAAGAAAAGGCTGCAGGCTCCTTGGACGATTAAGGGAGGTGCTTTCAGAAAAAGGGCCCGCGCTGATCGAAGGGCGCGGGCCGGTCCGTTGCCGCCGGTCGGCAGCGGGAGGCATCCATTCCGGCCGGTGCAAACCGGCCCCTCCCGCCACAATTAGCAACCTTCGGCAGTCGTTTTCATCTGTCCAGGGGCTGCGGACTTGGCACTGGTGTCATCCTGTTGACCAGGAGCGGCCTGCTTGGCACTGCCACTCTGCTGGCCCGGCGCACAGTCCTTCGCTGAGTTCGAATTGATCGACTTCGTTGTGGTCGAATCCGTGTTGTTATCTGTCGTCGGCATCGTTGTGGTAGTGGAGGAGCCACTCGACGTCGTCCCTGTTGTCCCTGTCGTCCCCGCCAACGCAAGCCCGCTGGAAAGAGCCATCATGGCAGTGGCAAAAAGAAGCCGTTTCATTCTTCATCTCCTAATGGCAAGTAATGTCCCTTCCATTCGATAACGGGGGATGCGAAGGATCGGTTCCAACGCGACCTTGTCTTGACCGGCAGCTTTGGGGCGGCCGTTAGCGGACTGGCAGCCTTCACGCGGCGGATCTTCGGTAGCTGACATTCCGGCTAGCGCGGACATCGCCTTCCCATGGGCAGAAATTAGTCTCCTGGGGCCCGCCCACGTTTCTCTCAAGCCTCCGATTTCATGGCCGACAGGTTATCACGATGTGTCTGAAGGTGCAGAAGCTGATCGTGCCCCTTGGTTGTGCAGCCCTTCAGCCGTGGGCCAACCTCCCAACACCCTTGAAAAGGACTTGAAGTCGTCCCGCACCGGAGCGAACGTCTTCGCATGATCGGGATAACACGGCGGTCACGAGACACCTGACGAGTTGAAGGAATGGGAGCGACGCTCCCTGGAAGGCGACTTCTCGCAAATGCCGCGTCCCTTCCGTTGGCGTCAGTCAGCGCGCTTTGCGCATTTCATGAATGGCTATAAGGAGGCGGGCGGTTTGATCAATTCGCTCGTCTGCACCGCAGAATTGCCAGAGATGTCCTGGACGGCCGTTCGCCGTGGTACGGAAGCGCGCGGGACTTTATGGCTCTGGCTGAGGGCGTCCTTGACGGCCTGTGCGAAGACAACGCGAGGATGGAGGGCATCAATACAGCACCCGCGTTCCGCGACGCCTTCATGTCCAAACGCTGCCTGATCCCTGCCGACGGCATCTCGCCGTGAGGAAGAAATGACGCTGAGGACGCCAACTGTCGTCGGGTCCGCTGGCCGCGCTTATGGGTCACGCCGCAGGCGTTGCAATCCCTTCTAAAGCGATGATCCTGGTGTTAGCGGAACGTTTGCGGATCTCGATCAGCCGGGCGTATTCCGGCGAATTATACCAGCCCATCAATGACGCCATGTCGGGGAATTCGACAATGACCAGTCGGTGTGGATCCCAATCACCTTCCAAAACCTTGGTGGCGCCACCGCGGCCCAGGTACCGCCCACCGTACCGCTCTTCGGTAGCGGGAACGTCCCGCCGATATTCCTCGAACAAGGCAGCGTCTTTTACGTCTACATCCGCTATCAGATAGGCAGCCATCTGTGTTTCCTCCTTAGACCTAGCTCGCCCTCCTCGGCTTCGGCGTCGTCGGTCCGCACCCTAACGACGATCTCCGTGGCGACATCCAGCGCCAGCGCGCTTTTCGATGATTGTTGGCGCTGCCACGGCTTTCCTTCTTTCGCATGGTTCGCAAAGATTAGCATGATCGCATGCTCTCGTGTCTGGCGGTCTCCCTCAAAGCGTCATCGAGCGCCCTTCAGATGAGACACCGCCGTCTCGACAGGTAGGCTCGGCAGGGTTCGGTATTTCTTCGGTTCTTTTCAACCAAAGCTTGTCGAAAAGCGCGAGTGAAAATAGGAAATATGCAACCTGAAAGATGATAAAAATCAGCAAGGTCCATGCAAGGGACTTCCAGAACGAATCGGTTGCTAGGTAAATCCAGGTCGCTACCACGGTCGACGTGGCAAACATCCCAATCAGCAATCCCGGAAAAAACATCATGTTCAATGCCGCCCCATAGCTGGACCGACCGGTCTCACGTCTACTCCCCAGAAGAACGTAAGATTTCACTAAATTAGTAATTGCGCAAGCACCAATGGCCAGAACCAAACCTTCCGAACAGCTTTCCCGGGCTGAAATCGAGCGCTTCCTGGCGGCAGCCGAAGCGCTGCACAAGAGCATNACCTTCCGAACAGCTTTCCCGGGCTGAAATCGAGCGCTTCCTGGCGGCAGCCGAAGCGCTGCACAAGAGCATATTCGGGTCGCTGTGCGTACCACAGCGAGCATGCCAAGCTCTGTGAGGTCCATCGACCCCTTTTGAAGGCGATCGAGAACATCACCGGCCACAAGGCGCAGTTCATCCAAAGGAACGGGACAGGGCCGTCTCAGCCGCGCGGGAGCCGTCTGGCTAGCCGCCGGTCAAGTCCTATAAGCTCGGATGCGAAGCTTCGCTTCTCTTCCCGCAGGGTATTGCGATGCATTTTAAGCGCTTGAGTTTGCCGACGGTCTTCTCGAAGCGTACACTTTGATACCTGGGGTGACGAAGCCCGCCAGCCGAACGGTTGCCCTCCGCTCGCAGCCAACCGGCTCCGTGGCTCGGTGAATGGCTAGCACTGTCGCAGCAGTCCTCCGAACGCAGCCCGCCATGGCGGTGGCCGGCTTAGCAGTCTGATGCCCCCTCGCGGGCGAGATTGTCCACGTCGAGCGGATTGCTGACCAGTTTCAGCGCGCCGTCCGGGTTGCGCGGCCATTCCGCTTCCGGGCGATCCCAATAGAGTTCTACCCGTTGCCGGGGATCGCGCACATAGATCGCCTCCGAGCCGCCATGGTCATTCGCGCCGGTGAGCGTCACCCCTGCTGCTCGCAGGCGGCGCAGCGCAGCCGCCAACGCCGCCCGTGTCGGATAGAGAAAGGCGACATGGTGTAGGCCCGTCGTGCCAATCGGGGGCGCGGCGCCGCCGCGGCTTTTCCAGTTAGTGAGCGCCAGATGATGGTGATATCCGCCCGCCGCGAGAAAGGCAGCCTCCTCGCTTAGCGACATGGTGACGCCGAACCCGAGGGCACCGCAATAAAAGGCTAGCGATCGCTCGATGTCGGCCACGTTGAGATGGACGTGACCGACCCGAACGCGCGGGTTGATGGCATATTTTTCGACGACGCTGGCGGCGTCATTGGGATTGATCGATTGATCGTTCATGGCCTCCGCTCCCCTGCTGGCGATTTCCACAAGCGAAATCATCGCGCAAATGCATTGCCCGGAAAATATGAGATGACTGGAATGAGCATCCCGTTTTCTGCATAATCCGGGAATGCGCATCGACGAGATATGTTCGGCTGACGGCGTCAGTGGATATCGCGCAGACGCTTCTACCGCCTGTTATTGCAGCGTTCCGTAAGGCTTATCCGGCGGTTGCCTTTGATCTCGTCGTCACCGACCGCGTTGCCGATCTCGTCGCCGACGGCATCGACCTCGCCGTGCGCGTCGGCCCGTTGCGCGATTCCAGCCTGATCTCACGCGCTTTCGTGACGGGTCCTTCAGGACTGCTTGCTTCCCAGGCCTACCTCGACCGCCGGGGCACGTCTCACTGGAGCAACTCGAACATCACGATCTCATCGCCCTCAGCAAGGCATGGGCGCGACCGCTGCCGATGCTGGCGGGCGACCGGAAGATCGGTGTTGACCTGACAGGGGGCCTCGCCTGCGATGATCTGCTAACGGTGAGGGCGCTCGTGGCGATGGGATTGGGCATCAGCTTTCTTCCAGGCTATCTCGCCCACGGTAGGGGCAAAAGGGCATAGGCGATAAGATAGGTATTGCCCTGCGGAATCCGGTGGGATTCTAACTGGGATGACACATGAATTGCTTGCAGACGACGGTTGGGCCGAGACGATTGAGCTTCTCGGCGGCGAAGATTTGCTTACGCGGAGCGCCCGCGAGACGAAGGCGTTCCTGCGTCCGCAGGGCGTTCAATCGGCGCCCGATTGTTGCGCCTGACGCGCGGCGGCTTCTCGACCAAAATCCATCTGAAGACACCTAACGCGTTCATTTGGACAGCGACGCATTACTTGGCCCGCCGGCTCACGCTGGCGGGCTTTTTTGCGTCAGTCGGGAACAACCTCGCTCTGAGGCTGTTCGGTCACACCCGGCTCGTTCTTCAGCGATTCCTGCCGGTGACCAAGATGTCCTCTCCACTCGTCATGGTCGGCCCGCGCAGCCTCGGAAGCAGGCGCGGGCCTCATTCGCCGTCATTGCTGTGTTCTCGGTGCGCAACCGCTTCTTTGAATGCGCGTGCTGCTGCATCGCAAGCGACACGTGAGGAGCCGTTCACGGACAGGATGATTTCGGCTGCCTTCACGGTCAAACCGTGTTTTTCGGCGAACTCTGCGGCTGTGTATGCGAGTTTTGTTTTTTCGCTACTCCGCATTTCTGACTCCATAGATCTCTTGCGCCTCGTGCAAGCTCTGTCGGGCCTGTTGCAGTGATCGATGCAAGTTCGCCAGCAATTCGTCGGCGTCGGCCGTCGGACTGCCTTCGTGATCCAGTAAGCCGACGATAATATCCTGCTTGGAAACGATGCTCTCGTTGTGAACGAGTTGGCCCATAAAATACATGAGCCGGCTCTGTGCCGGTGTGGGCATGGGCCTTCTCCCAAGTAGTCGGGCGAAAGCCTGATGATCGCTCCCAAGCGCCTCGTGCCTGTTTGTTTTTGATTTTTCGAGGCGACCGCAGCAGTGTGCGCTCGTTAGCAGGCAATGGCAACCGGCCAGGCAATTGCAGCATCCACGCTGCGCACGCCGCCCTGACCGCGCGTGCCGGTCCCCTGGCGTCGGTCGGCCGCTACTTCAGTGTTTCTGGTTGACAATCGTGGCGGCCTCACTGCATTTTTCGCGTTGAGGGACAAACGTGGGGACCCTGCATGAAGAAGCCTTATCAGAAGCCTGAATTAAAGAAGCGCGAGAAGCTCTCGGCCGTAACGGCTGTGTGCACGCCATCAACCTGCACCGATGAGTGACAACATTTAGACCGGCGCTTTGCCGAATTCGCTAGAGAGGGACTGCCGTGAAGAAAGAATACAGCAAGCCAGTACTGGCCAAACGTGGGCGTCTCAGCGCAGTGACAGCGCAATCGGCACCCAGTGTTGAACCCAGAGCAACTTAGGCAAACTACGGCCCTGCAACAAAGCTCACTTACTTCGGCGGTGGGCTTTTCCGCGTCTAGGTGCCGAAACTTATCTTCGTATGCCTGTCACAACGAGCCAGGCGGTTTCCGTGCTCGGTCTCCGCAACTCAGGGTCGCTGAACCCTACATCTCGCAAGGCAGCAATCACCTCATCCGGCTCGCGAGGTGTAAAAATGTCGGCCGGCATGTTCATCCGGTCCATATGCGCCTTCGGGAGGAAGCCAAGCACGACGCGACCGCCTGGTTTGAGGACGCGAGCGAGCTCTGCGGATCCAGCTCTAAGGCTTTGCCAGAAGTACACTGTGTGGACGCTGAGAGCCTTGTCGAATGTGCTATCCGGCAAGGGCAAGTCCTCGACTAGCCCGGTTCGGAACTCGGCTCGTCCGGCGCGCACTGCATCGGCGAACCGGTGGGAGGCAGCGTTCACGACATCCTGCGAGCGATCAACACCGCAAACGAATGCTGCCTCACGGAGAAGTTGCGGCAGTAAAACTGCGCCGCCGAAACCGACCTCCACGGCGCGATCTTCCAGGACCAGTTGCAATTCATCGAGAGCGTAGCTTGAGCCGAGCATTGCCCCGGTTCATTCCGGCCCGGACCAGCCAGCCGCCGATTCCGGTCGGCCAAGGACAGTGGTTTCGCTATAAATCGTGGCGCCATCCGATCCCACCCGTATTCGGGTCATCTAGCCACCATGCGCCTACAAGCGGCCGCCCCACAAACGCTGCTTCGATAGCGATGATCAGTTGGGTTGTGCTGCGCTCTTAGGCGTCGAATTCCAGCGGCTGGTGGACCGGTTGCTCGTGCCACATCACTCGGCGGGAATCGCGACGGTCTACCTTTTGCGCGCAAATGGGGCGCGCATAGAAATGCTCTTCCCAGTCAGGTCATGTGGCTTGCCGGGCATGGGCGGTCCGAGGTCGGCTATTCTGGTCATGCCCGACCGAACCCGTCGCAGCGGCAAAAGTTCCGGAAAGGCGTGCCTGTTGCCCGATCGCCCGCTCGCATTTTTTGTACCATATATTCGCGGCTTCCATTAGCATCCTCTCATGGCAACTCTGCGGTACGGCGTAAGGCGGGAACCGGATGGGACGTGGACGGTATTCGACGTGTTCACCGGGCTGCCGGCTATTGTAGCGGGCCACCCATCTGTCGACCTTCCCGACATCGAGTATGCCGAAGAACTGGCGGCCATCCTGAATGCCAACGACCTAAAGCAGAGGCTATCTCACGGAAGGTTCCCGGGAGGGTTCGCCTGACTGAGGTGTGATTCGCCCGGCTTCGTACTGCCCATCCAGGGTGGTTCGTCCGATCCGAAAATCCATTTGTTATTGAACTGCCGACTACCAGGGTCTTAAATCGACTTGCCATTGCTTTTCGTAGGGAGGATGTGATGAGCAACGTGGTGCCAATCCGCAAGGCGTTGCCTCGCGTGGAAGTGGTCGGAGCCAGTGGCGAATGGGTCGTGCGCATCATAGAGACCGACCAGGAAATTACACGCTCATTCGGCCTGGAATCGTTTGCGCTGTCCTTCGCTGAAGGCCAGCGGATACGGCTACATCTCGACAAGGTTGTGCGGCTTTAGGACCCTCCTGCGGCTGGGTAACCTCAGGGCCGCGACGGTGATGGCCCATGGATGTGCTTGAACAGGAGATTGCCGATCTCCTGCATTGCCGTCATATCCGGGTAAGCCGCTAAACGGAGACTTCACCGCAGACGCTGCCGAGCAGCGGGATCAACACGAAGCTGTCATCCCGAAACTTGCTTACGGTGGTGATCGTGAAATCTTCTGCTCGACAAGCCACACCCATGAGGAGAATGCTTCCGCTGTCCGAACTCACGACTTGGCAATTTGGCGCATGAGCGAAGCGCGATCGACCCAAGATACGCGTGTGTGCGGATCTAGGACTCCTGTCGAGGCTCAATAGCGGAACAGCCGCGCAGCCATGTGGCTCCCAATCACGGACGGTCAGATTGCGACCCAAAGCTGCCGGTCGGCAATGCGCCTCCATTGGCCGTAGTGATGACGCCGCATGAAGCACATGCGAGGCGAGGAGGATTTGCAGCACACCTGTTTCGTCTGGCAGGTCGGACTTCCATCGAATCGGAATGGGTTTTTTACACATTCGTTTATCTATTCGTGGTTTCTAATACATATGGCATCCAACGCGTTCACCCGGATTTGGTTTGCTTTGAGCCGCCTAAGGCGCGCCACGAACGGTAACGTTGCCGTCATCGTTGCCTTCACCTTGCCGGTCGTGGTTGGCGGCGCCGGCCTCGGTATGGAGACATCCTTCTGGTATTACAGCAGCCTTAAGCTGCAGGCCGTTGCCGATGCCGCGGCCTATGCCGGTGCGCTCGAGAAAGTCGCGGGTTCCGACAACCCGACCATCATCGCCGCCGCCACGCAGTCCGCGACTTCGAACAATTTCGCCACGCCGGGCACGATCCAGGTCAACACGCCGCCATTGTCCGGCCCGAACACCGCAAAGAAGGCGGTGGAGGTCATCGTCAAGCAGAACCTCGATCGCTACTTCACGGCGATTTTCAACCAGGCGCCCGTTGCCGAACAGGCAAGGGCGGTGGCGCTGATCAATGACGCCTCCAAAGCTTGCGTGCTGGCGCTCAGTCCGTCGGCCTCCCAGGCTGCGCTCTTTTCCGGCAACACCACCGTCAACCTCACCGGCTGTTCGGTCATGTCGGACTCGATTGCCTNCAGGCTGCGCTCTTTTCCGGCAACACCACCGTCAACCTCACCGGCTGTTCGGTCATGTCGGACTCGATTGCCTCGGACGCCATAAAGACGCAGGGCTCGGCGGTGCTCAAGGCCGACTGCCTGATCACGGTCGGCGGCATGGTGCTGAACAATCCAGCGACCACAGTCTGCAAGTCCAACATCACCCGAGCCTTGCCGGCAGCCGATCCTTTCTCCGGCTTGGCGACGCCGACAGCCGGCAACCCTTGCAAGAATGTCAACGGCAACAAGACGTCGCAAACACTCCAGCCTGGCACCTACTGTAGCGGCATGAGCCTCAGCGGCAACGTCACCCTGCAGCCCGGCGTCTACGTCGTGCAGGGCGGTATGAAGGTCAACGCCAACGCGGTCGTCGCCGGCAGCGGGGTAACCATCTTCATGGCAGGCAGCAACACCGTCAGCATGAACGGCAACGCCAAGGTGACGCTGAGCGCGCCTACCTCCGGAGCCTATTCCGGCGTGCTGTTCTACGGCGACAGGACCGGGACTGCGGCACAGAGCACCTTCAACGGCACAGCGGACTCGCTTTTGACCGGCGCCATCTATTTTCCCAGGCAGCAGGTCAACTACCTTGGCAACTTCTCGGGGAACGGTGGCTGCACTCAGGTCGTCGCCGACACTATCCAGTGGTCAGGCAGTACGACGATCAAGCAGAACTGCAAAGGCCTCGGGATGGACGACATTCCGGCGGCACTGTCCGTTCAGCTTGTCGAGTAGCGGGATGGGTGGGCGGACCTTGCGCATTGTCCGGGACAAATCCGGGATAGCCGCCGTGGAGTTTGCCATGTTGCTGCCCGTCCTGTGCTTGGTCTGCCTCGGCATCGCCGATGGCTGGTCCTACGTGACGAGTTACCTGCAGATGCGCGCGGGCGTCAAAACCGCGGCCAATCTCGTGATGGCCGGCGCGTCCAATGACACCGGGACGCAGGCGGTCGCGCTTTCGAGCTGGAACGACAAGCCCGAGGACGCCGCGGTCGTGCTGGTCCGCTCCTATTTGTGCGGCGCCACGGTCGTGGATGAGACCACCATCTGCGGCGGAAAGAAAATCTTCGTCCAGATAACGGCGACGGGCACCTGGGTGCCCCCGTTTAACTTCGGTGTCTTCCCGGACCCGCGCGCGATCAGTCATCAGCAGGTTATCCGTGTCCGCTGAAAGGATCGGATCCAGGTGGCGCCGTGACTGCTCCGGCGCAGCCGGGCTGGAATTCGCCTTGATCGCGCCTTTCCTGGTGATGCTTTTGTTCGGAATCTTCGCCTTCGGCTGGGCCATGAATGCCGTGTCGACCGTCCGCTATACACTGGAAACCTCTTCCCGGGCGCTGCAGCTGAACAACACGCTTTCGCAGAGCGACATCCAGGCC
>NZ_AYWI01000010.1:0-215199 GCF_000502535.1 Mesorhizobium sp. LNJC391B00
AGCGCCGCGGCGAAGGCCTCGGCCAGCGCGTCCTCGGCGCCGGCCACGTCGCGGGTGCGCGCCGCTAGCCAGGCGACCAGCTTGCCGTAACTCTGCCGGGCGGCCGCTTCGGCCGCCGCCCGCGCGATCTCCGGGCGATTGTCCATCACGGTGTCATTTCTTGGGCATGTAGTCGGCCATTTCCCAGATCGGCCGCAACTCGACCGTGCCGGCGCTCGCCGCCGGACAGCGCGCCGCCCAGTCGATGGCGGTATCGATATCGGCCGCCTCGATCATGTAGAAGCCGGCAAGCTGCTCCTTGGTGTCGGCATAGGGGCCGTCGATCACGTTGGTCTTGCCGTCTGTGATTCGCACCGAGGTGGTCGCCTGGGTTGGGCGCAACCGTTCGCCGGCGAGCCATGCGCCGGATTTCTTCAACGCTTCGGTATAGGCGGCATATGCTGCGCTCATCTGCTGAGCCTTCTCGATTGGCGTGTTCGCCTGCGCGGCTTCGTCGCTGTTGATCAAAAGCATGTATCGCATGGGTCTTCTCCCGTGGTTTCGAAGGCCGCGTCCTAGCGGGGCCAGACGTATGTCGCGCGGCGGCGGCCGATTTCGACGGGCTTCAGAAAAAACTTTCGCCTCCGCCAGGAGATTTCGCAAGGACCAGATGTTCCTCCGTCTGCTGGCGGATGACCGGCAGCGGACTGGCCGTGGCTCCGCACAGCACTATCCTCGGTCGTTGGCGGGCACGTCACACGAGGCATGGGAGAAGAGAATGGAACTCGTGACCCACAAGAAATTCAAGAACGGCCGGTTGATGCCATGGGGCAAAGGCACGGTCGTCAGCGGTGCGAAAGGCACCGTCTATCTCTGCGGCAACACCGCGACATCGGCTGACTACGATCCGGCCGGCAAGAAGGGTGGCGGCTTCGCTGGCGATGCCGCGGCGCAGTGGCGGGAAGTTCTCGGCAACATCAAATCGGATCTGGAAGAACTTGGCAGCGGGCTCGACCATCTCATCAGGCTGACCTTTTTCGTCAAAGGGCCATTTCCCGACGGCGGCGTCCTCAGCTCGCCTAATTTTCGTCTCGACGTGCCGGACGCGTTTTTCGCCGAGCATTGTCCGAAGCATTGTAGCGACAACAATCCGCCGCCTTCGGAGGTAATCGGCGTCGCAGCGCTTGCCCAGGCAGACATCGTCATCGAGATCGTCGCCGTCGCGGCGCTGCCGGACTGAGGCGCGAACGAACAGGCCGGCCTTGCGCGACGTCGCCGTTGCGACCGAAGCGCGCCGGCACGAGCGGCGCCGCCGCGCCGGTGCGGGTTTTGCACCAGGCCTCGGCCTTGCCCAGTGAGCGCCCGGCGACGAGCAGGATCAGGCGTGGCTCGCTCTCCAGCAATTGCACGATGCGGCCGCCGAAAATGCCATAGCCGCCAACGACCAGAAGCCTCATCGCCGCTCTTTTTGCGTATGTCGTTTTCCCCAGAACCGAGGTCAGTTTTGGGTGACATGCGACTAGCCGATCATGCGCGCACGTATCGCGGCGGACGGGATCTCGCAACTGTCCTTGCGGCCGAACATGGCGTAGCGGTTTTTGGCGATGCGTTCGTAGAGCCAGTCACGCAAGGGGCGCGGGATGAGCAGCAGCGCTTTCGCCGCCCGCCACGGCCAGCCGAGTTCGGCCATCACCGCGATGAAACTGTCCAGCCGCATGAAGGGAGCGCCGCCGACAAGGACCAGATTGGTCTCGTAGCTGTCGGTGCGCAGCCCGTATCTCTGGAACAGCGCCTCGCCGAAGGGCGACTGCGCCGTGGCGAAGCGGAAGCGGTTTTTGCGGTCGAGCCCGACCACCGTGCGTACGAAGCCCGAGCACAGCACGCAGACGCCGTCGAAAACGATCAATGGCTGGCTGGCATCGAAGGGTTCAGGAGAAGAAGTCACGGGACGTCCGGCAGCTTGTGTCTTCAGACACTAAGCCCGCCGGCAGCGGGATCAAAGTCGCGGCGTTGTCGCACGGCTTCTCGCGGCCAGCGCGGGGCGCTCGGCGCGATAGGTGGTTGCGCGGGGATCGGCCTCCGGTCTGCAGATCCGGCTGTCGTGACGCGTTTCGAATGTCATGATCAATGCGCGCCGAGCGAACTGCCGCGACGGGCGCAGGCCGGACCCGGGCCGCGCATGTAGTAGCGCTCCGGTCGATAGGTCGGCGCGATGAACTCGCGGATGGCGGCGGCATAGCCGGCGATGTGGCCCCAGAATTTCATTTTACTCAAGTCCCTGTCCCGATTTTCGGATGTCCCGTCCGATTGCGGGGATCATAGCGTCGAGGCGTGAATAGTCGGTGAACACGATGTTAATCTTTGGTCGAAAACCCCATGCTTCGTGGCCGGAATGCGGCTGTTTGGGGGTCTTTCGGTGTGGTTCGTCGCCATTTCCGGCATTGTGACTTTTGCATCACATATGTTTCGTCTGGATGTCGCTTGAGCGCGGTTCTGTTTCAGATTTGGCGAGCCTCTCGAAATTTCCATGCTCGCTGCCGAAATGCCCCTGGTTGCGCGCCCGGAACCGGAACGGGCCTTGCCCGTTCTCGCTTTAACCGCATCGCGCAGGAGTTCGCCATGGCACCTCGCCCCGCCTGGAAGGGCTATCTGAAACTGTCGCTGGTCACCTGCGCTGTCGAACTGACCAACGTCGTCACCCACGCCGAAAAAGTTTCGTTCCGGGTGCTCAACCGCAAGACCGGCAACACGGTCAAGCGCATCTATGTCGATTCTGAAACCGGCAAGCCGCTGGGCGATGGCGACGAGATCAGGGGCTATGAGGTGAGCCCCGGTGAGTTCGTCCATATCGAGGACGAAGAGATCGAAGCGGTGCAGATCGAGTCCTCGCACACGATGGCGCTGGACGGCTTCGTCGACAAAGCCTCGATAGAGCAGATCTATCTCGACACGCCCTATTATGTCACGCCCGCCGACAAGGTGTCGGAGGAGGCCTTTGCCGTCATCCGCGATGCCATGGCGGACAAGAAGATGGCCGGGCTGGCGCGCGTCGTGCTCTATAGCCGCGAGCGGCCCGTGGTCATCGAGCCGCGCGGCAAAGGCATGGTGCTGACCACCTTGCGCTACGGCAACACGGTGCGGGAGCCGGAGAGCATCTTCGGCGACATCAAGGCGGTGAAGACCGACCAGGAGATGACCGATATGGCCGAACGCATCATCGACAAGAAGAAGGGGAAGTTCGATCCGTCGACATTCGAGGACAAGTTTGAGGACGCGCTGCTCGAACTGATCCGCGCCAAGAAGGCCGGAAAGAAGGCTCCGAAAGCGCAGGCCGCGCCCAAGCCGTCCAATGTCGTCAATCTGTTCGACGCGCTGAAGAAGAGCCTGTCCGATGGCGGCCAGGCGGAAGTCTCGGCGAAGAAGGCCAAGCCGGCGGCAAAAAGCGGCAAGGCGAAAGCTTCTGCGCCCAAGCGCAAGTCGGCTTGAGGGTCGGCGCCGTGGCCAGCCTCGAACAATATCAGTCCAAGCGCGATTTCAAGAAGACGGCCGAGCCGGGGGGCAAGGTCGCGCGCGGCAAGCAGCCCGGCGGCATCTTCGTCGTCCAGAAGCACGACGCGACCAGGCTGCACTATGATTTCCGCCTCGAGCATGAGGGCGTGTTGTGGAGCTGGGCGGTGACGCGAGGCCCGAGCCTCGACCCGCACGAAAAGCGGCTGGCCGTGCATGTCGAGGACCACCCGATCGACTATGCCGGCTTCGAGGGCACCATTCCCAAGGGCGAGTATGGCGGCGGCACCGTCATCGTCTGGGACGAAGGCACATGGACGCCAGAGATCGACCCCGCCAAGGCGATGAAGAAGGGCCATATCGACTTCGAACTCAACGGCCAGAAGCTGAATGGGCGGTGGCATCTGGTCAGGTTAAGACCCCGCCCTGGCGAAAAGCGCGACAACTGGCTGCTGATCAAATCCGACGATGCCGCCGCCCGCCCCGGCGAGGATATCCTGAAGGACGCACCGAAATCGGTGAAGTCCGGCCTGACCATCGAAGAGGTCGCGGAAGGCAAGACCGCCGACGGCAAGAAGCCGAAGGTCTGGCACTCCAACAAGCCTGCGGCATCCAGCAAGGCGAAAGCCGGCAAGCGCCTCGACTTCGTCGAGCCGCAACTGGCGACGCTGGAGCGCGAGGCGCCGCCCGGCGAGGACTGGCTGCATGAGGTCAAATTCGACGGCTACCGCATGCAGGCGCAGATCGCCGGCACGGAGGTGCGGCTGCTGACCCGCACCGGCCTCGACTGGACGGAGAAATTCGGCCCTGAGATCGTCGCGGAACTGGCCCAGCTGAAATGCAGCGACGCCATCATCGACGGCGAGATCGTCGTGCTCGCCGACAGCGGCGTTTCGTCTTTCTCGCTGCTTCAGCAGGATCTCTCCGCCAATCGAACCGACCGCTTCACCTACTATGTGTTCGACCTTATGCGGCTTGACGGCAACGATTTGCGCCGCGAGCCGCTGGTCGAGCGCAAGCAGGCGCTGCAGGAGCTGCTCGGCGAGACGGCCGAAAATGCCCCCGTCCGCTTCAGCGACCATTTCGCCGAGCCCGGCAAGATCATGCTGCAGCACGCCTGCCGCATGGGCCTTGAAGGCATCGTCTCCAAGCGCGCCGATGCGCCCTACCGCAGCGGCCGTGGCCCAAGCTGGGTGAAGTCGAAATGCACGGCCCGCCAGGAATTCGTCATCGGCGGGTATCTGCCCTCGGACAAGACCGGCCGCGGCCTGCGTTCGCTGCTGGTCGGCTACCACGAGGGCGGCAAGCTCCACTATGCCGGCCGCGTCGGCACGGGCTTCACAGCCAGGAGCGCCACCGATTTGAAGAAAAAACTCGATGCGCTGAAGGCAGACGCCTCGCCGTTTGCCGCCGCGGTGCCAAAGGGCAAGGGTTTGGTCTGGGTCAGGCCCGAACTTGTCGGCGAAGTGGAGTTCCGCAGCTGGACCTCGGACCGTATAATACGCCACGCGTCGTTCCAGGGACTGCGCGAGGACAAGCCGGCGGAGGAAGTCGTGCAGGAAAAGCCATCGAAGGCGGCAAACAAGGCAAAGCCGGCGGCAGGCGGCGCCGGCAAGGCCGCCGGGGCTAAGGCGCCCGCGACGATCACGACCAGCGTAAAACTATCCCATCCTGACAAGCTGCTGTGGCCCGAGGAAAAAATATCCAAGCAGGACTTGCTCGAACACTACGCGCTGGTCTGGCCGCGCATGGAGCAGTTCATCGTCAACCGGCCGCTCAGCCTGGTCAGGGCGCCGGATGGCATCGGCGGTCCGCGCTTCTTCCAGAAACATGCTTCGGCCGGCATGAGCGACAAGATTGCCCGCATGAAGGACCCGACCGATGGCGAGGAAATCCTGTTCATCCGCGATTTCGACGGCCTTGCCGCTCTGGTCCAGTACGGCGTGGTCGAGGTCCACATCTGGGGCTGCAAGATCGATGAGCTGGAAAAGCCGGATCAGATCATCTTCGATCTCGATCCCGACGAAGGCGTCGACGTCAAGGCGGTGCGCGAGGCCGCGCTCGACATCAGAGGCAAGCTCGACGATCTGTCGCTGCCGAATTTCGTCAAGCCGTCAGGCGGCAAGGGCTATCACGTGCTGGTGCCGCTGAAGCCGTCGGCGGATTGGGAGGCGGTCAAAACCTTCTCGCATGATTTCGCCAAGGCGCTGGAGCAGGCCGCGCCCGACCGCTACACGGCGACGCTGTCGAAAAAGGCGCGCACCGGAAAAATCTTCGTCGACTATCTGCGCAATGGCAGGGGCTCGACCACCGTCGCGCCCTACTCTTCCCGCGCCAAGAAGGGCGCGACGGTCTCGGTACCGGTGACGTGGGCGGAGGTTGAGAAGGGGCTAGCGCCGAATTCCTTCCCGATCGGCGACAAGACGACGCTGAAGGAATTGGAGAAGGCCGATCCGTGGGCGGATTTCTTCGAGCAGGCGAAGGTGCTGAAGCGGGGGTGAGCGTCGCGCGCCTCACCTGCTACGCAAGCGTTCCGTCACACCCCCCTCTGTCCTCAAGGGGGGAGATTGGCAGCTTCGAGGCGCAGCTCACCTTTACGATGTTCGAGATTGGCGAAAGCTGTTGAGCGCGTAATCTCCCCCCTTGAGGGGGAGATGGCCGGCAGGCCAGAGGGGGGGTGCTGTTCCCGCCAGCGTCGCCCAATTAGCGCTGCCGAACCTCTACGCCAAAAACACCCGCTCGAACGCCTGCTTCCCCGGCGGTGAAAACACCACCGCGCGGCTGTCCTTCTCCCGCCTTGCCCATTTCTCCGCCAGGATCTTGTCCAGAATAGCCGCGCCCAGCGTTCCCGCAAGGTGCGAGCGGCGCACGCTCCAGTCGAGGCAGGCGCGGCAGACCGGCCGGCGCGGCTTGGCGCCGACGTCGATGCCGATGGCCGAAAAATGCGAGGCTGCTGCTGGCCCCAGCCTCATCTCATTGTCGTCGCGCAACAGGATGCCGCGCGCGACGAGGCGGTCGAGCATCGCCACCGCATGTTCGCCGGCGAGGTGGTCGTAGCAGACACGGGCGACGCGCATGGCGCCGTCGCGCGGGCCGGGCCGCACCCGCTTGGGGCCGACCGCTTCGGCCACCCCGGTGATCGCCTCGATCATGCCGGCCACCTGCGGCCCTGCGAGGCCGTAATAGCGATGCCGTCCCTGGCTGGCCAAAGTTAAAAGCCCGCCCTCCATCAGTTTCGACAGATGCGAGGACGCGGTGGGCAGCGACACGCCGGCCTCCAGCGCCAGTTCGCTGGCCGTCAAAGCCGTGCCGCCCATCAGCGCATTCAGCATGTTTGCCCGCGCCGGATCGCCGACCAGGCTGGCGATGCGGGCAATGTCGGGTCCTTCACGCATAGTTAGGTCTCCATCGAAGCATTCTCGTCAGATAAGCATTATTGTCGGGCGGGATCAAGGAGAACGCCGATGCCAACCGCTTCCGCCCCACTCGCCAGCCGCCGGCCTTTTCCATTCGTCACCTGGCTGCAACGGCGGCTGCTCGCCCGCTGGTACGACCGCCACCTGCAGCGGCTCGGCCTCGCGGAGATCGACGACCATCTGCTGCGCGATCTCGGCCTGACCCGTGAGGATGTGCGCCGCGAATGCGCAAAATCCTTCTGGCAGGCCTGACCGCCAGCACGTTTGCCTAGCAGACCCGGCAGCACAACGTTTCGAAGCCGCTCGAACTATCCACGCAGAAAACCCGGAGATCACGATGACCATCACCTGCTTCATCCGCTATGAGATCGACCCGTTCGGCAAGCCGGCCTTCGAGCAATATGCCAAGGCCTGGGGCCAGGCGATCCCGCGCTGCGGCGCCGATCTGATCGGCTACTACGCCCCGCATGAGGGCTCGGCCACCACGGCCTACGCCGCCTACAACATCGACAGCCTCGCTGCCTACGAGGCCTACCGCGCTCGTCTGGCCGCCGATCCGGCGGGCAAGGCCAATTACGAATTCGCCCGCCGCGAAAAGTTCATCTTGAAAGAGGACCGCATCTTCCTGAAGCTGGTGTCGGGGCCGCATGGACCGCGGCAGCTGTTCCAGACCGCGGTCAAGGAGGAGATATGATCGCTGTCATCTTCGAGGTGCAACCGGCTGAGGGAAAGCGCGATGCCTATCTCGGCATCGCTGCCGAACTGCGGCCGCTGCTCGACGGCATAGACGGTTTCATCTCGATCGAGCGCTTCCAGAGCCTGGGCGACCGGAACCGCGTCCTGTCGCTGTCCTTCTGGCGCGACGAGGAAGCGGTGAAAGCCTGGCGCAATACGGAAGAGCATCGGCAGGCGCAGCATGCGGGCCGCGGCGGAATATTTGCCGGCTACCGGCTGCGCATTGCGCATGTGGTGCGGGACTATGGCCTGACGGAGCGGGATGAAGCGCCGGCGGACAGCAGGGCGGTGAATTGTGACTAGGTATCGGCGTCGCGCCAGGCCCCCTCATCCGGCCGCTTCGCGGCCACCTTCTCCCCGCTGGGGAGAAGAGACTGGCGCAGGCGTCGAAAATCTCCTCTCCCCTCGGGGAGAGGTCAGCCGAGCGTAGCGGAGGCTGGGTGAGGGGGCGCTTGGCGCTCACGCATTCCCGATCAGCACCCCGGCCGCAAACACCAGCGCCCCACCCAGCACCACCTGAAACGCCGCGCGCAGAAACGGGGTTTGCATGTAGCGGTTCTGGACGAAGGCGATTGCCCACAGTTCGAAGAAAACCACCACGGCCGCCACCGCCGTCGCCGTCCAGAAATGCGGGATGATGTAAGGCAGCGCGTGGCCCAGCCCACCCAGCGTCGTCATGATGCCGACGGTGAGGCCGCGCTTGATCGGCGAGCCACGCCCTGACAATTTGCCGTCGTCGGAAGCGACCTCGGTAAAGCCCATCGAAATGCCGGCGCCGATCGAGGCGGCGAGGCCCACCAGCAGCGTCTGCCAGGTGTCGTGCGTGGCAAACGCCGCGGCAAAGATCGGCGCCAGCGTCGACACCGAGCCGTCCATCAGCCCGGCAAGCCCGGGCTGCACATAGGTCAGGATGAACTGGCGTTGCTCGGCGCTGGCTTCCTCGTCCTTCACCTCGCCCGGCACAAGTTTCTGCTCCAGCCGATGCGCCGAATTCTCATGGCTTTGCTCGGCCGCGGCCAGGTCGCCGAGCAGTTTCCGGGTCGAGGCATCGCCGGTGCGCTTGGCCGCCTCGACATAGAAGCGATAGGCCTGCCGCTCCATCTCTTCGGCTTGGCGCCGCACATGCTCGATGCCGAGCGGCCGCACCAGCCAGTCGGGCTTGCGCTCGTAATAGCCTTTCACGTGCTCGCGGCGCAGCAGCGGAATGCGCTCGCCGAAACGCTTGCGGTAAAGCTCGATCAGGGAATCACGATGGCCGTCCTCCTCCTCCGCCATCGCCTCGAACACTTTCGCCGATTGCGGAAAACTGTCCGCCAGCCCGTCGGCATAGGCGCGGTAGATGCGCCCGTCATCCTCTTCGGATGAAATTGCCAGGGCCAGGATCTCCTGTTCCGACAGCGTTTCGAAAGGACGGCGGCCGAAACCGAAGACACGGGAAAGCATGAGAAATTCACCCCAGTTTAGAACAATTCTAAACTAGGCGCTGCAGTCTCCGCGGTCAATCACCAGTCAAGAAATGTTGAAGCGCCGGATTGCAACGCGCCCTTCATTATCGGCAAATGTTCGCCTATATCGGTCGCGATACGCAAGCGAAAGGCATGAGCAAGATGACGGCAAAGCCGCACGACCACTTCGATCCGAAACCCGTCCTCGATCTGATCGCCAGCATCGAGGCCGATTTGCAACGGCTGAAAGGCCTGGTCGAACAGCAGGTCGAAAAATTCGACCCCGCCAATCCGCACAACAAGGCGCCCGACGGCAAGCTGACCGAGGAGGGCGTCGAATGCTGCTACCGCCTGTTCGACGAAGGCAAGTCGCGCTACTCGGTCGCCCAGCAGATGAAGATCTCGTTTGCCGCCGCGACGCACCGGTTCAATTCCTGGCGCAAGGCGGGCGGCCCGAAGCGTCAAAGGGCGTTGCTGGGATAATTGGCGAAAGCCAAGGCGGAACCCGATCTCCCCCCTCGTGGGGGAGATGGCCGGCAGGCCAGAGGGGGCGCTGTCCCGCCGACCTTTCCCTGCCTAAAGCCCAGCACCGGCACGGTTCAGGATGCGCCTCCAAGCCCAGCCGCAATCACAATATGCTGGCAGACATTGTCGACGTCGCGGATGACGTCGTCATTCCAGAACCGCAGGACGGTCCAGCCATCTTGTTCGAGGTGCGATGTCCGCGTTTCATCACCGGCAGCCGCGCCGGCGTCCGCATGCTGGGAGCCATCGACTTCGATGACCAGCTTCTTCTCCGGGCAAGCGAAATCGACGATGTAGGCGGCAATCGGAAATTGTCGCCGGAAGCCAAGCCCCATAGCCGGTGGGCACGAAGTTCGTTCCAGAGCTTGAGTTCGGCTGGCGTCAGGACTTTGCGCATCGATCTGGCGTTTGCGCGATGTCGAGGCGTGTGCGGCATTACGATGCTCGGTGGTTGCCGAGGCTTGCGCTCTATGGCGCCCCCCTCTGTCCTGCCGGACATCTCCCCCACTTGGGGGGAGATTGGCTGTACTTCCTACGGCGTCAGTTCAATCTCTTCCGTCTCGCCGCCATTGCAGGTGTAGCAGCAATCCTCGCATTTTTCCTTGTTGTTGGGGCCGACGCCCCAATAGGTTCCCTCGTCGCCGTCGACCCAGGCGCCGTAGCAGATGGACTCGCCTTCGTCGCAGGACACCGGGATCTGCTTGGTCTCGCCATCGTCGAGATAGAAATCCTTGTCATTGCCCGGCCAGACATAGTCGCGGTCCTGGCTGTAGAGCTCGAGGCGCATGGCGTTGGGATGGCTGTTCTTGACGGCGAAGGTGATGTCGGCGGCGTGAGCGGCCGGCGCAAACAGCGCGGCAAGCGAGAGCGCGACGACGACGCGGCGCAGACAAGTGAAAGACATGGTGTTTCCCCCGAGGCAAATCGGCCCCCCGGCCGAGGGAATCAGCATCGCATGATGGCGGCGGAGATTGAAGGGCGGGGCGTGACTGATTTTGGGGGGATTGGTGGAGGGCGGAACGGCTGATCTCCCCCCTCGTGGGGGAGATGCCTGGCAAGGCAGAGGGGGNCCCCCCTCTGTCCTGCCGGACATCTCCCCCACGAGGGGGGAGATCAGCAGCTTCGGCGCCCCGCCCCTCACTCCACCAGATCGATCGTCTCCGTCGTCTTCTCCACGCAGATGAAACAGCACGTATCGCATGGCTGGTCATTATCCGGCCCGACCCCGGCGGAGACCGCATCATTGCCATTCACCCAGGCGCCATAGCAGATGTTTTCGCCCTGAGAGCACGAGATCGGCACCGATTTCTGCGAGCTGGGCTCGATCAGAAACACCTGGTCGCCGCCCGGCCACGACATCTTGCGGTCCCGGCTGAACAGCTCCACCGCGACCGCCTGCTTGCGCAGGTTCTTGACGAAGAACGCCATATCGGCGGCGTGGGTTGGGGTGGCGAGGAGAAGGGCGGCAAGGGTGAGGCGGAGCATGATGGGATCCCGAATCGGAGATGCGAGGGTCGCACGCCGCGAGGGCCGGGCCTAGAGCCACGGCTAGGCAAGTCCCCCTCACCCGGATTGCCAGCCGAATTGCGAAAGGCAATTCGGGGCAATCCGACCTCTCCCCGAGGGGAGAGGAGCTCGCTCGGCGCTGGTGCTCGCCTCTTCTCCCCAGCGGGGAGAAGGTGGCCGCGAAGCGGCCGGATGAGGGGGCGGCCTCGTGATACCCTACGCCCCCTACTGCCCCACTTCACATGCGGCGCCAGCCGCCGGATCGCGTCAATCACCTCGGCGACTTCAGCAACGTCCATATCCAGCCGACAAACGTCAGCACCAGGAACGGATAGCCAGCGGCGGGCAGCGGCGCCGAGGTCGGCAGCAAGGGCGCGCCCCACAGCACCATGGCCACCGTCACGACAAACAGGATGGCGCGCCGGGGAGCCGCATCCACAGCGCAAAGGTTGTTCGACGCGCCGACCAAGCCGAGCGCGGCCGCCCACAGCGAGATGCCGCCGACATAGGCGGGAACGCTGGCCTCCAGCCCCGCCGCATTGCCGGCCAAAAGCAAGCTTTCGCCGGCGAGGAAGGTGAGGAACCCGGCCGCGACGCAATCATTGCCCAGCCGCTGGTATTTCATGGTGAGCAGAGCGGCGGCGACCACGAGCGCTGCGCCATCGATCGCCCACAGCGTTTCGCGCAGCGGCGCGCTGGCGACGAAAGTGCCGGCCAGGCCGAAGGCGCCCCGATGGCGAGGCGGACCGCGGCGACGGTGTCGAGGGTGGTGCGCATTTGGTGTTTCCCCCAAGCCGGGAGGATACGTCAAGGTGGAGCATTGGTGGAAGGGCAGCACCGGTGGCAACGGGACCGTTGAGATTCCAGCATGCCAGTAGGCGCCAGCGGTCCTAAAGACGCTGTGTGGATTTGCGCCCCTGTGGACAACATGTGGAAATGATTCCGTTTGCTGATTCATACCGGTGATGCCAATCGTGATTTCCTGACATGATTGCCTATTTTCTCCATTCATGACATAAACAGAATCGAGATGGCAGGACGACGGTGATGAAGCTACGTGACCATGAAAAGGCAGCGGTTTTCTCGATTTTGGTTCGCCAGCTCGAGGCGCAGGAATTGAAGGCTGCGGCAGACAGGGAAATCGCCGCCGCCAACGAGCGCGTGGCTGCCGCTCAAGCCATCATGGCAAATGTTCGACCGGCTTTGGGAGTCTTCGGGTTCGATACTAGTGCCGGGAAATTGTGGGACATCGTTAAAGAGGCGATTGGTGCCGAGCGCTATAACGCGGCCTTCGAAGTTGCGAAGGGTGAACAAAATGGAAGCCAAACGGATGCCTCAAGCGAAAGCCACCTAAGCAACAAGACTGAGGAGACGGCTAAGGGCGAGGGCTCCAGCCACAGCCGAAATGTGGATGAATCACATACGCCGAAGATTAAAGACATTGTTCTGGAGCGCTTGCGGCAGGCCGGTGACGCGGGCGCCCGCGCATCCGAGATCAAAGAGTTCGTCTCGGCGCAGGGTATCGAAATGCATGAGAAGACAGTCGGCATGACTCTCTACCGGCTGTCCAACGAGGGTTCGGTGCGCCGAAAAGGAAGAACTTGGGTCTTCATTCCTGAATTGGAGAGAGACGATAGAGGACTGGTAGCTGAGGGTACCTCGGAACCGTCTTCCTCAGCCACCTCGTTTTTCGAATAAGGAGGCTGGCATGCAACCCTTCATAACTTGCCTTGCCGATCAACGCCGTGAGAGCGGCGACATTCCATGAACACAGAACTGGAAAATCTACCTAACGAGGGAAAGCATGGGTTTCTGTGAAAGCGCCTGTGCAATCAATGTCAGTAGAGCTTGGCCCGCCCAAGCGGACGCGGCTTTCGCGAGTACGTCAAATTTGCCTTCAGCACTGTCTTCCAAGACGACGAAAACACCGCCGTCGCCGCCGAGATCGTCAAGGGCTTGGTCTTCAAAGGTCACCCGGGAAATTTCGGTAAGCCATAGTGTCCGGTGATTGTCCAACTGAATCGAAAGGTCTTCATCCATGGCCGTACCCCTAGTTCTTCATCCTGCCGTTCGCGAACGGCGCGAGGCTCGAATGTCAGCGACCGCTCTTGCCGAGTATTTGATTTTGCAACCAGACGGGCAAGAGACAATCCTGCATGACTCGCGATTTTCCCGGCCGCCGATTGTCACGGCGAACGGCGATGCGATGCGAGCGCTACGAGCATACAATTGCGATCCCCGCCGCGACACAATCGCGCTCGATAGGGTTAAGGAAGCGTTAAACCAAAGGGCGGCGGGATGGGACGTAAAGCCAAAAACCCGAGACGAAGCTTTGCGCTGCATCGAATCAATAGACTTGTTCCTGCGGCATGAAAACGCCTTTGGGATGAGGGCCATGGCGCTAAGCCAACCTTCGCAATTTGATGCCATAGATATCGAGGGTGTTTTGGTTTCTGTCCGGCCAGATTTTTTGGTGAGTGGTGGGCGCGACCGCATAGGTGCTGGGCTGTTGCGCGTCGCAAAGGCCCCCGACCCGGATGGATGCAAGCTTGACGAAACCAAGCGCAGGCGTGGCGAGCATCGGCGTGAAATGGCCCGGTACATGGTTGCTCTGCTGCAAATGCTCTTGGAAGCCCAGAACGGGAAGATGGGCGTTCCCGACCGCGACCTTTGCTTTGTCGCCGATGTCCGCCTAGGGGAGCGCATCGGCCCAGCCACAGACCACGCAATTCGGCTCAGGTCTATTCGCGGAGCCTGTCGACAGATCGCCAAGCTATGGCCGACGATTACACCGCGTCCTGGTGTTCTGAGGAAATAGCGATTCCCCCCGGGGTGGGATCCGCTGCCTTGGGCAGCTCCCACCCGGATTTGCGCTCACATCGACCCACTGGGTCGATGCGTCCGGCCAAGGCCGGCCGCTCAATCCCCCATCTTCAAGGCCTGGATAAACGCCTCCTGCGGAATATCGACCTTCCCGAACTGGCGCATCCGCTTCTTGCCCTCTTTCTGCTTGTCCAGCAGCTTGCGTTTGCGCGAGACGTCGCCGCCGTAGCACTTCGCGGTGACGTCCTTGCGCAGCGCCGAGATGGTTTCGCGGGCGATGACCTTGCCGCCGATCGCGGCCTGGATCGGGATCTTGAACAAATGGTTCGGGATCAGCTCCTTGAGCTTCTCGCACATCTGGCGGCCGCGCTTTTCCGCGGCCGTGCGGTGGACAAGCATGGACAGCGCGTCGACCGGCTCCTCATTGACCAGGATCGACATCTTCACCAAATCGCCTTCCTTGTAGTCGGTCAGATGATAGTCGAACGAAGCGTAGCCCTTGGAGATCGACTTCAGCCGGTCATAAAAGTCGAAGACGACTTCGTTGAGCGGCAGATCGTAGATCAGCATGGCGCGCTTGCCGACATAGGACAGGTCGGCCTGGATGCCGCGCCGGTCCTGGCAGAGTTTCAAAATGCCGCCGAGATAGTCGTCGGGCGTCAGGATGGTGGCGCGAATCCACGGCTCCTCGATCGCTGAGATTTTCACCACGTCGGGCATGTCGGCGGGGTTGTGCAACTCCTTAACCGAGCCGTCATTGAGCAGCAGCCGGTAGACGACGCTCGGCGCCGTGGCAATGAGGTCGAGGTTGAACTCGCGCTCCAACCGCTCCTGGATGATTTCGAGATGCAAAAGGCCGAGGAAGCCGCAGCGATAGCCGAAGCCGAGCGCGGCACTGGTCTCCATTTCGTAGGAGAAGCTGGCGTCGTTGAGGCGCAATTTGCCGACGGCGGCGCGCAGATCCTCGAAATCGGCGGCGTCGACCGGGAACAGGCCGCAAAACACCACCGGCTGCGCCGGCTTGAAGCCGGGCAAAGCATGCGCGGTCTGGCGCTTGTCCTCGGTGATGGTGTCGCCGACGCGGGTGTCGGCCACTTCCTTGATCGAGCCGGTGAAGAAGCCGAACTCGCCGGGGCCGAGCTCGTCGACATTGATGCGGGCCGGCGTGAACACGCCGGTGCGCTCGACCAGATGCTTTGCGCCGGTGCCCATCATGCGGATGGTCGCACCCTTTTTCAGCACGCCGTCGATGATGCGCACCAGCACGATGACGCCGAGATAGGCGTCGTACCAGCTGTCGACCAGCATGGCTTTCAGCGGTGCCGAGGCATCGCCCTCGCGCGGCGGCGGCAATTGGTGGACGATGGCCTCCAGCACATCCGGAATGCCCAGGCCGGTCTTGGCCGAGATCAGCACGGCGTTGGAGGCGTCGATGCCGATGACTTCCTCGACCTGCTCGCGGATGCGTTCGGGCTCGGCGGCCGGCAGGTCGACCTTGTTCAGCACCACGACGATCTCGTGATTGTTGTCGATCGCCTGGTAGACATTGGCGAGCGTCTGCGCCTCGACGCCCTGGGAAGCATCGACGACCAGCAGCGAGCCTTCGCAGGCGGCGAGCGAGCGCGACACTTCATAGGCGAAGTCGACATGGCCGGGCGTGTCGATCAGGTTGAGGATATAGTCCTCGCCATTGTTGGCGCGGTATTTCAGCCGCACCGTCTGCGCCTTGATGGTGATGCCGCGCTCGCGCTCGATGTCCATCGAGTCCAGCACCTGCTCCTTCATGTCGCGCAGCTCCAGCCCGCCGGTGGACTGGATCAGCCGGTCGGCAAGCGTGGATTTGCCATGGTCGATATGGGCGACGATGGAGAAATTGCGGATGTGGTCGAGAGGCGTGCTCATGATGGGGCGGCTTTAGCAGGGGCGGGTTGCAGGGGCAAGCGGGGTGGCGGTGCCCTTGCCTTCTCCCCTTGTGGGAGAAGGTGGATCGGCGCGCAGCGCCGAGACGGATGAGGGGTGTTCCAGCTTGACGCCGGCGTTCTTTCACCGCCATGGCTGCAAACTGACATCCCTTACATAAGCGATTATCGTGGTGCAGACGCTGTCCATGTCTTTCAGGACATCGTCGTTCCAAAAGCGCAACACACGAAAGCCTCTCGCCTCCAGTTCCGTTCTACGGGCCTGGTCTGACTCTGAGTCCGCATGCTGACTCCCATCGATCTCGATGATGAGGAGTGATTCAAGACAAGCGAAATCGGCGACGTATTTTCCAACAGGAACCTTGGCGCCGAAATTTGATCCGATCGAGCCTGCGGTCACGTAGTTCGTGCCACAGTTTGTCTTCCGCCTCCGTCATTTCACGTCGGAGCGAACGGGCAAAGTTTCGTTTGGCAGGAGCGACGGGCTGATGTGGCATGACGTTAGATTAACCAACGTCTCACTCCGCTGGAACACCCCTCATCCGTCTCGGCGCTTCGCGCCGATCCACCTTCTCCCACAAGGGGAGAAGGCAACGACGCCTTCCGCCCCCAATCACGAAGCGGTGAACCATGTAACGAAGCCTCGGGCAGCGGCGAAGTGTGGCATGAACCCGCCGCAACGGAGACCCCCGATGACTGGACTTAACCCAAAACGCGCCGGCATGCTGGCTGCCGCAGGTGCGGCGCTGATGATGCTTGGCGGCACCGCCTTCGCCCAGCCGCTCACCGTGGTCGAATTGTTCACCAGCCAGGGCTGTTCGTCCTGCCCGCCGGCCAATGCCAATCTGATCAAGGTCAAGGACGAGCCGGGCGTTCTGGCGCTGTCGTTCAACGTTACCTACTGGGACTATCTCGGCTGGAAGGACATTTTCGGCCGCGAGGAGTTCACCCAGCGCCAGGTGCGCTATGAGCCGTCGCTCGGCCGCTCCGGCCCGTTCACGCCGCAGGTCGTGGTCAATGGCGGTGCCGATGCGGTGGGTGCAGCGCCCGGCGAGATCGAGCAGCTGATTTCCGCGAGCGGTCATACGAACGGGCCGACGCTGTCGCTCGACGGCGGCAAGATCAGCATCGGCGCCGGTTCCGCGCCGGCCGGCCGCGCCGATGTCTGGCTGGTCCGCTACAACAAGGGCGTCGTCGAAGTGCCGGTGGCGCGCGGCGAGAACACCGGCCGCACGCTGCCGCATGCCAATGTCGTGCACTCGCTGGAGAAACTCGGCAGCTGGAGCGGCGACGCCACCACACTGCCGCTGCCGGCGGCAAGCGGCGGGCTGAGCACCGCGGTGCTGGTGCAGTCGCCGGGTGGTGGGCCGATCCTGGCTGCAGCCGCCGACTGATTCTTTTTCTACGCAACGCCGCTAGCGCGGCATAACCGGGCTCGCATCCGCGCGCCCTCTTCAAGGAGGAAATACCATCATGACCAAGACCCTGACCGCGCTCGCCCTTGCGCTTTCGATGACCGGCTTCGCCGCCGGCGCCCGTGCCGACGAAGCGACCAACGCCATGAAGCCGGCGATGGCCACCGATGCGATGAAGCCCGAGACCGATGCCATGGCGCCGGCGACCGGTGCCATGAAGCCCGCCGACCCAATGGCGACGAATGCAATGAAACCCGCCACCGACGCCATGAAGCCGGTTGATGCGATGAAGCCCGCAACGGATGCGATGAAGCCGGCGGACGCCATGGCGCCCGCGCAATAAGGCTTGGTCCCATGGCCCGGCCGCACAATGGCCGGGCCGGCGCACGGCAATTTGAGAAACCAGGCGGGACGTTCTGTCGTATAGTCTTCGCCACCATCAAGGAGATCAGACATGACCGGCATTGCAAGGACGAGAACGCCGATCTTCAAGAGCGCGCTTGCCGCGCTCATCGTCGCCGCCGCGGCGGCTGCCTTCTGGCAGAGCCCGGCGCGTTCGGCCGAGGACGCGGTGGTGATCCCGCCGCCGGCAGTGGACGAGAAGGCCGCCAGCGGCAGCGAGAAGGCTATCTTCGCCGGCGGCTGCTTCTGGGGCGTGCAGGGCGTGTTCCAGCACGTCAAGGGCGTGACCAAGGCCGTCTCCGGCTACACCGGCGGCGCCAAGGATGACGCCGTCTACGAAACGGTGGGCAGCGGCCGCACCGGCCACGCCGAATCGGTCGAGATCACCTACGATCCGTCCAAGGTGACCTACGGCCAGCTGCTGCAGGTCTATTTCTCGGTCGCCCACAACCCGACGCAGTTGAACTTCCAGGGCCCCGACTCGGGCACCCAGTACCGCTCGACCATCTTTGCCGAGAACGATGCGCAGCAGAAGATCGCCCAGAGCTACATCGCCCAGCTCGACCAGGCGAAGGTGTTTGCCAAGCCCATCGTCACCACGCTGGAGACGGGCAAAACCTTCTATCCGGCCGAGGAATATCACCAGGACTTTTTGACGCTGAACCCGACCTACCCCTACATCGTCTACAACGACCTGCCCAAGGTGGCGAATTTGAAGTCGCTGTTCCCGGGGTTGTACAGCGAGAAACCGGTGCTGGTGCTGGCGGGGAAGAGCTGAGGGGCGATAGGACTTGGCCGGACGCAGAGAGCGGCGACGCCCTACCTGAGACGCCAGCGGGACAGCACCCCCCTCTGCCCTTCCGGGCATCTCCCCCTCATGCGGGGAGATTGGCAGCGTCGCTGACGGTGCTCATCTTGCAAGGTTGGCGAAGGCCGCAGTGAGGAGCTGATCTCCCCCCTTGAGGGGGAGATGGCCGGCAGGCCAGAGGGGGGTGCCTCGCGCAAACCGCGATTAGAGAGCCCTTCAATCATACGTCAGATCCGTCGCCTTGCCCCCAAACACCCGATACGCATAGAACGAATAGAAGATGATCACCGGCAGCACGACCACCGTGCCGGCGAGGATGATGGCCAGGCTTTCCGTCGCCGACGCCGCCTGCCAGATGGTCAGCCTCTCGGGCACCACGAAGGGGTAGAACGACCAGGCAAGCCCGGCAAAGCCGAGCGCGAAGATGGCGGCGAGCGTCAGGAACGGCCGCAGCGCGTGGCGATCGTCGGGCTTGGGCAGGTGGAAGGTCTGCCGCCACAGCCACAGGAACAGCAGCGCCGACAGGATCGGCAGCGGCGACAGATAGAGCATTTCGGGCCAGACGAACCATTTGGCGAAGATGCGCGGACTGGCAAATGGGGTCGCCAGCGACACCGCCGCCATGCCGAGCGCGGTCAGCACCAGGGCCGTGCGCAGCCAGGCCACCGCCTTCCTCTGCAATTCGCCCTCGGTCTTGTAGATGACCCAGGCCGCGCCCATCGCTGCATAGGCCGCCGACAGGCAGAGCGCCACCAGCGCCCCGAAAGCGATGCCGCCAAAGCCGACATCGAGGCCAAGCACATAGACGCCGAGCATATAGCCTTGCGCCAGCGAGGCGATGACGGAACCGAGGAAGAAAATGCGGTTCCAGCGGTGCTTCTTGCCGGCGGGCACCTTGGCGCGGAAATCGAAGGCGACGCCGCGCAGGATGAGGCCAACCAAAAGCACGAAGACCGGAATGTAGAGCGCGGTGAGGATGACGCCATGCGCCAGCGGAAAGGCGACCAGGAGCAGGCCGACGGCCAGCACCAGCCAGGTCTCGTTGGCATCCCAGAACGGGCCTATTGCCGCGATCATGGTGTCCTGCTCGGCATCTTCGGCGACCGAGAACAGGATGCCGATGCCGAGATCGAAACCGTCGAGAATGACGTAGATCAGGATGGCGAGGCCCATCAGGCCGGCGAAGATCAGGGGCAGCGCGGTTGGCCAGTCGAAGCTCATCGGTCTGTCATCCCTCTCATCAACGGTTCTGCCCTTCGCTATTGCTCCGGGCGTTCGTCATTCGAAAAGCCAAATCGTTGGCTTTTCGTCCGCTACGCGGACCATTCCTCACTCCGCTGCGGCCGGTTGCGACATCGCCGTCTTCATGACGCCCGGCAGCGGCGAGGTATCGCCGTCCTTGGCGGCCTTCAGCGCCAGGTGCACCAGCACGCCAAGATAGGCGATCAGCAGCAGCACATAGAGGAGGAGATAGATGGCGAGCGTCAGCGCGACATGGCTGCCGGCGACCGGGCCGATAGCGTCGGCGGTTTTCAGCACGCCGGTGACCAGCCAGGGCTGGCGGCCGATTTCGGTGGTGTACCAGCCGGCCAGCGTCGCCAGCCAGCCCGACAGCGCCATCGGCACCATCAGCATGGCCAGCGGCCTCGGCAGGCTGTGGCGGCGCTTGAGGAAGAAGGTCGCCGACCACGAGACGATGAGCATCAAAATGCCGGCGCCGACCATGATGCGGAAGCCCCAGAACACCGGGAACACCGGCGGGTGCAGGCCGGGATAGTCGTTGAGCCCCGGCACGATACCGCTGGTGGCGTGGCGCAGCACCAGGCTGGCGCCGTCGGGAATGGCGATCTCGAATTTGTTTTCCTTCGCCGCCTCGTCGGGCAGCGCAAACAGCACCAGCGGCACGTTGGGGCCGGTGTTCCAGTTCGCCTCCATGGCGGCGATCTTCTGCGGCTGGTGCTCCAGCGTATTCAGCCCGTGCTGGTCGCCGGCGAAGATCTGGATCGGGATCAGGATGGCGGCGGTGAAGACGCCGGTGCGCAGCGCCTTCCACATCGATTCCGACCGGTCGCCGGTGAGGTAGCGCAGCGCCGACAGGCCGGCGATCAGGAACGACACCGTCAGGCCGGAGGCAAGCAGCATATGCGTCAGACGGTAGGGCATGGACGGGTTGAAGACGATCGCCCACCAGTCGACGGGATGCGCCTTGCCGTCGATCATCTCGAAGCCGGCCGGCGTCTGCATCCAGGAGTTCAGCGCAATGATCCAGAAGGCTGACAGCGTGGTGCCGCCGGCGACCAATACCGTCGCCAGCGTGTGGACGCGGTTGGAGACGCGGCGGAACCCGAACAGCATGATGCCGAGGAAGGCCGCTTCGAGGAAGAAGGCGGTGAGGATCTCGTAGGCAAGCAGCGGCCCGGCGATGTTGCCGACCTTTTCCATATAGCCCGGCCAGTTGGTGCCGAACTGGAAGCTCATGGTGACGCCGGAGACCACGCCCATGGCGAAGGACAGCGCGAACACTTTCACCCAGGTGAAATAAGCGCGCATCCAGGCGGAATCATTGGTGGCGTTGTAGCGGAGCTTGAAGAACAGCAGCACCCAGCCAAGCGCAATCGTGATGGTCGGAAACAGGATGTGGAACGAGATATTCGCCCCGAACTGCATTCGCGACAGGATGAGCGGGTCCATGCGGGCTCCGGCTGCTGTTTGTTGGCGCAGAATAGGCGGCGGATGCGGTCCGGTCAAAGCGGCTTGGCGTCACGCGGGGCGCGTTGTCGCAGCAGATGGGATCAAACCGTCAGCGCCCCGACACCCCCATGACGAAACGGCAAAAGGGGAACGTTTGTCCACAATTGTCAGCAGCGGCATTGACTTCCGAGCCTGCGCACCGACATTCAGCGCAATAATAATCCCCGCCTCTTTCAAACAGTCGTTTTCGGCCTCATGTCTTCCACGAATTTGCCTTCCATCATTTCGATTTCCGGGGTCACCAAGACCTACGCCACCGGCTTCAAGGCGCTGAAGGAAATCAACCTCGACATCGAACGCGGCGAGATTTTCGCGCTGCTGGGGCCGAACGGCGCCGGCAAGACGACGCTGATCTCGATCGTCTGCGGCATCGTCAACCGTTCGTCGGGAACGGTGACCGTCGACGGCCACGACATCAACCGAGACTACCGCGCGGCGCGCAGCCTGATCGGGCTGGTGCCGCAGGAGCTGACCATCGACGCGTTCGAGAGCGTCTGGGCAACCGTCACCTACAGCCGCGGCCTGTTTGGCAGGCCGCCCAATCCGGGCTTCGTCGAAAAGGTGCTGCGCGACCTGTCGTTGTGGGACAAGAAGGACGCCAAGGCGATCACGCTGTCGGGCGGCATGAAGCGGCGGCTGATGATTGCAAAGGCGCTCTCGCATGAGCCGCGCATCCTGTTCCTCGACGAACCCACGGCCGGCGTCGACGTCGAACTGCGCCAGGACATGTGGGCGATGGTGCGACGGCTGCGCGACGACGGCGTCACCATCATCCTCACCACGCACTATATCGAAGAGGCCGAGGCGATGGCCGACCGTGTCGGCGTCATCAACCGCGGCGAGATCATCCTGGTCGAGGGCAAGGCCGAACTGATGCGCAAGCTCGGCCGCAAGCGCCTGATCGTGGAATTGCGCAACCCGCTCCCCGCCATTCCCGGTGCATTCTCGCACTACGCGTTGGAGCTGTCGGACGATGGCACACAGCTGACCTACACCTATGACAACCAGAGCGAACGCCCCGGCGTCGCATCGCTGCTGCGCGAACTCGAGACGGCAGGCATCCAGTTCCGCGACATGGACACGCAAAACAGCTCGCTCGAGGAGATCTTCGTCAATCTGTTGAGGCAAGAGCCATGAATTGGCGAGCAGTATGGGCGATCTACCGGGTCGAGATGGCGCGTGCGTTCCGCACCGTGCTGCAGAGCATCGTCTCGCCGGTGATCTCGACATCGCTTTATTTCGTCGTCTTCGGCTCGGCCATCGGCTCGCGCATCACCGAGATCGACGGCATCAGCTACGGCGCCTTCATCGTGCCCGGCCTGATCATGCTCTCACTGTTGACGCAGTCGATCTCCAACGCCTCCTTTGCCATCTATTTCCCGAAATTCGTCGGCTCCATCTACGAGCTCTTGTCGGCGCCGGTGTCGTATCTGGAGATCGTCATCGCCTATGTCGGCGGCGCCGCGACCAAGTCGATCATCCTCGGCTTGATCATCCTGGCGACGGCCTCGCTGTTCGTGCCGCTCACCATCCAGCATCCGTTCTGGATGCTGGCCTTCCTTGTCTTGACGGCGGTGACCTTCAGCTTGTTCGGCTTCATCATCGGCATCTGGGCGAAAAGCTTCGAGCAATTGCAGCTGGTGCCGCTGTTGATCATCACGCCGCTGACCTTCCTCGGCGGCAGTTTCTATTCGATCAACATGCTGCCCGAGACCTGGCGCACGGTGACGCTGTTCAACCCGGTCGTCTACCTGATCAGCGGTTTCCGCTGGAGCTTTTACGGCAAGTCCGATGTCTCGGTCGCCGTCAGCCTCGGCATGACGGTCGTGTTCCTCGCCATCTGCATCACCATCGTCGCCTGGATCTTCCGCACCGGCTACCGGCTGCGCAACTGACCCTGCCACTCTAAATCAGGCGATCGCCCATGCGCCGGTCAAATCAACAGTTTTCCTGGGGGCAAATTGGCCACGTTGGCCGCCACGCTTCTTGCTAGATCGCCTTGATGAGGCGCAGCAACCCCAGCATCTCGATCAGCCTGCCCTCGCGGAAGGCGATGTAGGTCGGTTCTTCGACGCCATGGAAGCGGCGCTTGAACGCCGCCTGGCCCTTGAGGTTGAACTTGCTGCGGTTGACCCAGGGCGACTCATAGGCCCGCTCGAAGGCGTTGCGCCAGAAGCTCGATTCGGCAAAGCTGTTGGCTCCGACATCGAGCATCGGCGACAGGCCGAGCGTGACGACCGAAATGCCCTCATTGCGAAACCGGTCGACGGCGAATTTGGTCAGCCCGATCTCGGCATGCGGCGAGGCATCGATGTGCTTGCGCTTGAACGAGGTGGTATAGCCGATCACCTTGCCATCCCGGAACATCGGATCGAAATCGAGCAGAGCGACGAGCTCGCCTTCCGGGCTGTAGAGCACGAAACGGCGCATATCGATGCCGAGATGATCGGCAAAGGGGCGGTTGAGGAACGCCATCTCCCAGCGCTTGACGATGCGGTCGGCCCGCCAGTTCTGTGACAGGCGCTGGACCTCGTCGAGATAGACCGCTCCTTCGCCAAAGGAAAACCCCTTCTTCAAGAGCCAGCGTTCGGAATAGCGCACGGTTTCGTTGCGCTTGCCGGAAAAATCGTGAGCCGGCAGCTCCAGCCGCGTGTCGACGCCGAGGCGGTTGACCTGGTAGCCGAGCCCTGCCAGAACGCGCGCCGTCGGTTCGCCGATCTGCACGAACCACGGGCTGTCGGCGGCTTCGACAAAGCGCCTGATATAGTCGGGCCGATCGGCCGGATGGGCCACCGGGTCACCGAGCGCGAAATGGTGCTTCATCTTGGTGCCGAAGGCGATGTAGCCGTCGGCGTCGCCGAAATAGGACAGTTTTTGCTGCACGGCGGTCGAATAGGCCAGCGAGAAGTCGCCGTGCTGGCGGACAAGCGCCAGCCGCTCGACATGCGAAAAATCCTGGCGCGGCACCTTGGCTGCGGCGCCCTCCAGCAGTCTGTCGAGAAAGATGCGCAAGGAGGGCATGGTCGAGCTTCCGCGTGCCGATGATAAACAGAGGCTTGCCCCCAAGGCCTCGAATCAGTCGCATTGACGCGACCTCATTATCGATCATATCGCCCCTGTGCCATATGGGACGTGCCATATAGGACGGGTCCCCATGGCGCACCTGAAAGGAAATCTCGACCGAATGGCGGCTACGACAAGCGAAACGATGCCTATCGTCCTGGGGCCGAAAGGACCCGACTATACGGTTATCGTCATCGGCGCCGGAGCGGCGGGGCTGGCGGCCGCCGACGCGCTTGGCCGGCGCGGCGTGCGGGTCGTCGTGCTTGAAAAGGAGCCGCGGATCGCCGAACCGTGGCGACGGCGGCACGAGAAGCTGACCCTAAACACGCATCGCGCGCTGTCGACCCTGCCCGGCCTTGCCTATCCGCCCCGCACCGCCGCCTTTCCGAACAAGGATGCCATCATCGGTTATCTCGAGGATTTTGCCCGCGCGCGCGGCATAAGGGTCGAATTCGGCACCGCCGTCGAGCGGATCGAACGCAGAGGCAATGGCTGGCTCGTCCATACGGGCCGGGAAACGCTGAGCGCCCGCAATGTCATCGTCGCCACCGGCCGCGACCGCTTGCCATGGACGCCGGACTGGCAAGGCAAGGCGACTTTCACCGGCAAACTTAGCCACGCCGCCGATTTCGGCACAGCACAGGACTATGTGGGCAAAAGCGTGCTGGTGGTCGGGGCCGGAAATTCCGGCTTCGACGTGCTCAACCACCTCGCCCGTGCCGACACCAAGGCCATCTGGTTGTCAGCCAGGCAGGGTCCGTCGCTGATGCCGAAACGGATCGGCAAGGTCGCCGTGGCGCGCTTCGGCGGTTTCATGGCGATGCTGCCGACGTGGATTGCCGATGCCGCGATTGCCGCGACGCAGCGGCTGGTGTTCGGCGACCTCGCCCGCTTCGGCCTGCCGCCGGCGCCGAAAGGCGGCGCCAGCCGGCTCGGCGTCGAGCAGATCGCGATCGCCGTTGACGACGGCGCGGTTGCCGCGCTGAAGGCCGGATGGATTTCGGTGGTGGCGCCGGTGGCGGCTTTCGAAGGCGCCGGCGTGCGGCTGAACGACGGCACGGTGCTCGAGCCGGATGTGGTGATCGCGGCAACCGGCTATCGCACCGGCCTGGAGGCCATGCTGGGCGATCTCGGCGTGCTCGACGCCAAGGGCGTGCCGAAGGCCAATGGCGGCACCCCGAGCGGCCAGCCCGGCCTGTGGTTCATCGGCATGCGGCCAAGCCTGACCAGCTATTTTCACAGCGCCGGCCTGCAGGCCGAAGCGATTGCCCGTCAGATCGCCAAGGGGTTGTAGACGAGCGCTTCTGGACGGAGAACCACCGCGCACTTCGGGCTGCTGCTATGGCGCGGACTAGTGGTTCAACGCATCTGCAAGACGGATCGAATATCCTGGCGATTGGCTGAAACGCCGATCCCGTCGTCATCCACGGGCGAAGCAAGGAGCGTAGCGACGGCGCAGACCCGAGGATCCATGCCGTGACTTCTGAACTACGCTGCGTTGCAGGTTCTGCTCCGCTGCTTCCACGGCCAAGGCATGATCCCTGGGTCTCCGCGACGGAGCTTCGCTCCTGCTTCGCCCAAGGACGACGAAGTTGAGATGCTTGCGGCCAACCTCCAAAGCAGGCGCTTGAACTCGTTCATTGCATCGTTATATAACATGTTATGGTTATCCAGGAGACGGACCACCCATGGAAGACATCATTCGATCCCTTGGCTACCTCACCCTCGGCAGCAGGCTGAAGCGCATCGGCGAGCAGTTGCAGGCCGATACGCAGCGCATGCTCGATGGGCTGGAGGTGCCGGTGCAGTCCAGCCAGTATCCTCTGCTGGCCGCGCTCGACCGGCTTGGGCCGCTGCCTGTCGGCGAACTGGCGCAGTCACTGGGGATCACCCAGCCGGGGGTGACGCGCAGCGTGGCGCTGCTGGCCGAGTTGGGGCTGGTCGAGGCCGCGCCATCGAACGACGACCAGCGCCGCAGGATGATCTCGCTGACCGCGAACGGCCAGCGCCTGGTCGATAAGGCGAAGCGGGACGTTTGGCCGCGCATCGAGAACGCCGTTGCCGACTTGTGCAAAGGCCTTGCAGGGCCGCTTCTCGAACAACTCTCGGCAATGGAGGACGGCCTGGCGGCGGCCCCGCTCGACCGCCGTGTGAAACAGGATGTCGCGCCATGAGCCATGTCCTCGATCGTCCGGTCTGGAGCGCGCTCGACACGCGGCATCGGATCTTTGCGTATGGCGACAGGCTCGCCAGGCGCTATCCCTCCTCGATCGTCCCCTTCGCGGCTTCCGGGGCAGACGACGCTGAGAGTCTGCAGGCGCTCGCAAGCCTCATTCCTGCAGGTGAGAGCGTGTTCATGCTCCAGGCGGACCCCGTTGCCTTGCCGCCGGAACTGACCGCGACCGTGACCGCCTTCGGCGTTCAGATGGTTGCCGAGGCGCCATTGCCTTCCGTGTCGGACGAGCGTGTGCAGCAGCTGACGCAGGACGACGCGGCCGAGATGCTTGCTTTGGCGTCACTGACCAAGCCCGGCCCGTTCACGCTCAAGGCGCTGAGCCTCGGCGAGTTCTGGGGCGTGAAAATCGACGACCGGCTGGCGGCGATGGCCGGCGAGCGCATGAAGCAGCCCGGCTACAGCGAACTCAGCGGCGTCTGCTCGCATCCCGAATTTCGCGGCAGCGGCCTCGGCCGGCTGCTGTCGGTGTTCGTGGCCAACCGAATTTTTGCGCGCGGCGAAGTTCCCTACCTGCATGCCTATGCCAGCAATGCCAACGCGGTTGGATTGTACGAATCCATCGGCTTCAGGCTGCGGGCAGAGATGAATGTGGCCGTCGTGCAGCGCGCCGGCTAGAGCGTTTCACCGTTTCACGGAAACGGCGAACCGCTCCTAGGCCTTTATTTTTACGCAATTCCGGACGGAAAACCGCTTCACACTTTTCCTGGAATCGCTCCAGGCCGCCTTGCGGGCCTCAGGCTGATTTCGGCTCCAACCGGCGGAAACCCACGGTTTCCATAAGCATATCTTCCTCGACCATGCCGGCATTGTGCAGCGCAAGCAGGTTCAGCGCGATCTCCCGCGCCTCCGCCGAATCGGGATGCACGTCGCGCCTGCGGCAGGCTTCGTCGAACACGCGTTGCAGCCTGGCGATGTCGTCGGGTTTCAGCAGGCCACGGTCATAGACGGACTTTGGCATGGCACTCTCCTCCAGAAGAGGTAGGGCGCCATGTTTAAAAGTCCATTCTTTTCCAATGCTTGAGCGCAGCTGCCTGGGTTTGCACGAATCCGACCGAGCGTGGCAGTCAGACCGCGATCGCGCTGCCATTCATTCAGCACCTCGGCCGTGGCCTGTTCCGCCGCAGTCTGCTTGACGTGCCGCCACGCTTGCGAAACAAGAGCTGCCACAAAGGACAGCGAGGCACAAAAGTGAGTTTCTGGGGACTGGCGCAGCTCGTCATTTCGACGGTGATCTTCCTGCTGGCGGCCATCGCGGCCAAGCAATGGGGGCTGGCGCCAAGCCTTGGCAAGATCGTGCTGACACTGGCGCTCTATACGGCGGGCAATCTGATGATGCTGCGGCTGGTTCGTGAGTTCGGCATGTCGGTGTCGTTCAGTCTGTCGGCGGTGATCCAGCTGGTGGCGGTCAATGTGGTGGCGCTGGTGTTCTTCGGCGAACGCGTCAATGCCTTGCAGGCGACCGGCATCGTGCTGGCCATCGCGGCGGTGGTGCTGATCTCGCTCGGGCCTTACCTGCAGGGGCGACTGTAATCCGATGAAGACCCCGCGTGCGTTCACCAACTGGCTTGAATTTCCGGTGCTGCTGGCCGGGCTGGTGATAGCCGCCGGGCTGTGGGGCTTCGAGGAACTGATGGAGGTGGCGCGGGCCACCACGCCGCACGCTTTCGATACTGAGATCCTGCTCGCTTTCCGAAAAGTGGGTCAGCCGGATGTTCCCGTCGGCCCGGCATGGCTGGAAGGCGCGATGCGCGACATCACCAGCCTCGGCAGCTCCAGCGTGCTGGTGCTGATCGTAACGGCGGTGATCGTCTACCTCCTGCTGATCCGTAGGCCGAGGACGGCGCTGCTGATCTTTGTCGCGGTGGCCGGCGGGCAGCTGCTGTCGACCTTGCTCAAGGCCGGCATCGACCGGCCGCGCCCCGATCTTGTCTCGCACCTGGCCAACGAGACGTCGCTGTCGTTTCCCAGCGGCCACGCGATGCTGTCGGCGGTGACCTATCTCACGCTAGGCTCGCTCGCAGCGCGCTTCCTGCCGGGACGAACGACGAAAATCTATGTCCTCAGCCTGGCGGTGCTGGTAACGCTGCTGGTCGGCGTCAGCCGCGTCTATCTCGGCGTCCACTGGCCTTCCGACGTGCTGGCGGGATGGTGCGCCGGCTTCACCTGGGCGACGCTGTGCTGGCTGGCGGCGCGAATGCTGCAGCGGAACAAGGCGGTGGCCGATGGCAACGAGCCCGAAGACTGACGATCCGGAGCGACATTCAAATCAGCCGGTTGATCAGCCCGTGTCCGCAGCCTGCCAGCAGAAAAACCGCCGACAGCAAGGCTGCCGACGTCGTCAAGGTCCTGAAAATATTCAACTGATATTTCCCCGCCAGTAAGAGCCAAGGCGGTAGCGTAGCATGCTCATCCCGTATCCCGCCATCCGGCTTTGTGGAGAGATCATGTTTCATGCATGCTTTATGATGGTTGAAACATCACTATGATTGTATTACACGTCGTCTCCGCAGACTCAGACGGGGGTTCCGACCGATGATCACTGCCGCCCAGATGCGCGCCGCGAGGGCGCTGGCCGGCATCGATCAGAAGACGCTCGCCGAGCGTGCCGGCGTTTCGCTTCCGACAATCCAGCGCATGGAAGCGAGTGACGGCGTGGTCAGGGGTGTGGTCGATACGCTGATGAAGGTTATCCAGGCTCTCGACGAGGCCGGGGTGGAGCTCATCGGCGAGAACCAGACCAGCGAGCGCGGCGGCCGGGGCGTGCGCCTCAAGCCGGTCGCGCCGCCGAACCCGCAAGGCTGAGCCGGCATATAGTCGCGACGGCGACCGCCGACAGTCCTGCCGACGATCCCGCCGCCTTCACGCAAGCGGAAGGCAGTCCATGGATCAGATCCGGCGGGCAGTGCATCAACCGGCCCAGAAGTCGGCAAAGCCGACATTTTCAGAGCTGTTCACGCCCAAGCTGGTGACGGTCTGGCGCGAAGGTTACCGCCTGCCGCAGTTCAAGGCCGACTTCATGGCCGGGCTGACCGTCGCTATTGTCGCGTTGCCGCTGTCGATGGCGATTGCGATTGCTTCGGGCGTGACGCCGGAGCGCGGCCTGTTCACGGCCATTGTCGGCGGCTTCATCGTCTCGGCGCTCGGCGGCAGCCGCTTCCAGATCGGCGGCCCGGCCGGCGCCTTCATCGTGCTGGTGGCGGCGACGGTGCAGCGCGAAGGCGTCGACGGACTGCTGCTGGCGACGATGATGGCCGGCATTTTCCTGCTCGCCATCGGCTATCTCCGGCTCGGAACCTATATCAAATTCATCCCTTACCCGGTGACGGTCGGCTTCACCGCCGGCATCGCAGTCATCATCTTCTCCGGCCAGATCGTCGAACTGTTCGGGCTGAGGCTTGCCGGGCCGGAGCCCGGGCCGCTGCTGCCGAAGCTGATGGCGATCGGCCACGCGGCCGGCACGCTCAATATCTCGGCAACGCTGGTGGCGGCGCTGACCATCGCCACCATCGTCGGGGTGAAGCGCTGGCGGCCCGGCTGGCCGGGCATGCTGATCGCCGTCGGACTGGCCTCCCTTGTCGTGGCGCTGCTTTCGCTGCCGGCGGAAACGATCGGCACCCGCTATGGCGGCATTCCGCGCAGCCTGCCGTTGCCGGCACTGCCGGCACTCAACCTCGACAAGGCGCTTGCGGTGCTGCCGGATGCGGTGGCTTTTGCGCTGCTCGGCGCCATCGAATCGCTGCTCTCGGCCGTGGTCGCCGATGGCATGACCGGGCGGCGTCACCGTTCCAATTGCGAACTGGTGGCGCAAGGCTTTGCCAACATCGCGTCTGCCCTGTTCGGCGGCATCTGCACCACCGGCACCATCGCCCGCACCGCCACCAATGTGCGGGCCGGCGCGCATGGGCCGGTTTCCGGCATGCTGCATTCGCTTTTTCTGCTGGTCTTCATGCTGGTGGCCGCACCAATGGCGAGCTACATCCCGCTTGCCGCCCTTGCCGGGGTGCTGGCGGTTGTCTGCTGGAACATGTTCGAGAAGCAGGCCTTCGCCACGTTGCTGCGCGCTTCGCGCGGCGACGCCCTGGTGCTGATGGCAACCTTCCTGATCGTCGTCTTCCGCGATCTCACCGAAGGCATCGTCGTCGGCTTCGCGCTAGGCTCGATCCTGTTCATCGACCGCATGGCCAAGTCGATCGCCGTGGAGGCGGATTTGCCGCTGGTGCAGGACGATGTCGCCGACAGCAGCGGCCGCGCCTACGATGCAAGCGAGGCAAGCGACGCCGACACCGTCGTCTATCGCATCTCCGGCGCCTTCTTCTTCGGCGCCGCCTCGACTGTCGGCACGGTGCTCGACCGCATCGCCGACCAGCGCAAGAACTTCATCCTCGATTGCTCGGCGGTGCCGTTCTTCGATTCCACCGCGGCCAATGTCATCGAGGGCGCGGCGCACAAGGCGAAGCGCGCAGGGGTGCGTTTCATCATCGCCGGTGCCTCGCCGCAGACACGGCGCATGCTGATCAACCACGGCGTCAAGCGGCCGCTGGTGACCTTTGCCGCCTCGATCAAGGATTCGCGGGCGCAACTCAAAGCCGCGCCCGCTGGCTGAGCCGGCAAGTGTGCGCTGTCAGTCCAGGCTCAGCACCGCGATCTCGCCCTCGTTCATCAGCGGCACGAAGATCCGCGTGCCGTCTGTGCCGATATCGGCGCTGCCCGGCTTGAACTGCTCTACAGCCTTCGGCGCCTCGCCGACTTTGTACCGATAGAGCGTGCCGGTCATGAAGGCGGTGGCGTAGATGCTGTCGCCGATGGCGACGACGCCGTCGAGGTCGGCAAAGTTTTGTGCGCCAGGCAGCGGCGTCACGGCTTTCGTCGCGAGATCGACCGACAGCAGGCCCCCGGGCGCGGCAGTGCTGAAGTCCGGCTTGATGCCCTTGCCCCAGGACGCCACGATCAGCCGATCGCGATCGGCAAAGATGCCGTTGGGTGCGGCGAGCTTCGCATCCTTCACGAACAGTTCCGGCTTGTCGCCGTCAATGCGGTAGATCGCATCGGCCAGCATGTCGGTGACATAAACCTTGCCCGAACTGTCCGATGTCACGTCATTGAGGAAAACGGCGCCGGGCACATCGATCGTCGAGATGAGCTTGCCGCTGGCGAGATCGACGATGCGCACCTTGGTGATGTCGGCGACGTAGAGCTTGCCGCCAGAGATCGCCGAGCCCTTCGGTGCATCCATGCCGGCGGTCCAGTGCCGGCTAACGACCTTGCCGTCCAGCGACAGCACCGAGAGATAGCCGTTGCCGTCGGCCTCCCCGGGATTGCCGACGATGTTGGAGACGATAATGCGATTGTTGGCGGCATCGAACAGCGCCGATTCGGGTTGCTCGAAGCCCGAGGCGCGCCAGAGTTCGGCGGCCTCGGCCGCAGGCACGAGCGCGATACCGAAGGCGGCGAGACAAATAGAGGGGATGAGGGTTTTCACGGCCAGGTCTCCTGTGGTGGATGGCGGAGAGCTAGAGATGTCGATACTTTTCCGGAAGGGCGATTGCCGCTAGTATCGAAACGCGATACCAAACCGCGAGAAAAGAGGTGCATTCCATGAACGGCCTGATCTTCGAGGCGCTGAAGCGGACGCTGAAGGCCAAGGGCGTCACCTATCGTGAGCTAGCCGGGCGTATGGGCATTTCCGAGCCGACGGTGAAGCGCATCTTCCACGAGCGCAACTGCAAGCTCGACCGTCTCATCGGGATCTGCGCTGCCGCCGGCGTCGAGCTGGAAAACGTGCTGGGGTCGATGAACCGGGGGCCGGGACCGGTCAATCGCATCGCGCCGGAGATCGAGCGCAAGCTCGCGGGACGGCCGGCGCTGCTGTTCATCTTCGTCATGCTGTCGGAGAAGTTCACGCCCGAAGGCGTCATGCGCTCGCAAGGCTTGAGCGAAGCCTCGATGTTCCTTTATCTGCGCGATCTCGAAGCGATCGGCCTGATCGCATTGGGCAGCGGGCTGTCGGCACGGCTGCTGGTCGACACACCGATCCAGTGGAATTTCGAAGGGCCGCTCAGGCCGCTATTCGAGATGACAAACAAGAATTTCATCGGCTGGGCGATCACCCATCTGGAGCGGGAAGCGACCTTCGTCTCTTTCTCCAGGCGGATGCGGCCGGAGACGGCGGAGATGGTGAAGCGCGAGGCGGAGGAACTGGCCGAGCGCGCCAAACTGCTCGCCCATCACGACCAGCACACGACGCCGGAAGACGGGCTGACCGGCTACAAATGGACGTTTGCTTTTGGCGCAACCCCGTTTCCGGCGATCATGCCGATCGGCCCGCACCCCAGGGATGCCGGTGCGTCCGACCGGCCCACCGCTCCGGCAAAGGGACGCCGCCCGTTGCCGGCCTGACTGGGCCATCATCCGAGCAGGATTGCATCTGGCGGCTGAGCTTGTCGCGCTCCAGTCCGGAGGTGCTTCAAAAATGAAGCCACATTCATGATAGAGTTCGCGCGCTGATTTGCCAGACTGTACGGGGCGGGTTTGCCGAATGCGTGACCGTCCCCGCAAGATCGAAGTGATCCTATGCCGACCGCGCCAACACTTGAACTTCGCCGCTATTCGCGCCTGAAAAATTTGCGGGAGCGCGCAGAACGCCAGGGTGCTGCATTGCAGTTCTGGGCGCGCACGGCATCGCTCGCCGTGATCTCCTGCTTCTTTTCCTTGATCAGCCGCTGGGATGCCTCGCTGCTCTTCGTGCTGGCGGGCCTCGCGCTGTTCCAACTCGTCGGCCTGATCCAGTTTCGCTTTGCGCGCCGTCGCAACGCGCCATGGTGGATCGGTTACCTCGTCGGTACGCTGGACATCATTCTGTTGACCGTTCTGCTGGTAACGCCCAACCCGTTTTCCCTCGAGGTCGCGCCGGCCGCGATGCAACTGCGCGAGGGCAGCTTCAAATTCCTGCTGATTTTCGTATGCCTTGGCGCGCTGACCCTTTCGACACGATTGGCGCTCTATCTCGGCGCGCTCGCGGCCTTGACGTGGACGATCGGGGTGGGATGGGTGGTTTTTCATGCGGGAACCGTCATTCCGGCAACGAACCTCTATTCGCTGCCGCTGACAGAGCGACTGAATCTCTATCTCAACCCCAATTTCGTCGATACGTTCGCGCAGGCGACCAATGTGTTGGTTGTGCTGATTATCGGCGCGATCATGGCGCTGGTCGTCTCTCGTTCCCGACATCTGTCGGAAGACTATGTCAAGGCGGAGCGCGCCCGCGCCAATCTCGCCCGGCATTTTTCGCCCAATGTCGTCGACCAGCTCGCCACGGATGACGAGCCCTTCGGCCCGGTCCGCCGGCAGGATATCGCGGTGCTGTTCGCCGACATCGTCGGCTTCACACACTATTCCGAGGATCATCCGGCCGAAGCAGTGTTCGAACTACTGCGTCAGTTCCACCGTCGCATGGAGCAGGTCGTCTTCGACCACCATGGCACCGTCGACAACTATATCGGCGATTGCATCATGGCGACCTTCGGGGTTCCGCAAGCCAGCCATGACGACGCGACCCGGGCCATCCGGTGCGCTGAAGCGATGATCGCCGCTATCGAAGACTGGAATGTCCAGCGTGTGTCCAGAGGATATCCGCCGCTGGACGTTCGGATCGGTGCACAATATGGCGCCGTCGTCCTCGGCGCGGTCGGCAGCGAGCGCAACCTGTCCTTCGCGGTGGTGGGCGACACCGTCAACGTCGCCAGCCGTTTGCAGGCGCTCTGCCGGGAGCTTCAGGCGAATATTTGCTTTGGGTCACGACTGATCGAGGCCGCGAAGGCGGAATCGCTCGGGACACAGCTGAATGCGCGCGACCATGGGCCGGTGAGCATCCGCGGCCGGGACGAACCGGTCCATGTCTGGGTCGAACACAGGGCCGAAAACCAGGGCGCCATTGCGGTTTCGGCGTGATGCAGGCCGCCATGTGAGACGCCTGAACCTCATGACTCAGGCCGAAGCCATCACGTGTCTGAGGCGATTGCGCCAGCCTTCGCGGCTGCGGCGTCGGTGCCTGCCTTGTCCTCCCAGGTCACCGCCCGGTAGTCGAAACCATATTCCAGCGTCGGTTTGACGATGCGGAAGAATGGTGACAGGTCGAAGTCGCGCGGCGTGTAGAGCGAGTGGTGGCGGATGTGCAGGATTTCGCGGCGCGAATAGTTCGACTGCGCCGAGGCGCGGCCGGGCGCGCGGGTGATCTCGGGCAGGATCGGGTAGCGGATCTCGCCATAGGCTTCGGCGATCAGCGTCGAGCAAATGGCGCGCGTCGGATCGCCGGAACCGAAAGCCAGCATGCGGCGGCGCCAGCGCACCGGCACCGGTGGCGTCGGCAGGAAAAAGCGCAGCATGTCGAAGATGTTCTTGAGATCGTATTTCAGGCCGAGCTTGCCGATCATGAAGGCGACAACATGGTCGCGGTCTTCCGGCGCCAGCCCGCTCGCCCGGCAGATGCGGGTGTTGTAGGTGCGGTAGCGCGACAGCGGCACGGCGACACAGCCTTCGCCGAGCGTGACTTCGATCAGCCGACGCCGTTCCGATCCGTCCTCCGGTTCGGACAACGCATCGCCGATATAGAAGGCCGCATGCGACCAGGTCGACTGTGTCAGGTATTTGATGGCCGCGGAGATCTTCTGGTTGCCTTCGATGAGCAGGATGTCGCCGGGTTCGAGCGTGCGCCGCAACGTCTCGGCGTCGGACGGCGTGTAGGGCTCATAGCCCGAGGATTCGTCCTGCAGCCGGCCGGCAAGCCAGCGGCCAAGTCGGTCGAGAAGCGTGTCGCGCGGCGCGGTCATGGTAAAGTGTGACTAGCACGAGGTGACGTCCTCGGCCATGATCAACCGACCGGGACCTCTTTCGACAATACCGGGCCGGCGAGGTCGTCGCGCGCATTGCGCGCGAGTTTCTTTGTCGAGCGCTTGGGGCTGTCGCCGAACAGCTCGGCCGCTCCGGCGAGGCAGCTCTTCTTCAGGCTTTTTTCCGAGCGCTTCAAAAGCTTGCCAAGAAGCCTTGTGTCCTGCGCATCGCCGAGCGGCTCACCGTCGGCCTCGAGCAACACGCGCATGACGAAGACGTCGTGCAGTTCGCCGAGCCTTTCGCCCAGTTCGTCGACCGCCTTGCGCCGCACCTTGATCGGCGTCGGCCACAGCCGGCCGAGCAGCGACAAATGCATCGAGTGGGTCTTGGCAGCCTTGCGCAGATCGTGGAAATCCTCTGCTTCGCCGCGCGATCCCGCCCGGTCCAGCGCCTTCCTGGCACGGCGCAAGGTCTTGCGAGCGCCTTCCGCAAGCACATCGGCTGCATGCTCAGGCAGATCGGGGAGCAGCAGCCGCTCGATCCTGATGAGGCCTTCCTCGCAGGCGGCGGTGGCCGCGCCTATGGCGGCGTCGAGGCCGGCGCCGGCATGCATTTCATGCTGGCGGGCAACCAGCCGGTCGCGCACGCTGTCGAGGCCGCCGCCGGCAACCTGCTCGGGAAAGGCGGCTGCCAGCCGGTCGACGGTCTCGACCAGCGCGGTCGCCTCGCGCGGCCCGGCAAGCAGCGCCGCCACCTGACGGTAGCATTGGTTCTCAGTCCGACAGAATGTTTCATTTCCGGAACGGACCAGCCGCAGCAAGGCGCGCGCGCTCTTCAGCCGCTTGCGGCATTTGTGCAATGCCTGCTCCGGCTGGTCGCGCGCGACGGCCAGATGGGCAAGCGCCTTGCCGATCTCCTCGCCAAGGATACGCCTGACCTCGCCGGTCAGCGGCAGGCGCGGATCGATGCGAAAGCTCATGCGGCGATCTCCGGAATCCCCCTAGAGCATGATGCCGAAAAGTGTGAAGCGGTTTTCGGACGACATCATGCTCCATCTCTTTTGATTTAGAGCCGGATTCCGATTTTAGGTCGACCCGACCTAAAATCATCCGGCTCTAGGGCGAGCGACGCGTTGTAAAATCTCTGCTCGCCGGTCACTTCGCGGCCGAGCCAATCAGGCAGCATTTCGTCAGGTACATCCTCCGGCGTCTCCAGTTCGGCCACCACAAGGCCGGCTAGAATCCCGCCGAAAACATCGACTTCGTAGAGATAGCCGCGATGCCTAACATGGTGGCGTGTCTTCTCGATGACATGTCCGATGGCGAAGGCCAGCATCTCCTCTGCGTCCGCCAGTGGAATTTCATATTCGTATTCGTCACGCTCGCGGATCTTGCTGCCGAATTTAAGCGTCAGCTTCGCCGAACTGCCGTCGCTGATGCGCACGCGCACGGTGCGGCCGGGTGTTGCGGCAAGATAGAACTGGCGAATGCGTATATTCGCCTCGGCCATTTCCAGCCATTCGGCGCTGGAGACCAGGAACTTGCGTTCGACTTCCTTGCCCATGGCCGCCCACTAAAGCGTCTGCGGCCCGACATGGCAAGCGGCCGTAGATAATCAACTTGACTTTAATCAATCGATTGATTAAACACGCCGACATGATCAAATCCGCGCCCGACAAAATGCCCCGCCAGGAGACATCGCCCGCCGAGCAGACGCGCGCCGCACTGGTGCTGGCCGCGCTCAAACTGTTTGGGCGGCAGGGCTTCGACGGCACCTCGACGCGCGAGATCGCGGCGGAGGCGAAGGCCAACATCGGCTCCATCGCCTATCATTTCGGCGGCAAGGAAGGGCTGCGCGGGGCCGCCGCCGACCACATCGTTGAGACCATCCAGGCGGTTGCCGGCCAGGCGCTCGGCGGCATGCAGCTGCAAGGTCAAGCCAGTTCAGAGACGGCGCGGGCGCAGCTCTCGACCGCATTGGAGCGGATGGTAGGATTTGTCGTCGCCAGGCCGGAGGCGGGCGAGATCGTACAATTCGTACTTAGAGAGTTGTCGCATCCGACGGCCGCCCTCGACCGCATCTATGACGGGGTGTTCGAACCGACGCATCGCCGCCTCTGCCAGATCTGGGAACAGGCGACGGGCGAGCCGGCCGAAAGCGAGGCCACCAAGCTCGTGGTCTTCACGCTGATCGGCCAGGTCATCTATTTCCGCATCGGCCGCGAAGCAGTGATGCGTCGTATGGGCTGGCGCGAGATCGGTAACACCGAAGCCGCCAAGGTGGTGGCGGCGGTCACAAGCAATCTTGGCGCCATACTGGCGGCCCGAAATCCGGTCGCCCGCAAGGAGGGCAAGCGATGAGTTTTCTCTGTTCCCTGCCGCTCGCAGCCCAGCTGTTCGGCGCCTGCGCGCCGGCAGCGCCGCTTGCCGTCGGCTATGTCGAGGGCGACTATGTCTTGCTGGCTCCGATCGAGGTGGCGCAGGTCGAGACCGTCGCGGTCAAGCGCGGCGACCGTGTTGTATCAGGCACGCCGGTGGTGACTCTCGAAAGCGCCGACGCAAAAATCGCCGTCGCCCAGGCAGGGGCCGCGCTCGCCCAGGCGCAGGCGCAGCTGGCCGACCTGCAGATCGGCAAGCGGCCGGAGGAGATCGCGGTGCTGAAGGCCGAGGTCGACATGGCCAAGGCCCAGGCCACGGATGCCAAGCGCAAATACGACCGCGCCGCCGACCTGTTCAAGCGCGGTGCCGGCACGCAGGCCGACTACGACACCGCCGCCGCGACGCTGGAGACCGCCAATGCGCAGGTCGGCCAGGCGCAGGCCAACCTCGCCGTCGGCGGTCTGCCTGCGCGTCCCGAAACGATCAAGGCGGCAGACAATCAGGTCAAACAGGCGCAGTCGGCGTTGGAACAGGCTGAGTGGCGGCTATCGAAGCGCGTGCTGGCGGCACCCTCGCCCGGCCGCATCAATGACGTCATCCGCAATCCCGGCGACACCGCCGGTCCGACCGCGCCTGTCATTTCGATGTTGCCGGACGGTGCGGTGAAGCTCAGCGTCTATGTCCCGGAAAGTGCGTTCTCGTCGATCAAGGTCGGCACGCTGCTTGTCGTGCATTGCGACGGCTGCGGGCCGGAGGTGAAGGCGCGCGTCAGCTATGTCTCGCCCGACCCGGAATTCACCCCGCCGGTGATCTACTCGCTCGAGAACCGGCAGAAGCTGGTCTACCTCGTCGAGGCGCGGCCTGAGGGCAAGGCGCAAGCGCTGCAGCCGGGACAGATCGTCGATGTCGAGCTGGCGGCCTCAAAATGAACGCCATCGACGTTCATGGCCTGGTCAAGCGTTTCGGCGACAAGACTGTCGTCGACCATGTGACGATGACGGTGGCCGAGGGCGAGATCGTCGGCTTTCTCGGGCCCAACGGGTCCGGCAAGACGACGACCATCCGCATCATGTGCGGCCTGCTGACGCCCGACGAGGGCGAAGGTACGGTGCTGGGTTTCAACATCCGCACCGAGTCGCTCCGCATCAAGCGCGAAGTCGGCTACATGACGCAGAAATTCTCGTTCTACGAGGATTTGACGATCGGCGAGAATCTCGAATTCGTGGCGCGGCTCTACCGGCTGAAACCGGTCGAGGAGCATGTGTCGAAAACGCTGGAAGAGCTTGGCCTGACGAGCCGCCGCAACCAGCTCGCCGGCACGTTGTCGGGCGGCTGGAAGCAGCGGCTGGCACTGGCCGCCTGCATCATGCACAAGCCGAAGCTGCTGCTGCTCGACGAGCCGACCGCCGGCGTCGATCCGAAGGCGCGGCGCGAATTCTGGGACGAGATCCACCGGCTGGCGAGCGGCGGTCTGACCGTGCTGGTGTCCACCCACTACATGGACGAAGCCGAGCGCTGCCACCGCATCAGCTACATCTCCTACGGCAAGATGCTGGCCACCGGCACGGTGGACGAGGTGGTGACGAATGCCGGTCTGACCACCTTCGTGCTGCAGGGACCGCGCCTCGACCAGGTCGCCGATGCACTCAGGGACCGGCCCGGCGTCGACCAGGTGGCGCCGTTCGGCGCGACGCTGCATGTCGTCGGCTCCGACAAGGCAAAGCTCGAAAAGGCGCTCGCCGATGTCGAGAAGGAGCACAAGGGCGTCAGCGTAAAACCCGGCGAGACCAGCCTCGAGGACGTCTTCATCCAGTTCATGTCCGGCTCGAAGGACAATATGGCATGAACAGCGTCTTCTCCTTCGCCAGGCTCGGTGCGCTGCTGATCAAGGAATTCATCCAGATGCGGCGCGACCGCATCACCTTCGCCATGATGCTGGGCGTGCCGCTTTTGCAGCTGGTGCTGTTCGGCTACGCTATCAACAACGATCCCAAAAGCCTGCCTGCCGCACTGGTGGCGACCAGCAACGACCCCTACACCCGCGCCATTGTCGCAGCCCTGCAGACGACCGGCTACTACCGCTTCGACCATGTCGCGCAAAGTGCCGAGGATGCCGAATTCCTGATGGCGCGCGGCGATGTCGCCTTCGTCGTCACCATCCCGGCCGATTTCGGCCGCCGGGTGGAGCGCGGCGACAATCCGCAGATACTCATCGAGGCCGACGCCACCGACCCGGCCGCCGCCAGCGGCGCCATCTCGACGCTAAGCAAAGTGGCCAGCCAGGCGCTGCTTCGGGCGCAAGGCATGCAGGAGGCGGCGAGTGAGGCCGCCAGGGGCCAGCTCGATGTGGTGGTGCACCAGCGCTACAATCCGGAAGGCATCTCGCAATACAACATCGTGCCCGGCCTGCTCGGCGTCATCCTGCAGATGACCCTGGTGATGATGACCTCGATCGCGCTGACCCGCGAGACCGAGCGCGGCACGATGGAAAACCTGCTCGCCATGCCGTCCAGCCCGTTTGAGATCATGCTGGGCAAGGTGCTGCCCTATCTTGTGGTCGGTGGCGTCCAGGTGGTGGTGGTGCTGGCGGCGTCGAAGCTCTTGTTCGCCATCCCCTTCACCGGTTCCATGTCGCTGCTGCTTACAGCCGTATTGGTGTTCGTGCTGGCGCTGGTGCTGCTTGGCTACACCATCTCGACCATCGCCCGCACGCAGATGCAGGCGCTGCAGCTGACCTTCTTCTTCTTCCTGCCGTCGATCCTGCTGTCCGGCTTCATGTTCCCCTATCGCGGCATGCCGGGCTGGGCGCAGACCTTCGGCGAGATTTTTCCGCTGACGCATTTTCTGCGCATCACCCGCGCGGTGATGCTGAAGGGCGCCGAACTGCCGGCGGTTGCGGGCGAGATCGCCTGGCTGGTCGGGTTCGTGGCCTTGTTTGCCGGCGTCGCATTGGTGCGGTTCAGGCGCACGCTCGACTGAGCGTTCAGGAATTGAGCGATCGCGGACCGCTGACGAACGGACTGCCTCTGACATAGAACCGCAGCGGGCGGTCCGCATCCTTCGTGATGCCGATGCGGATGCCTTGGCCGATGTCGCTGGCCTGATGCTCGTCGGCTGCCAGCCATAGCGGGCCTTGGCGGCACAGATCGAGGCCGTCCAGCGAACGGTCGATCCGCAATGCCTGGGCGAGCCGCCCCGGCCCGCGCGCCAGGTCGCGCAGGCGCTCCACGCCCCGGTTCAGCCGCATGATGGCGATGCCTTCGAGCGGCTCCAGCGCCCGGATCAGCACGCCGGTGCCGGTGCCCGGCCCCTCGCTTGAGACATTGAGCATCCAGGAGACCCCATAGGCGAGATAGACGTAGGCGTGTCCGGGCCCGAGGAACAGCGAACGGTTGCGCGGCGTCATGCCGCGATAGCCGTGCCCGGCGGCGTCGCCGGTGACATAGGCCTCGGTCTCGACGATACGGCCGCTGACGATGCCTTCCGGCAGCTCCCGCACCACGAGCTTGCCGATGAGATAGCGGGCGAGATCGGCCGTATCATCAGGCAGTTCGGCACGATCGAGCGGATGGTGGCCGGTCATGCTACCGCCGCCGTGTTTCAAGGTATCCGTTCGACCCATTGCGCGCGCGACTGCCCCGGCTCGAACGGATCGCCGAAATACTGGGTCTCGCGAACCACTTTGCCATCGACGAACTCCATGATGCTCACCGTATAGGACGGAATCCCGTCATAGGTCAGGACATATTCGGTGATCCAGAGGTCGCCTGACCCGGTGATCCGCCGCACGGCAAAGCGCTTCCGGTTGGGCTGCGTGGCGCGCGACGACTGGATGTTGTGCCGTCCGCTGATGCGCTCGCCTGATTGCGGATAATCGAGCACCGCGTCCTCGCGATAGATCTGATGCTCCGTCTCGAGATCATTGGCATCGGAGGCAGCCCAATGGCGATCGAGAGCCGCCCTTATCTCAGCGTCTGCCATATCGGTTCTCAGGCCGCGGCCATGATCTCGGCATAGGTGGTGAAATCGACATTGCCGCCTGACAGCACGACGGCGACGCATTTGCCCGACAGTTCGATCTCGCCTGACGAGAGCGCCGCCAGCGCCACGCAGCCGCCGGGTTCGACCACCAGCTTGAGATGGGCCATGGCGTCGCGCACCGCCTGTGCGGCCGCCTTGTCGGAGACGGCGATGGCGCCGGCGAGGTTCTTGCGGTTGATCTCGAAGGTGATGGCACCGGGCTCTGCGGTGAGGATGGCATCGCAGATCGAACTGTGGCCGGGCTCGTTGGAAACCCTTTTTCCTTCGATCAGCGAGCGGCGGGTGTCGTCGAAATGCTCGGGCTCAACGGCCCAGACTGCTGTGGCCGGCGAGGCATCCTTGACGGCGATCGAAATGCCGCTCGTCAGGCCGCCGCCGCCACAGGGAATGACGACCGCATCGAGGCTGACGCCGAGCGCTTTTGCCTGGCGCGTCAGTTCGAGACCGATCGTGCCCTGGCCGGCGATGATGGCCGGATCGTCGAAAGGAGGCACCAGCACCATGCCCTTGTCCATGTAGGGTCGCACCACCGTCATGCGGTCGTCGCGAAAGCGGTCGAACGGCACCACTTCGGCGCCCATCTTGCGGACATTGGCGATCTTCATCGCCGGCGCGTCGGCCGGCATGGCAATGACCGCCTTGACGCCGAACATGGCAGCCGCCGCGGCGACGCCCTGAGCATGGTTGCCTGAGGAGAAGGCGACGACGCCGCGGCTGCGCTCTTCTTCGCTCAGCGAAGACAGTTTGTTGTAGGCGCCGCGGAACTTGAACGAGCCGGTGCGCTGCAGCGTCTCCGGCTTGAACAGGATGCGGCCGCCGAAGCGTTTGTTGAGTTCCAGCGATTCGATCAAGGTCGTTTCGGCGATCAGGCCGGAGAGGCGCGCGGCGGCGGCATGGATGTCGGCGATGCCGGGGAGCGTGGTCATGGCGAAGTCCTGAAAGGGATGAGATCGGCGCATGGTGCACGCAAAGGCAGGCCACGCACCAATGAAAAAATGTGACCGTTACAAAGTTTGGCGGGCATGAGCGGCGACGAGGGTCAAACTGGCCCACCTCTCCCGCCTTTATCAGCCGGGCCGTATCGGCTAAGGGCGGGGGAGCAGAATCCCGGACCGCCAGACATGACCGCCAAGCCAAAACCCCTGTTTCTCGGTATCGACACCGGTGGCACCTATACCGATGCCGTGCTGTGGTCGGAACAAGGCGGGCCAAAAGGCAAGGTGCTGGCCAAGGCCAAGGCGCTGACCACGCGGCACGATCTTGCCGTCGGCATTTCCGGCGCGGTCGATGCGGTGCTGGGAAAATCGGCCACCGATCCGGCCGCGATCAAACTCGTGTCGATGTCGACGACGCTCGCCACCAATGCGCTGGTCGAGGGCCAGGGTGGGCGTGTGGCGCTCATCATGATCGGCTTTACCGGGGCCGACCTTGCGCGCGACGGGCTGAAGACGGCGCTCGGCACCGATCCGGTGGTGTTTTGTCCGGGCGGCCATGACGTGCACGGCAATGCGGCCAAGCTCGATCTGTCGGGGCTGGAAGCAGCACTCCCTGAACTCGGCGCCTCGGTGTCGGGCTTTGCCGTGTGCGCCTATTTCGCCACCCGCAACCCGGCGCATGAACTCGCCGCGCGCGACCTCATCCGCGAAAAGACCGGCCTGCCGGTGACCGCCAGCCATGAATTGTCGGCCAAGCTCGGCGGTCCGCGTCGCGCGCTCACCACCTTGCTCAACGGCAGGCTGATCTCGATGATCGACCGGCTGGTGGCGGCAACCGAAGGATTTTTGGAGGCCCGCAACATCGTAGCCCCCCTGATGGTGGTGCGCGGCGATGGCGCGCTGGTTTCGGCGGCGTTTGCCCGCCAGCGGCCGATCGAGACCATCCTGTCCGGCCCGGCCGCCAGCCTGGTCGGCGCCCGCCACATGACGGGCCTGGACAACGCCATGGTGTCCGACATTGGCGGCACCACCACCGATGTCGCCGTGCTCGACGGCGGCCGTCCTCGGCTCGATCCCGAAGGCGCCACTGTCGGCGGCTTCCGCACCATGGTCGAGGCGGTCGCCATGCGCACTTTCGGCCTCGGCGGCGATTCCGAGGTGGCACTGGAAGATGGCGCGCTCAACCCGAAAATCCTGCTCGGGCCGCGCCGCCTGGTGCCGCTGGCGCTGGCCGGCATGATGCATGGTGTTTCCGTGACATCGGAGCTCGAGCGCCAGCTCAGGGCGCCCAACCCCGGCCGCATGGACGGCCGCTTTGCGTTGCGCACCGGCGTGCCGGACAGGCTCGCCGCCGGCCTGACCGCGCCCGAGGCGAAACTGTATGAACTGATTGGTGCGGTGCCGCTCGCCATCGACAGGCTGCTCACCTCGAACGCCCAGAACGCCACGCTGAACCGGCTGGTCTCGCGCGGTCTTGTGCATATCTCGGGCTTCACCCCCTCGGACGCCGCCCATGTGCTCGGCAAGCAGGCCAACTGGGACCCGCTTGCGGCCCGGCTCGGCGCCGAACTGTTTGCCCGCAAGCGTGATGGGCGAGGCCAGTACATCGCGCCGTCTCCGGAGGTGATTTCCGAACGGGTGCTGCTGACGCTGACGCGCTGGTCGGCCGAATACATTCTGGAGACCGCCTTTGCCGAAGACGGGCTGGATGGCGCCGCCACCGTCGCGCATGCGCTGGTGCAGCGCGCCGTCGATTCCCATCCCGGCATCGCAAGGCTCAGCGTCGCGCTCGATCGTCCGGTCATTGGCCTCGGCGCCTCGGCGCCGCTGCACTATGCCGGCTTGGCCGAGCTGGTCGGTAATGAGTGCGTGGTGCCGGAGGATACCGACGTCGCCAACGCGCTCGGCGCCGTCGTCGGCCAGGTCCGCGTCTCGGCCGAAGCCCGCGTCAGCCAGCCCAAGGAAGGTTTGTTCCGGGTCGCGTCGGGGCAAACGGTGCGCGACTTCACGGACGAGGCCAAGGCGATCGCGGCAGCGGAGGCTGATGTGCGGGCGATCGTAGCCGAGCGGGCGAAGGATGCCGGCACGGATAATGCCGAGATCGACGTTTCGACCGAGTTCAAGGTGTCTACCGTTGAGGCCCAACGGATGTTTATCGAAGCGCATGTGGTGGCGGTTGCATCGGGTCGGCCGAGGATTGCGGTTTAGGTAATCTCCCCCCTTGGGGTCCCCTTGGGGGGAGATCAGCAGCTTCAAAATCCCCGCCTTCACCCTAAGCTGAATTGACCCTTCACCCCTGACATGCCAAAGGCCGCAAAGCCTTTCATCTGGAGAAGCCCTGATGACCGATCGCGTCGAGATCGCCGGATTGCGGATTGCCCGCGAACTGCATGACTTTGTCGGCGAAGCGCTGCCGGGTACCGGTATTGCCGCCGACGCCTTCTGGAACGGCTTTTCGTCCATCGTCCATGATCTCGCGCCGAAGAACCGGGCGCTGTTGGCCAAACGCGACGCCATGCAGGAACAGATCGACGCCTGGCACCGCGCCAATGGCGCGCCCATCGATATGGAGACCTACAAAAGCTTCTTGCGTGAGATCGGCTATCTCGTGCCCGAAGGGCCGGCCTTTTCCGTGTCGACCGACAATGTCGACCCCGAGATCGCCACCGTTGCCGGGCCGCAGCTGGTGGTGCCGGTGATGAATGCGCGTTATGCGATCAACGCCGCCAATGCCCGCTGGGGCTCGCTCTACGATGCGCTCTACGGCACCGACGCCATTGCCGAGACCGGTGGCGCCGAGAAGGGAAAAAGCTTCAACCCCGTGCGCGGCGCCAAGGTGGTTGCCTGGGCGAAGAGTTTTCTGGACGAGTCCGTGCCGCTCACCTCGGGCAAATGGGCCGGCGTGAACGGGCTGACGGTTTCGGGTGGCACCTTGCGGCTCGGCGCCGGCGCCGGCGGCACCACACTGGCCAACCCGAAACAATTTGCCGGCTACCGCGGCGACGGCGCCAACCCGGAAGCCATCCTGCTGGTCCAGAACGGCCTGCACATCGAGATCCTCATCGACCGCACCAACCAGATCGGCCGCACCGACCCGGCCGGCATTGCCGACGTGATCCTGGAATCGGCGCTGACCACCATTCAGGACTGCGAGGATTCGGTCGCGGCGGTGGATGCCGAGGACAAGGTCATCGTCTACCGCAACTGGCTCGGCCTGATGAAGGGCGATCTGGCGGAGGAAATCAGCAAGGGCGGCAAAACCTTCACGCGCAAGCTCAATCCGGACCGCGCCTGGACCGCGCCCAGTGGTGGCGCGCTGAGCTTGCCTGGCCGCTCGCTGATGCTGGTGCGAGACGTCGGTCACCTCATGACCAATCCGGCCATCCTCGACCGCGATGGCAACGAGGTGCCGGAAGGCATCTTGGATGCGGCGATGACGGCGCTGATCGCGCTGCACGATGTCGGCGCCAACGGGCGTCGGATGAATTCCCGCGCGGGCTCGATGTATGTGGTGAAGCCGAAGATGCATGGGCCGGAGGAAGTCGCCTTCGCAGTCGAGATTTTCGACCGCGTCGAAGCGCTGCTCGGTATGGCGGCAAACACCATCAAGATGGGCATCATGGACGAGGAGCGGCGCACCACCGTCAACCTCAAGGAGGCGATCCGCGCCGCCAAGGAACGCGTCGTGTTCATCAACACCGGCTTCCTCGACCGCACCGGCGACGAGATCCACACCTCGATGGAAGCCGGGCCGATGATCCGCAAGGGCGACATGAAGCAGGCCGCCTGGATCTCCGCCTATGAGGCGTGGAATGTCGATATCGGGCTCGAATGCGGGCTCGCCGGTCATGCCCAGATCGGCAAGGGCATGTGGGCGATGCCCGATCTGATGGCGGCGATGCTGGAACAGAAGATCGCGCATCCCAAGGCCGGCGCCAGCACCGCCTGGGTGCCGTCGCCGACGGCGGCGACGTTGCACGCCACGCACTATCACAAGGTCGATGTCCATGCCGTCCAGGCGGCGCTCAAGAGCCGGCCGAAGGCGAAGCTCGATGATATATTGTCGGTGCCGGTGGCGGTGCGGCCGAACTGGACCCCCGACGAGATCCAGCGCGAACTCGACAACAATGCGCAAGGCATTCTTGGCTATGTCGTGCGCTGGATCGACCAGGGCGTCGGCTGCTCGAAAGTGCCCGACATCAACGATGTCGGCCTGATGGAAGACCGCGCCACGCTGCGCATCTCCTCGCAGCACATCGCCAACTGGCTGCACCACAAGGTGTGCTCGCAGATCCAGGTGATGGATTCGCTGCGGCGCATGGCGGCGATCGTCGACCTCCAAAATGTCGGCGACCCGCTCTACCGCCCGATGGCCACCGATTTCGACAATTCCATCGCCTTCCACGCCGCCTGCGACCTGGTGTTTAGAGGCCGCGAACAGCCGAATGGCTACACCGAGCCGGTGCTGCACAGGCGGAGGCTGGAGCTGAAGGCGAAAGCGCGGGCGAATTAGCGCCTGCATTTCCCTCCCCCTTGAGGGGAGGGTGGCCCGAAGGGCCGGGTGGGGTCCTGCGTGAAGTGCGGCGACTCCCTTCGGACGACACTACAAGCAATGTCAGCGCAGAGGCCCTTTCTCGGCTCGGCTTCAAAAATCGAGCATTCTTCGGCGATCCCACCCGGCCGCTTCGCGGTCACCTTCCCCTCAAGGGGGGAGGGTTAAGCCGCCTGCGCCACCCGCTCCGACATCATGCGGTAGGAAATCGCCTCGGCCAGGTGAATGCGGCCGACGGTTTCGCTGGCGTCGAGGTCGGCCAGTGTGCGCGCCACTTTAAGCACGCGGTGATAGGCGCGCGCCGAAAAGCCGAGTTTCTCGCTGGCGTCTTTAAGCAGCGACAGGCCGGCTGCGTCCGGCGCGGCGATGTCTTCGATAACAGACGGCGAGCAATGCGCGTTGGTGGTCGCGCTGGTCACGCCGAGCCGCTCGAACCGTTCGCGCTGGATGGTGCGGGCGCGCGCGACGCGCTGCGCAACGGCGGCACTTTTCTCCGCCCGATCCGGCCGGATCAGGTCGGCGGCCGAGACCGCAGGCACCTCGATCCTGAGATCGATGCGGTCGAGCAGCGGGCCGGAAATGCGCGCCTGGTAGTCGGTGCGGCAGCGCTCGCCGCGCAGGCAGCGATAGCCGGGCTCGCCGGCCATGCCGCAACGGCACGGGTTCATCGCCGCCACCAGCTGGATGCGCGCCGGATAGGTGACGCGGTGGTTGGCGCGCGCGATCATGCAGTCGCCGGTCTCCAGCGGCTGGCGCAGTGCATCCAAGGTCTGCGGCGTGAATTCGGGAAACTCGTCGAGGAACAGGACGCCGTTATGGGCAAGCGATACTTCGCCCGGCCGCGCCCTGATGCCGCCGCCGACCATTGCCGCCATCGAGGCCGAATGGTGCGGGGCGCGGAACGGCCGCCGGTCGGTGAGCTTGCCTTCGCCGAGCTCGCCGGCCACCGAGGCGATCATCGAGACTTCAAGAAGTTCCTTCGGTGCCAGTGGCGGCAGAATTGAAGGCAGCCTCTGCGCCAGCATCGATTTTCCCGAGCCGGGAGGCCCGACCATCAACAGATTGTGGCCGCCGGCCGCCGCCACTTCCAGCGCCCGCTTGGCGCTTTCCTGGCCCTTGATGTCTGAAAGGTCGGGCAGGTCGCGGGCCGAGACATGGATGCCGGGCTCGGGCCGCGACAGCACCTGCGTGCCGCGAAAATGATTGGCGATGGCAATCAGGCTGCGCGGCGCCAATATGTCGAAATCCTTGCCCGCCCAGGCCGCTTCCGGCCCGCAGCCGAACGGGCAGATCAGGCCCTTTCCCTCGGCATTGGCGCCGATCGCCGCCGGCAGCGCGCCGGCCACCGTGGCAATGGTGCCGTCGAGCGACAATTCTCCGAGCACGACATAGGAGGCCAGCATGTCGCCCGGAATGGCGCCGAGTGCAGCCATCAGGCCGAGCGCGATCGGCAGGTCGTAATGGCTCCCTTCCTTGGGAAGATCGGCAGGCGCCAGGTTGACCGTCACCTTCTTCGACGGCATCGACAGCCCCGACGCATGCAGTGCCGCCTGCACGCGCTCGCGGCTTTCGGCCACCGCCTTGTCGGCCAGCCCGACGATCTGCATGCCGACCTTGCCCGGCGCGATCATCACCTGGACATCGACCGGTACGGCCTCGATGCCCTGGAAAGCAACCGTGCGAACCCGCGCCACCATCTTGCTCTGCCCCCGGATATCGGCTCGCCTCGGCCTTGTGGTTCAGACCGCGAGCGACGTCAGGACAAGACAACCATAGATTTCAGGCCAAGGCAAGAACATTACAGGAACATGCATTCGTGGTGGCTGCAGCGCGCTGTGCCGGTTGCAAAAAAGGAAGATGGTCAAGCAAAATGGAACGGCTGCTCCGCCTCCTCGACCGCGTTTAACAAGGGCGACAGAGTTCCTCCGGCAATCCGAGGCTGTTGCCGTCTAAGCGGTGACGAAGGCATCGACCGCACCTGAAAGGGATCGATCGATTGCGATTTGGGGTGGAAGCCACTCCATGACAGGATATCTGAAAGGCCAAGGCAGGGCGATCCGGCGCGAAGAGCCGCTCTCCAGAAAAATCTCGTTTACAAGGTCTATGAACCGCCCGCGGTCTCGTTCGATTCGTTTCAAAGTTTGGGAACGAATGTAATCCCGGGGAATTCGTCGCTCCTTCAGCGCTAAGACAGCCTCCGCGATGGATCGAGGATCGGGTGGAACTGTGAGCGAATAGTCGTCATCCAGATAAAGGTCTCGGCCGCCATGGTTCGGCGTCGTGACCACTGGAAGGCCCGCGAGAAGATATTCCGTGCTGGCGAACATTGGTCCTTCCAGGTGAGAGAGACAGATTCCCACGGCTGCACGATTTAGATGCGTGTTCACCTGAGCCGGTGCCAATCGGACCGGCTTGCCGGTGCCGTCAAACTCGTTGATAAAGACGTGATGCGGCGCGAGCTCCCTATGCCGATTTATTCGCGCTCTTTCCGACTCCGTCGTGGAGGATCCGCTTGAATCTCGATAGAAGACAAATGCGCAACGCTGGATGCCAAGCGACAAGTCATGGCGCTTCCACGGAGCCAGCTGCGCATTGTAGATTGCATCAAATTCTACAGGGACGTCATCGAGAGGCCTGAATATGTGTTCGGAGGTTGTTGACGTCTTGTTGTGCAGGACGGCGGCCTCGCCGGACTGGTTCAACAGATCAGCCTCTGCCTGAGTGTTGGATAGGAAGATTAGCGAGTGACGGGGGTTCTTGAGTCTATTCAGAACGGCATAGGTCCGGATGGTTTTGACGCTAGCACTGTTTTCGACGGACCAGGTTGGCGAGATGAGAAACCAGGCGCGGTGGCTGCGTGGACGGAAAGGCATATGACTTGCTAATCCGAGCGGCGTACCGGACATTCCCGAATAGGATATGAACGGATCGTCCGACAGCAAACTTGCCTGAAGAGCAGGTTGCGACTTCGCGGAAGGGTGCCCTTTTCTGAGCTTGTGGCCATGACGCAGCATGGCTCTGACAATCTCGAATTTGGTAGGAGGGCGATACCCGTGCTGTAGGGTCAACATGCGGCAATTGCGATCTTGAGTGCGGGGCAAAACTCGCTTCGACAGAGAGAAATTTGGCAAAGAAACACCGCCATTTGATCGACGGAATATCTCAGGCGATCAAATCTGGTGTACGGAGAAGCGCCTCTTGAAAGAAAACATCGTCCCAAGCGGAGCTGGTTCTCACATCGCGCTACCAACCGTATCCGTTTGCGTAGGCTGTTTCAATCAAGAGGCATTCATCGACACTGCGATCCGATCCGTAGCGGCGCAGACATACACTGCGTTCGAGTGCGTGGTGGTCGATGATTTTTCGACCGACGCTTCCCGCCGAAGGATTGAAGAGTGTCTGTCTCAGCTTGGCGACAGTCGTTTCCGCCTTCTGCCCCGACTGCAAAATGGCGGGCAGTTGGCAACAATGATGACCGGGCTTGACGCGACAGCCGGACCCCTGATCTCCTTTCTTGACGGTGACGATGCATGGCATCCTGACTTCATAGAATGCCATGTGAGAGCGCATCTCAGCCACACTCGTATCGCGGCAATGTCGAGCTCCGATGAGGTGGTGATAGATACGGCCGGCAACCTGCTTGCGGGCGGTCATCCCGTATTCCACCTGAACGACCCGCGATCGATGCCGAAAATGAGCGGCTACCTGCATGTCGACACTGAAGCTGACCCGACATTATTATTTATTGATCGGGGTACCGTGGGTTGGTTTTGGTCAACCACATCGGGGATGATGTTTCGTCGAGCTCCGCTTGAAATCATGCGTCCATCCGATCCGGACGAAATAAAGATATGTGCCGATGGTTATATGGCTCGTGCCGCCCATATGATCGGCGGAACCGTGAGGATTGGGCGGGCTCTTGGCAGTTATCGGCTTCACGGCGGCAATGGCTGGGCGGACGGGCGCATCCTGGGTACCGGAGTTGGCCTCGGCAGGATGTCGCCTGATACTGAAATAGCGATACGGCGGGCACTGGCCAATCGTTGGTGCGAAGTGGCGCCGGGACTGGCGCATTTAATCTCCCGCCACTCAATGCGCAGGACCTTGGTCGACCTGATCGGACTGTCTGCGGCTTTTGCATTGCTGGAAAAGAACTCCGATGCGGGTTTTCTGCTGAAAGACTGGGCAACACCACAGCGAAAATTGCAGACCAGACTTATCGGTCTCCTTCCTCCGAAACTGAGGCCTCGGCGCTTCGGGGACATAGTTTGATTTGATGAGCCGCTTGCTCGGCAGTCTTACCCGATAAAGAGCATCTTTCGATGCTTCTCTGGACCCACCAAAGTCCTCCGTAGCAACGCACACTACGCGGCCAAATTCCGCCGCTTCGCCTCTACCGCGTCCCAGAACAGGCTGGCGATATCGGCGCCGCCAAAACGCTGCACTTCGCGCACGCCGGTCGGCGAGGTCACGTTGATCTCGGTCATGTAGTCGCCGATAACGTCGATGCCGACGAGGATGAAGCCGCGTTCTTTCAGGGACGGGCCGATGCGGGCGCAGATTTCGCGTTCGCGTTGCGTCAGCTCGGTCTTTTCGGCGCGGCCGCCGACATGCATGTTGGAGCGGGAATCGTGGTCGGCCGGCACGCGGTTGATGGCGCCGACCGCCTCGCCGTCGATCAGGATGATGCGCTTGTCCCCCTTGCGCACATCCTTGAGATAGCGCTGGACGATATAGGGCTCGCGTGACAGCTGGGCGAACATTTCGAGCAGTGAGGCGAGGTTGCGGTCGCCCTCCTTGAGATGGAAGATGCCGGCGCCGCCATTGCCATAGAGCGGCTTGACGATGATGTCGCCGAATTCCTTGCGGAAGGCCGCGACCTCCTGGGGATCCTTGGTGATCAGCGTTTCGGGCATCAGATCGGGGAATTCGGTGACGAAGATCTTTTCCGGGCTGTTGCGCACCCAGGCCGGGTCGTTGACGACCAATGTCTTCGGGTGAATGCGCTCCAGAATATGCGTCGTGGTGATGTAGTTCATGTCGAAGGGTGGATCCTGGCGCAGCAGGATCACATCCATCTCCGACAGGTCGGTGCGCACCTTGTCGCCCAGCGAAAAATGATTGCCCTTCTCGTCGCGGAGCTTCATCTCCTCGATGCGGGCAAACACCTTGCCGCCCAGCATCGACAGCCGGTCCGGCGTATAGTGGAACAATTGGTGCCCGCGCCGCTGCGCCTCCAGCGACAGCGCAAACGACGTGTCGCCGGCGATCGAGACGGTGGAGACATGGTCCATCTGGACGGCGATCTTCAGGGTCATCTTCTGGTCTCCAGCGGGTCGAGCAAGTCCAGGAAAAGTGCGTAGCGGTTTTCCGTCCGGAATTGCGGCAAGGCAAGTCGCCGATATACGGAACTTGGCGGCTTCTGCCAATCGCGCTTGCTTGGCCCAGACCCCCTAACGGTCGAAGACCAGCCGGGAGTAACCGAGGAACGACAGCGCCATCGCTACCAGCGAGGCGATCGCAAGTGCCGCCAGCGGCGGCATTGCCGGCAGCGCGAACAGGATGGCGCAGTAGACGAGATAGTTGACGATGCTGGTGGCAATGCCGACGCCGCCATAGCGTGCGCCCTCCTGCGCCACGCCGCGGCTCGACGGCGAAAAGGTCAGGTGCCGGTTGATCTGCCAGGTGACGCACAGCGCAAAGCCGATCGACAGGACACGGGCGACGAAGGGACCGAGCGGCGTCACCGCCAAGAGCAGCCAGAGCGCCGCGGCATCGGCGACGAAACCAACGCCGCCGGCCAGGACGAAGCGGACGAGCCGGCTCACGGCCTCAGGCGGCCCGGGGCGTCTTGCCCGGTTCGGCCTTCGGGATTTCACCAGTGCGTTCGCGCCGTTCGACCCGGCCTGACGGCACCGAGAGATAAAAAATGCGCTTCTGCTCGGCGCGTCCGCGCGATACCGAATCGAGGATCAATCCGGTCACCATCGCAAGCATCGAGAGCAGCAGCAGGCCGACCGACAGCACCCAGGTCGGCATGCGCGGCACGAGGCCGGTCTGGGCGAATTCGATCAGCACCGGCGTCATCAGGGCAAGGCTCGACGCCAGGAAGAAAATCGCGAAGGCGCCGAAGAAGCGCAGCGGCTGCGTTTCCTTCATCAGCATGGCGAACATCCACAGGATCCTGGCGCCGTCGCGATAGGTCGACAGCTTCGACGACGATCCCTCAGGCCGGCGGCCATAATCGAGCGCGATCTCGCTCACCGGCAGTTTGAGCTGCGAGGCATGCACCGACATTTCGGTCTCGATCTCGAAGCCGCCGGAAACCGCGGGAAAGCTCTTGACGAAACGCCTCGAGAAGACGCGGTAGCCGGAGAAGATGTCGGTGAAGTCGGCGCCGAACAGCCGCTTGTAGAGGCTGTTGAAGATGCGGTTGCCGAAGGCATGGCCGGAACGGCCGGCATCGTCGGTGACGCCGCGCCTGGTGCCAACCACCATGTCGCAGCGCTCGGTCTGCAGGATGTTGATCAGCAGCGAGGCATCTTCCGGCGCATAGGTGCCGTCGCCATCGGCCATCAGATAGATGTCCGCATCGATGTCGGCGAACATGCGCCGCACGACATTGCCCTTGCCCTGGCGCGGCTCGCGGACGACGATGGCGCCCGCTGCGCGCGCCTTGAGCGCGGTCAAATCCCTGGAATTGTTGTCATAGACATAGATCTCGGCCGATGGCAGCGTCTCGCGAAAGCGCCGCACCACCTCGGCGATGGTCAGTTCCTCATTGTAGCAAGGCAGGAGCACGGCAATGGCCGGCTCATGGCGGACTTCGTGCGGCATTTCCGTCTCCCGACACCCGGCGGAGCCTCCGGCCGCGCTCATATGCGGCCTCGCTCAGGCGACTTTACTATTTATTGAAGCTGTTAAGGCTAGGTTTAAGGCCGCAGTCTTTCCGACGAAGGTCATGATGATGAACGCAGCCAAGGCGGGTGCTTCCTCCTGGAAGTCCGATATGACGCTGGCGCTGCTTGCCATGCTGGTGGTGCTGGCTGTCAATGCCGCCACGGGCTTTCGCGAATTGAGCAATGCCGGCGGCGACAATGACAGCCTGCTGCGGCTGGTCGAGGTTCGCGACATGCTGGCCGGCCAGGGCTGGTTCGACCTGCATCAGTACAGGATGGGGCCGGAAGGCGGTTTCGTCATGCACTGGTCGCGGCTGGTCGACGCACCGCTCGCCGTCATCATCCTCGCCGCCTCGGCGCTGACCGGCAGCATGGCCATGGCCGAAGCGATCGCACAGGTGCTGTGGCCGTCGCTGCTGTTCTGCCTGGCGGTGTTTTTTACAGCCCGTGCGGCACGCAGCTTCGCCGGCGTCGGCGCCGTGCTGCCCGCTATCGTCATCGGCGCGGCGGCGCTGCATTTCATCGGCATTTTCTTGCCGGGTGCGCTCGATCATCACAATGTCCAGCTGACGCTGACCATGGCCAGCCTCAGCCTGCTGCTCGAGGCGCCGGCGCGTCGCTGGGCGGCGCTGATTTCCGGGCTGTGTGCGGCCCTGACGCTGGCCGTCGGCATGGAAACCGCGCCCTATGTCGCCACCATCGGCGCCTGCATCGCTTTGCTGTTCGTCGTCGATCCCGGCGGCGAACGCCGGATCGCCAGGGATTTCGGTCTCGGCTTTGCCGGGGTTTCAGCCCTCGTCTTCGTCACCACCATCCCGCCATCGGCCATGGGCCAGCCGCAGTGCGATGCCTTCTCGGCTGTGCAGTTCGTGGTGGCGGCAATCGCCGGACTGGGGCTTGCCGCCGTGACGTCGCTCACGGTGTCCAATGGCACGGCCAGCCGCCGCCTGATCTCGCTTAGCCTGCTCGCGCTTGGGCTGGGCGCCGTCATCGTGGCGCTGTTTCCGCAATGCCTTGCGGCTCCCTACGCAAACCTCGATCCGCGCCTCAAGGAATTGTGGCTCGATCACATCGACGAGGCGCAGTCGCTGTTCAGTATTGCCGTCAATGAGCCGGCGTCGCTGGCGGCGCGCTATGTCACGCCGCTGGTGGCGATCGCGCTGATGGCGCTTCGCCTGCGCGGACCATGGCGCCGCCAGGACAGCCTCGTCGGCGCCTTGCTGGTCGGCGCCTTCATCGTCAGCGCCTGGCAGGTCCGCGGCTCGACATTCTCGATCGCCTTTGCCGTCATCCCGCTGTCGGCCTGGATCGCAAGCTGGCGCGAACGGGCGAGGATCAGCCCTGCGCGCAGCGTATCGCTGCGCATGGCGGCGGTCTGGCTGGTGTCGGCGAATGCCGTCTGGGCCGGCGCTGCCGCCGCGACGTCGAGCGTATTCGAGGCCAGCAAGGTCTCGGTCGAGGCACAGGACACCGACAGCGATCCGTCCTGCGAGCGCAAGGCCTCCTTCGCGGCGTTGGCCCGGCTGCCGGACACCACGGTGCTTGCCATTTCCAATCTCGGCTCGCCCATCCTTGCCTATTCCGGGCACCGCGTCTTTGCCGGCCCCTATCATCGCAACATCGCCGGCGACCTGCTTGCGCTCGATGCCTTCCTCGGATCGGCGGACCAGGCGAGGATGATCGCGGCGGCTCACCACGTCGGCCTGATGGCGCTCTGCCGCGGCAGCGCCGAAAGCAAGATGCTTGCCGCCAAGGCGCCGCAAGGCTTCCTGGCCAGGCTGATGCAGGGAAGCGTCCCCGATTGGCTCGAACCGGTGGCCGAAACGCGCGGAACCCCGGTCGAACTCTACCGCGTCCGCTAAAGCATCATTCGCCAGCGAAAAATCGATTTCGCGATACGCTTCCTAAACGCTTTGCTGCCAGTCTCAGCCTAAATTTCGGGCGTCACAAACAGGGATACCGATGCAAACGACGTTTGGCACCGGGCAGGCAAGCAGGGAAAACTCGGATCTGGCGTTCACCGATGCGCTGACCGGGCTTGGCAACCATCGCCGCTTCTTCGACAAGGTCGATCGCCTGATCAGCGACCGTGCAGACGATCCCGCGCCGTTCACGGTCGGCATTCTCGACCTCGACGGCTTCAAGCCGATCAACGATCTGTTCGGCCACAAGGCCGGCGACGACATATTGATCCAGGTGGCAATGCGGCTGCGCGCTTCGATGGACAGCCACTCCACCGTTTGCCGCATCGGCGCCGACGAATTCGCCTTCCTGTATCCGATGGTGTTCTCGGAGGAAGCGGCGGCCGAGAAGTCGCGCATGATGATCGAAATCCTGTCGGCGCCCTACGATGTCGGCGAACGCACCGCCAGGCTTTCGGCCTCGGTCGGCTGCTCGCTCTTTTATTCCGGCGACGAAACCACGGAAATCCTCGTCAACAAGGCCGAAACGGCGCTCTACCACGCCAAGCGTTCGGGCCGTGGCCGGGTCGTCGTCTACACCCGCGAAATGGAAGAGGCGGCCAAGCGCGTCACCCGCATCGAACAGGCGCTGCGCCGTGCCGTCTCGGCCGGTGAGGTCGAACCGCATTTCCAGCCCATCGTCGATTTGACCACCCGCCGCACCATCGGCTTCGAGACGCTGGCGCGCTGGACCGATCGCGACCTCGGCGTGGTGCCGCCGACCGTGTTCATCCCGATCGCCGAAGAGCGCGGCATCATCGGCCCGCTGTCGCAGCTGGTGCTGCGCAAGGCGACCGAAGCGGCGCGCAGCTGGCCGAAGGACCTGTTCCTGTCCTTCAACCTGTCGCCCTCGCAACTCGTCGACCAGAACACCGGCCTGCACATATTGTCGATCCTCGACCGCACCGGCTTCGATCCGCGACGGCTGGAGATCGAGATCACCGAAACCGGCCTGATGAACGATCCGGCCTCGGCCGAGAAGATCGTCGAGGACCTGCGTCGCGTCGGCATCCGAGTCTCGCTCGACGATTTCGGCACCGGCCAGTCCTCGCTCGGCCGCTTGCGCGAATTCCATTTCGACAAGCTCAAGATCGACCGCGCCTTCGTCTCCTCGATCCTCGACGACCGCCCGTCGGAACACATCATCCGCGCCATTCTGGCCATGTGCGAAGGGCTCGGCATGGATGTCGTCGCCGAAGGCATCGAGGAGGAGGCGCAGGCCGACCGCCTCGTCCAGTTCGGCTGCGCCGGCGGCCAGGGCTATCTCTTCGGCAAACCGGTCGACGCCGACGCCACGCTCGGCTACCTCCGCGATTCCTATCGCGGCGCCCTCTACGCCAAGGCAGTCTGACCGGCGGTCTTGCCTGCGTCGAGCAAGTCAGCGGTGCGAGCCAAGATCGACTGTGGCCGCCATCTTGCGTCCTTTTGTCTGACATAAGCCAAACAAATCGCCGTTTTCGCCCTTGCTCCCCGGACTTGGCTGGATAGGATGCGCGCCGACCGGATCGGGAGAGAAAAATATGATGCCATCGGCCGATTTTGCCGACCTCAGGGGAGCCTCGGTGCTGATCACCGGCGGCGGTTCCGGAATTGGTGCGGCACTGACCGAGGGCTTCGTTCGCCAGGGCGCCCATGTCGCCTTCATCGACATCGCCGATGGCCTAAGCACGCTGCTTGCCGACCGCGTCGAAAAAGAACTTGGCCGGCGACCGCTCTACCTCAAGACCGATTTGCGTGACGTCGAGGCGTTGCGCGCTTCGGCCGCCAAAGCGGCTGAGGCGCATGGCGACGTCACCGTGCTGGTCAACAATGCCGCCTGGGACGAACGCCACGAGGTCGCCGACGTTACCGTCGAGTTCTGGGACAACAATCTCGCCGTCAATCTGCGCCCGCATTTCTTCACCGCACAGGCGGTCGCGCCGGGCATGAAGCGGGCCGGCGGCGGGTCGATCATCAACTTCACCTCAACCTCCTATCTCATCAACCACCCCGATATGCCGGCCTACACCGCCGCCAAGGCCGGCATACTCGGCCTCACCAAAGGTCTCGCGGGCAAGCTTGGGGTCGACGGCATCCGCGTCAATGCGATTGCGCCGGGCTGGGTGATCACCGAGCGGCAGCGGGAACTCTGGGTCACCGAGGAGAGGCTCGCCGCCCATGTCGCCAAGCAATGCATCAAGCAGGTCATGCAGCCCGACGACATCGTCGGCACAGTGCTGTTCCTGGCCTCCGACGCCGCGCGTATGCTGACGGCGCAGATGTTGATCGTCGACGGGGGTTTCCTGTGAGTCCGGTGAATCAAAATCCGGCAAAAGGCACGCCGGCAGTCGCCGCCGTCGACTGGGGCACGACCCGCATGCGGGTCTGGCTGGTCGACGGGGCGGGCGGGGTGCTTGCCGAGCGTCGCGGCGATGATGGGTTGATCACCGCGCAGCAAAAAGGCTTTTCGACCATCCTCGAGGGCCATCTGGCGGCGCTCGGCGCACCTGACACACTGCCGGTCATCATCTGCGGCATGGCCGGCTCGCGCCAGGGTTGGCTGGAAGCGCCTTACGTCACCGTGCCGGCGCCGCTCAGTGCCATTCTCGCGGGGGCCGCCCGCATTCCCGGCCAGAGCCGCGACATCCGCATCGTGCCTGGCCTGGCGCAGCGCCTGGAAGATGCGCCGGACGTAATGCGCGGCGAGGAAACCCAGCTTGCCGGCGCCGGTTTGCCGGCAAAAGGTCGCCATCTCGTCTGCATGCCCGGCACCCATTCGAAATGGGTTCTGGTCGCAGACGGCGCGGTCGACGGCTTCTGCACCTGGCCGACCGGCGAGCTGTTTTCGGTGCTGGCCACTCACTCTATCCTGCGCCATTCGCTGGGCGAGAGCCCGAAGCCGGTCACTCCGGACAATCCGTTCTTCCAGGAATGGTGCCGCAAGGCTTTGGCGGAGGGCGGCGATGTCACCTCGCGGCTGTTCTCGATCCGCGCCGCCGGCTTGCTGCAGAACCTCAAGGCCGACGATGCCGCCGCTTGCCTGTCCGGCCTGCTGATCGGCGGCGAGATCGCCTCGGCGGGCCGCCGCTATGGCGAAAGCACCACCGCAATCGTGCTGGTTGCGTCCGGCTCGCTAGCAGCCCTCTACCGCCAGGCGCTAGACCTTGCAGGGCTTGCCGTCAGGACGGTCGACGCCGACGAGGCGGTGCGTGCCGGCCTTATCGAGGCAGCGCGGGAAAATGGCATGATCGCCAAATGACTCACCAGAGTGGAGTAACAGCGTGACCCAGACCGCACCTTTCCCGAAGCTGAAGCGTGGTCTTGTCGCCATTCTGCGCGGCCTCAAACCCAGCGAGGCGGTTGCCATCGGCCAGGCGCTGTTTGACGCCGGTATCGAAGCCATCGAGGTGCCGCTCAATTCGCCGGAGCCGTTTTCATCGATCGCCAGCATTGTCACCGCATTGCCCAAGACGACGCTGGTCGGCGCCGGCACGGTGCTGACTTCAGCCGATGTCGACGCCTTGGCCAAGGCCGGCGGGAGGCTGCTGGTCAGCCCCAACATCGATGCCGACGTCATGGCCCGCGCCATGCACCACGGCATGGTGACGATGCCAGGCGTGTTCACCCCCACCGAAGCTTTTCAGGCGATTAGGCTTGGGGCTTCGGCGCTCAAATTCTTCCCGGCAAGCGTGCTCGGGCCTAGCGGCATTTCGGCGATGCGGGCCGTGCTGCCGGCCGATACCGTGGTCGGCGCCGTCGGCGGCGTTTCCGAGAAAGACTTTGCCGGCTACAAAGCCGCTGGGGTGACCGCTTTCGGTCTTGGCTCCAGCCTGTTCAAACCCGGCATGAGCGTCGACGAGGTGGCCACGCGTGCCCGGGCGGCGGTAATGGCCTGGGATGCGGCCTTCGGCGGAGCGGCATGATGGACAACGTTTCGGTTTTCTCGGACCATGTCTGCGAGCTCGGCGAGGGGCCGAGCTACGATCCCGCCACCGATACGCTGTTCTGGTTCGACATTGTCAACGGCCTGCTGCTGGAGCAGGGTGTCACGTCCGGCGCGCGGAAAGTCCATGAGCTCGGTCAGATGGCCAGCGCCATCGCCATTGTCGATGGCAATCGCCAGCTCATCGCCACCGAGACTGGCCTGCATGTCCGCGACGTCTCGACCGGCAAGCTGACGCTGCATACGGCCATCGAGGCCGACAATGCGCTGACCCGCTCCAACGATTCGCGCGTCCACCCTTGTGGCGCCTTCTGGGTCGGCACCATGGGCAAGGGTGAGGAGAAGGGCGCCGGCTCCATCTACTGGTTCTTCAAGGGCGAGCTGCGCACGCTTTACACCGGCATCACCGTGTCGAACTCGATCTGTTTCTCGCAGGATGGAACGATCGCTTACTACACCGATACCGCGACCGGCCTGTTGATGCGCGTCGCCTGCGATCCGGCAACGGGTCTGCCGATCGGCGAGTCCAAAGTGTTCGTCGACCATCGCTCGTCGAAGGGCTATGTCGATGGCTCGGTCGTCGACCGCGACGGCGTGCTGTGGAACGCGGTCTGGGGCGGCAAGGCGGTGAAGGCTTATGCGCCGGACGGCACATTGTTGCGCGAAATTGCCACGCCGGCGGGGCAGTCCTCGTGCCCGGCCTTTGTCGGCGCCAAGGCCGATCGGCTGGCGGTGACCTCGGCCTGGAACGGCAAGGACGACAAGCAGCGCAAGCTTGACCCACAGGCCGGCATGACCTTCCTGCTCGACATCCCCGTCAACGGCCGCTTCGAGCCGCGCGTGCTGATCGCCTGAGCGTACCGGTTGTCGTGCAGGCGTCGGGCGCGGGTCGATTTCGCGCAAGCCGATCGCATTGGCCGTGCGATGGTGTGGCTGCATCACCGAGAAGCTTTGACCCATGCCGCGCCCGACCTTGATCCTCGTCCACGAGCCGGAAAAGGCCTGTTTCGACAGGCTGGTCGCCGACGGCTTTCCCGCCGAGCGCGCCTTGGAAATCTCGTCTTATCTGGCGCAATCGACCGATCTCGCGCCCGAATTCGATGAAATCACCGCCGCTTGCGGGCGGCGCGGCCTCGCCTTTATGCCGGTTGCATTCGACGATGCGGCAAGCGCGCTGGCGAAGGCCGATCCCGCAACCACGCTGGTCTGGACGCTGACCGACGGCATTGCCTATTTCCGCGGTGCTGCAGCGCCCGCACTTGCCAGGCTGAATGGGCTTAGAACCATCGGAGCCGACGATGCGCTGTTCGCGCTTTGCCAGGACAAGTTCCGTTCCGGCGCCGTGCTTTGCGCGCTCGGCCTGCCGGCGCCGCAGGCAGGCCTGGCCCGCGACGGCCGCTGGCTGGCCGACCCGCCAGCTTCGGAAGCCGGCTGGTTCGTCAAGCCGAACCGGCTCGGCTCCAAGGTAGGCATCTGGCCGGATTCACGCTGCAACGACCTGGCCCATGCGCTGGAGCTTAGCCGGCGGGTCTATGCCGCTTATCGCGACGATGTCGTCGTCCAGCCCTATGTCGGCGGTCGCAATGTCCGCGCCAGCTTCCTTGGGCTGCAAACGGATGCCGGGGCGGAAGCGCTCGGCGTTGCATTCGTCGACTCCGGCGGCGATTTCCAGACCATGGCGGACTCGATGGCGCTTTACGGCGACACCGGCGAGGCCGCCAAGGCGGCTGGACTATACAGCGAGCCGGTGCTGGAGGCGGTTGCCGACACCCAGCCGGCAGCCGCGGCAACCATCCGCCGCATCGCCGAGCGGCTGGTCAGCGGGCTCGGCCTGCGAGACGTGTTTTCCCTCGATTTCAGGGTCGAGGCTAACGACCATGTCCACCTCATCGAGTTCGAGGTCTGTCCCGGCCTGCCCTGCTTCGATTTCCGCGCCTATTGCCTGATGCAATGGGGCATGACGCTGGCCGATGCGGTTGCCGAGACGGCGGCGAACCGACTGAACCGACAGGCGATCTGAACGGTCGAGGGACCAGCGCGACCTACCGCGCCTTGACGGCTTTTGCTCCACCTTTAGTGTCGCGGGACAGTCCTCAGGCAAGGCCGCGCGATGAGCACACCAGCAAGCTCCCTCCACCATCACATCAGGCGCATGGCCGGGCGCGATCCGCACGAGGCGCATCGCGTCGCCACGCCGCTCGAGCTGCTGTTCGATCTGACCTTCGTCACCGCCTTCAGCCTTGCCTCGTCGCAACTGGCGCATGCCTTGGCCGAGGGCCACTACGCGGCGGCGCTGATCGGCTTCGGCTTTGCCAGCTTCGCCATCTGCTGGGCGTGGATCAATTTCTCCTGGTTTTCCTCCGCCTATGACACCGACGATTGGATCTTCCGCCTCGTCACCATGGTGCAGATGATCGGCGTGCTGGTGCTGGCCATCGGCCTGCCGCGCATGTTCGCCTCGATCGAGCATGGCGAACACCTCAACAATTCGGTCATGGTGCTGGGCTACGTCATCATGCGCGTCGCCATGATCTTCCAATGGCTGCGCGCGGCGCGGCAGGACCCTGGGCGGCGGCGTGCCTGCCTGACCTACGCCGTCGCCATTGCGATCGCCCAGATCGGCTGGGTGGTGCAGATACTGGTCGATTTCTCGCTGGAGACCAGCCTGGCTTTCGGCGCCATCCTGGTTCTCATCGAGCTTGCCGGGCCGGCGATCGCCGAGCGCAGGGATGGCGGCACGCCCTGGCACGCGCACCACGTCGCCGAGCGCTACAGCCTGTTCGCCATCATCGCGCTGGGCGAAGGGGTGGTCGGCACGCTGGCGACGCTGTCGGCCGTGGTCGAGGAGCAGGGCTGGAACCTCGATGCCGCCTTGATCGGCATTGCCGGAATGGGTCTCACCTTCGGCATGTGGTGGGTCTATTACATGCTGCCCTCGGGGACGGTGCTGCACCAGCACCGCAATCGCTCTTTTATCTGGGGCTATGGCCAGATGCTGATCGTCGCTGCCATCGTCGCCACCGGCGCCGGGCTGCATGTCGCGGCCTATTTCATCGAGCACAAGACCCATATCGGCCCGGTGGCGACGCTGCTGTCAGTTGCCATTCCGCTAGGCGTGTTCCTGGGGGCGATCTACGCGCTGTATTATTATCTCGTCCAGCGCTTCGATCCCCTCCATGTCTGGCTGCTGGCGGGAACGGCTGCGGTCGTCGCACTTGCCATCATCGCCGCCCTTGCCGGCGTCGACATGGCGGTCTGCCTCATCTTACTCACGCTAGCGCCGGCCGTCACCGTTGTCGGCTATGAGCTGTCGGGGCACCGCCATCGACTGGAGGTGCTGGCGCAGGAGGAAGCGCCGCACTGAGCAGAGCAGCTTCGCGCGTCAGATACCCTCGACCAGCACGATCTCGCCATCGGCCACTTTCTGACGGATGGCGACGGCGCGCTGGTACTCCGGCGAGTGGTAGCAGTCATGCGCCATCGCCAGCGATTCGAACTCGATAATGACATTGCGGGCGCGGCCAGGCCCCTCGGCCTTTTCATGCTCACCGCCACGGGCCAGGAACTTCACGTGGAAACGGTCGAAAGCGAGCTTGGCGGCAGCGACATAGTCCTTGTAGCCTTCGGCGTCGCGCACATCGACGCGGGCTATCCAGTATCCCTTGGGCATTTTCTTCTCCTCGTTACGCCGCGCGCATCTCTTCCAGTATGGCCTCGGCAGCCGCGCGCCTGTCGCTTGCCGCCACGATTGGCCGGCCCACAACAAGATGGCTGGAGCCGTTGCGGATCGCCTGGCCGGGCGTCACCACGCGTTTCTGGTCGCCATGGTCGCTGCCCTTGGGCCGTATCCCCGGTGTCACCACCGCCAGGTCGGGTCCGACGATGCGGCGCACCGCTTCCGCCTCCTCGGCCGAGCAGACGACGCCGCCCATGCCGGCATGCAGCGCCTGTTCGGCGCGCCTCAGCACCAGCGTGTGCGGGTCGTATTCATAGCCGGCGTCGATCACGTCCTGCTCGTCCATCGAGGTCAGCACGCTGACCGCCAGCAGGCAGAGGTCGCTGCCCCTGGCGGCCTCCACCGCGGCTCGCATCGCCTTGGGATAGGCGTGGATGGTCAGCATGGTCATGCCCATGCGCACGATGTTCTCGACACCCTTCGCCACGGTGTGGTCGATGTCGAGCAGCTTCATGTCGAGGAAGATTTTCGTGCCGCCGCTGGCCAACTCCCTGGCGAAGTCGAGCCCGCCGGCGAAGGCCAGCTGATAGCCGATCTTGTAGAAGGAGACGACGCCGTCGAGTTCGCGCACCGCCTGTTCGGCCTCTTTCACCGTCGGCACGTCGAGGCCGACGATCAGCCTGTCTCTCATGGTATGGGCCTGCATGGCTGTGGAAATCATGCCCCGGTCCGGGTCGATAGCATGCGCGAGGTTTCGATCAGCGTGCGGCATAGGTGCTCCATCGATTTGGTCAGTCTATCATCCCTGAAATTGCCGTCGCCGTCGAAGGCACTGCCGCCATCGGATACCGAGCATTCCGGCGTCACCATCTCCAGCTGGCAGCGCACCAGCACGGCGCGCAGATGGTTGATGCAGCGGATCCCGGCGAAATGTCCGTTCGAAGACGAGCACAGGCCGGCGACCTTGCCGACAAATGGCCTCACCGGCCAGCCGCCATCGAGGCGCACCCGGCTTACCCAGTCGATCGTGTTCTTGAGCAGTGGCGGGATCGAGCCATTATATTCCGGCGTCGCGATCAGTAGCCCGTCATGGGCGGCGATCAGCCGGCCGAGCTTCACGGCGTTGTCGGGAACGCCTTTTTCCTTTTCGAGGTCCTCGTCGATGATCGGCAGCGGATAGTCGGCCAGCGAAATGCGCGTCACCTCGGCGCCTTGCATGGCCAGCTCCTTCTGCGCCACATCGGCGGTCCTGCCGCTGAAGGCGCCGCTGCGCACCGAGCCGGCGAAGACGAGGATTTTCGCGATCACAGCCATTGGCCACTCTTGTTCCCGGACAGGTACAGCCAGAGGCTGCGCAAATCAACGCACTGGCTCAAAAAACGGAAACGATCGGGGGGCAAGCGCGCGAAGGTGTGCCGAGCAGCTGGGCTATTGCTAGTGGGTGACCGCAATTCTTGCACTCAGCGCGATGAGTGCAACTCCGAGCAAGGCATCTATCGGCCTGCGGACGCTGCCATATACCGACCGAACCCTTCTTGTGGAGAACATTAGCGCAACAAGCCCAAACCACGCCATCGCGACCAGCCCGATTATGGCCAGCGACACTGCCTGGACCCAGATCGGAGCCTGCATCGGCAATACCGATATGAACAGGCTCGCGAAGAACGCGGCCGTCTTCGGATTTGTAATTCCGACAACGAATCCGCTTCGCCAAGGAGCCGTAGTCTCTGCGCCACCGACGGCCAGCGGTGGCCGCGCCTGCCAAGCCGACAAAAGGATCTTGCTGCCCAGGTAACCGAGATACACGGCACCGGCGATCCGGACGGCAAGGTGAGCCCATGCAATCTGCGTCAGTACGAGGCCCAGGCCACACATCGCGAGAGCCGCCCACACCATGATCGCTGCGGCAATGCCAAGCGCCACATGGAACCCCGCGCGACGGCTGATCAGCGCATGGGAAGTCACGGCTACAAAATCGGGTCCTGGGCTCATGGCGCCGAGCAGGAAGACCGAAGCAAGGGTCAGGAATTGCGGAAGGTAGCTCATGCGATACTCCAGTTTCAGTCTCGTCGTACCGCACGCCTGCATGCCGGAGAGGCCAGGAAAGCCGCTCGCCGATTTCGAGGGTCGTTTCCCTCACCTTCACAAAACCTACAGCGCTCTTTAATATGAGCGAAATGAAAGATATTTCGGCAGCCATGAACAAGGCTAATATCAACATCACGATGGTGCGCGTCCTGACATCGCTCAGCGAGACGCGCAGCTTCACCAAAACCGCCGAGCGGCTCTGTCTTTCTCAATCGGCCATAAGCCATGCAATGAAGGCGCTGGAGGAGATCGTTGGCGCGCCCCTCGTCATACGTGATCGGCGCGGTGTCGCTTTCACCGCAACCGGCGAGGCGGCTTTGGACGCGGCGCGCGCCGCTTTGCATGCTTTAGGCCGTCTTGTCGGCCTACGGGAACACTCCATCAAAGGCAGAGTACGGCTCGCGCTGGTCAGCAGCGCCTCGGTAAAGATTGCTCCATATGCGTTGAACATTACTTCCGTCCGGCACCCGGAGCTTGCTGTCGAACTGCTCTTGGGCACGGATACCGAGGTGGCGGAGTGGGTCGATCGCGGTGCCGCCGATATTGGACTGTCCTACATCGCCGGCAATTGCCAAGCCGAGGAACTTGTCGACGACGAACTCTTTGTGGCGTCATCGCAAAAGAACTCAGTCCAAGGCGGGTCATTTCCGATCCGCGCTCTCGACGGCCAGCCATTCATTATGTCGAGCGGCGGCTGCGGACCAATGCTTGCCGAATTGTTCCAGGATTTTGGCGTTGCGCCAGTTGTCATCCTGTCGGCGAGCGATATGGCGGCGCTGCTTGCTCTGGTTGGGGCCGGGCGCGGTTTGTCGATTGCGCCAGGCCTGGCGTTTCCGGCCGATTGGCAGCGAACCGTCGCGAGGCGTCCTCTTGAGCCGCGTGCGCGTCGGCCTCTGCTGCTTCTGTTCTCCAGCAGCGCCGAAGCAACGGCCGTGCGGGCCATGTGCGCGGCGATCAGAGAGGTCGCCGCGAGTTTGCGAGCCGGATAACAGTCAAGGATGTGGATCGACCCTCAATCGAGCTTCCTTCGGGAGACGTCGATCCTCTACAAGGCGCCAGAGACTTCTTCGGCTCTCGATACCAAGCTAATGCGCTTCGCGCCGGTAGATCCACAGCTGCGTCGGCGGGATGTTGCGGAAGATGAAGTCGAAATGCTTGACCGTGTAATTGCCGCGGCCGGGCGGGATCGGCGACAACGGCCCATAGGTCAGCTGCACGATTGGCCGTCCAACCGGGATGCGGTCTAGCAGGCTTTCAATATAGGCGATCCGCTGTGCGACCGGGAAATTGAGCAGCGGCACGCCGGAGACGACGGAATCGAAAACCATACCGCTCTTCTCGCCAAGCGTGGCGTTGAGATTGAAGGCATCGCCCTCGATGACGTTGACGCCGGGATAGAGCTGGCGCAGATGGCGCACGAAATCGGTGGAATATTCGACCGCGTAGAGGTTTTCGGGCTTAACGCCCTGGGCGAGGATTGCACGCGTGATGACGCCTGTGCCGGGGCCGACTTCAAGCACCGGCAGGCCCGACTTCGGATTGACGATGGAAGCCATCTTGCGGGCGGTGACGGAGCTTGTCGGCACGATCGAACCGACCGACTTCGGCTTGTCGATCCAGCCTTTGAAGAATTTGAGTTCGTCGTCGAACTTTTCCGCCAGCGCCTTCCGCAATCCCGGACCACGTGCCATGCAAGTTCTCCTCAACACTCCCCGAACGCTACTTAGCAGCTAACAGGTCCAAGGCAAGGCGCGATCTGGCATAAGATGTTGATGACGTTCGGGAAGCGTGGCGGCCTTGGTTTGGGTTCAGTGCTCGCCGAAGGATTCGAAAAAGTCCTTCATGCGGGCGAAAAAGCCGCTCGACTGGGGCGAATTGTCCTTCGACGACAGCTGCTCGAACTCTTCCAGCAACTCGCGCTGGCGGCGCGACAGATTTTGCGGCGTTTCGACCGCGGTCTGGATATAGAGGTCCCCGACATTGGGCTGGCGCAGCACCGGCATGCCCTTGCCCTTGAGGCGGAACTGGCGGCCGTTCTGCGTGCCTTCGGTCACTTTCACCTTGGTCTGACTGCCGTCCAGCGTCGTCACCTCGAACGAGCCGCCAAGGGCGGCCGTCGTCATCGATATCGGCACCTTGCAGTAGAGATCGGCGCCGTCGCGCTGGAAGAATTCATGCGGCTTCACCGCCAGAAAAATATAGAGGTCGCCCGATGGGCCGCCGCGCAGGCCCGCCTCGCCCTCATTGGCAAGCCGGATGCGGGTGCCGTCCTCGATGCCGGCCGGGATATTGACCGACAGCGAGCGTTCCTCGGTGACGCGGCCCTGGCCGGCGCATTTCGGGCACGGGTCCTTGATCGTCTGGCCGCGGCCTTGGCATTGCGGGCAGGTACGCTCGATCGAGAAGAAGCCTTGCGTCGCCCGTACCTTGCCGTGGCCATGGCACATCGAGCAGGTCACCGGCTGGGTGCCGGGCTTGGCGCCGGTCCCGGAGCATTCCGTGCATGAGATCGAGGCCGGCACGCGGATTTGCGCGGTCTTGCCGGCAAACGCTTCTTCCAGCGTGATTTCCATATTGTAGCGCAAATCGGCGCCGCGTTCGCGGCCGCCCGACGAGCGGCGCTGGCGCCCGCCCATCATGTCGCCGAAAATATCCTCGAAAATGTCGGCGAAGCCGCCGGCGCCAAAACCTTGCGCGCCGCCATTCATGCCGCCCTGCTCGAAGGCGGCGTGACCGAAACGGTCATAGGCCGCGCGCTTCTGCGGGTCCTTCAGCGTTTCGTAGGCTTCGTTGATTTCCTTGAACTTGTGCTCGCAGGAGTGATCGCCGGGATTGCGGTCTGGATGGAACTGCATGGCCAGCTTGCGGAAAGCGCTCTTGAGCTCCTTCTCGTCGGCGCCCTTTTGCACGCCCAGCGTCTCGTAGAAATCAGCTTTCATCTTTTCCCGCAGTCCGGATGCTCAACGTCTTGATGCATGTTGCGTCGTTTGCCGGCACGTTGTCTCGATTTAGGAGCGGTGATGCCCGGATGCTAGGGCCGGCGCGCTTGTGCCTGTGTTTTTCAGTGACTTTTTCGGCAAGGCCCGCACTTTTTCAGCGAGGGTTGCAAAAAAGCCCGGCTTTGCGCCGGGCTTTCCGCTTTATTTGCCGTCAACCGGTCAGGCCGACTTCTTCTTCTCGTCGTTTTCGTCGATTTCCTCGAAATCGGCGTCGACCACGTCGCTATCCTTGGCCGCGTCCGCCTTGGCGTCGGCTTCCGCCGCTTCCTTCTGCGAAGCTTCGTACATGGCCTGGCCGAGCTTCATGGATGCTTCGGCAAGCGTCTGCGACTTGGCCTCGATGTCGGCGGCATCGTCGCCTTCGGCAGCAGCCTTCAGCGCCGTGATAGCCTCCGATATCGCCGTGCGCTCGGTTTCCGAAACCTTGTCGCCATATTCCTTCAGCGACTTCTCGGAGGAGTGCACCAGCGCCTCGGCCTGGTTGCGGGCCTCGACCAAAGCACGCCGCTGCTTGTCGGTCTCGGCATTGGCTTCGGCGTCCTTGACCATCTTCTCGATGTCGGCGTCCGAAAGGCCACCAGAGGCCTGGATGCGGATCTGGTGCTCCTTGCCGGTACCCTTGTCCTTGGCCGAAACGTTGACGATGCCGTTGGCGTCGATATCGAAAGTGACCTCGATCTGCGGCACGCCGCGCGGCGCCGGCGGAATGCCGACCAGGTCGAACTGGCCGAGCGCCTTGTTGTCGGCAGCCATTTCACGCTCGCCCTGGAAGACGCGGATGGTCACGGCCGACTGACTGTCTTCAGCGGTCGAGAACACCTGGCTCTTCTTGGTCGGGATGGTCGTGTTGCGTTCGATCAGGCGGGTGAACACGCCACCCAGCGTCTCGATGCCGAGCGACAGCGGCGTCACGTCGAGCAGCAGCACGTCCTTCACGTCGCCCTGCAGCACGCCGGCCTGGATGGCGGCGCCGAGTGCGACGACTTCATCCGGGTTGACGCCTTTGTGCGGCTCCTTGCCGAAGAACTGCTTCACGATCTCCTGGATCTTGGGCATGCGGGTCATGCCGCCGACCAGGACCACTTCGTCGATCTCGCCAGCCTTCAGCCCGGCATCCTTGAGCGCCGCCTTGCAGGGCTCGATGGTGCGCTGGACGAGATCGTCGACCAGCTGCTCGAACTTGGCACGGGTCAGCTTCAGCGTCAGGTGCTTGGGGCCGGTCGCGTCGGCGGTGATGAAGGGCAGGTTGATTTCCGTCTGCGTCGTCGACGACAGCTCGATCTTGGCCTTTTCAGCCGCCTCCTTGAGGCGCTGCAGCGCAAGCTTGTCGTTCTTCAGGTCGATGCCCTGTTCCTTCTTGAACTCGGCCGCCAGGTATTCGACGAGACGCATGTCGAAATCCTCGCCGCCGAGGAAGGTGTCGCCATTGGTCGACTTCACTTCGAACACGCCGTCGCCGATTTCGAGCACCGAAATGTCGAACGTGCCGCCGCCAAGGTCATAGACGGCAATGGTCTTGCCATCCTTCTTGTCGAGGCCGTAGGCAAGTGCTGCAGCCGTCGGCTCGTTGATGATGCGCAGCACCTCAAGGCCGGCGATCTTGCCGGCGTCCTTGGTGGCCTGGCGCTGGGCGTCATTGAAATAGGCCGGAACGGTGATGACCGCCTTCTCGACCTTCTCGCCGAGATAGGCCTCCGCCGTTTCCTTCATCTTCTGCAGGATCATGGCCGAGATCTGGCTGGGCGACTGCTTCTTGCCGCCGGCCTCGACCCAGGCATCGCCATTGTCGCCCTTGACGATCTTGTAGGGGACAAGCTTCTTGTCCTTCTCCGTCACCGGGTCGTCATAGCGGCGGCCGATCAGGCGCTTGACCGCGAAGATGGTGTTTTCAGGATTGGTGACCGCCTGGCGCTTGGCCGGCTGGCCGACGAGACGTTCGCCGTCGCCCGAGATGGCGACGATGGAAGGCGTCGTGCGCGCGCCTTCCGCATTTTCAATGACCTTGGGCTCCTTGCCATCCATGATGGCGATGCAGGAGTTGGTGGTGCCGAGATCGATACCGATTACTTTTGCCATTTTTCTAGTCTCTCCGCTAAGCAGGCTCTCAGGACCCGTAAGGCGTTCCGACGAAAGCCCCTGTTCACAAGAAATTCCGCTCCGGCAACCGGCATTCCGGCACTGGGCGGCTTGGCGCGTATATAAGAACAGGCGGCATCGGGCGCAAGCATTCTGCGCATGGCATCCACCGCGCCGCGCTTGGCGCCTTTGAACAGCCGCCCGGCGGCCCGGATGTGCTCCAACCGCGCTCAAAACCCCAGGATCTGCGCGATCCCCCGGCGAAGCGCCCAGTCAGGGCTTCGAAACCACAAGAAAACGTCACCTATGCGTGAGAGAGGCGGCTCCTGGCTGAGGAAGGCGCCTGCCCACAGCAGACACAGGCAAAAGCGTCACGCGGCCTGCGACAGCGATTTATGCGCCTCGGCCAGGATTTCGAACGAGCGCACGCGTGCCGCATGGTCGAAGATCTGCGCGGTCACCATCAGCTCGTCTGCGCCGGTGCGGCGCACGAACGCGTCTATGCCTTGCCGGACGGTTTCGGGAGAGCCGACGACGGCGCAGGACAGCGCCTGCGAAATCATGGTTTTTGCCATCGGCTCGAGCGTCTGGTCATAGCCCTCGACCGGCGGCGGCAGGCGGCCGGCCCGCCCGGTGCGCAGATTGACGAAGGCCTGCTGGAGCGAGGTGAACAGCAGTTTTGCCTCTCCATCGGTCGGTGCGGCGAAAACGTTGAGGCCGAGCATGACATAGGGCTTGTCCAGCTGTTCCGAAGGCTGGAAGCGCGAACGGTAGATCTCCAGCGCATGGTCCAGTTCGGCCGGCGCGAAATGCGAGGCGAAGGCATAGGGCAGGCCGAGCATGGCGGCGAGCTGCGCGCCATAGAGGCTGGAACCGAGGATCCAGACCGGCACCTTCTGGCCTTCGCCGGGCACGGCGTGGATACGCTGGCCTTCCGCGGCCGGCTGGAAATAGCCCATCAGCTCGACGACATCCTGGGGGAAATTGTCTGACGCCTCGAGATTGCGGCGCAGCGCGCGCGCTGTTCCCATATCGGTGCCGGGCGCGCGGCCGAGGCCGAGGTCGATGCGGCCGGGGTGCAGTGCCGCCAGCGTGCCGAACTGCTCGGCAATCACCAGCGGCGCATGGTTGGGCAGCATGATGCCGCCGGCGCCGACGCGGATGGTCTTGGTGCCGCCGGCGACATGGGCGATGACGACGGCGGTCGCCGCGCTGGCGATGCCCGGCATGTTGTGGTGCTCGGCCAGCCAGTAGCGCCTGTAGCCGAGCCGCTCGGCATGGCGGGCCAGGTCGAGCGAATTTGCCAGCGATTGCGAGGCGTCGCTGCCTTCGACGATCGGCGACAGGTCGAGAACGGAAAGTGCGGTCATGGGCCTCAAGCCTTTACGATGTTCAACTGCCTGACCCTGGTTTCGAAGGCGCGGTCGGGAATGACGATGTCGAGCTGGTGCCAAGCAACGGGTCCATATTCTCGAACGGGATCGCCTGCGGACGCTGGCGATGCGGCGCGCTCAGCGTGCCGAGCGGAGCATCGATCGGGCCGCGATAGCCGATGCGGTCGAAATAGGAATCGAGGTCGAAGGAGGCATCTTTCATCGCAGGGTCCGGCTTGACCGGCTCGATATAGGCACTCCGCCTGAAGACAACAAATGCGCGATGACGGGCAGGCGCGGCAAGCTTATGCCGCTGCCTTTCCGTTCTCTTCGGCCGCTTCTTCCTCCACCACGGCCGTCTGCTGTGCGGCGAGAAAATTGCCGACATGGCTGAGGCCATCGAAATGATCGCAGAACACTTTGACGACGACCAACAGCGGCACCGCCATCAGCGCGCCGACAAAGCCCCAAAGCCAGGACCAGAAGGCGATGGCGATGAAGATCGCCACGGCGTTGATCTCGAGGCGTCGGCCGACAACCATCGGCGTAACGAACTGGCCTTCGACGATGTCGCACAAAAGCACGAAGCCCGGCGCCAAAAGGGCGTAGGTGATCGAGTCGAAGCTGATCATCGCAATGACGCTGACCAGCACGATGGTGATCAGCGCGCCGACATAGGGCAGGAAGTTGAGCAGCGCCGCCATCGTTCCCCAGACGAGCGGGTTGGGCATGCCGAGCGCCCACAGGCCAAGGCCGATAACCGCGCCGAGACCGGCATTGATGACGGTGACGGTGAGCAGATAATGCGAGATTTCGCGCTCGACGTCATAGACGACGCGCAAGGCCCGCTTCTTCTCGCTGAGGCTGGCGAAGGACTGGATGATCTTCTCATAGAACATCGTGCCCGACGCCAGCAGGAACAGCGACAGCACGAAGATGATGGTCAGGCTTGTCCCCGCCGACAGGACGTTGCTGGCGGCGGCCGACAGGACGCCGGACTGCGCCATCGCCACCTTCTGGATGCCCGGCTCCTGCGAGGTCTCCGTCATCTGCTCGATCTGATGCGAGATCTGCATGATCCTCTCGAGCGGACGCCGTAATTGCGCGAGCCGTTCGGTGAGTTGTTGGCCGATCGACGAGGTGTTGTTGAGAAGGTCGATGACCGGGCCGCTGAGCAGATAGCCGGCAACGCCGAAGACGCAGATCGACAGCACGACCAACATTGTCGCCGAAACCACTTCCGGAATGCCGCGCTTGCGCAGGAAGCGCACGATTGGTGTCAGCGTCAGCGTCAGCAGGAAGGCGAGGATGACCGGCATGAAGAAAGCACGCGCGAAATACAGCGCGTAGATGGCCATGAACAGGAAGATCCCGATGAGCAGCGAACGCATCAGATGCGTGTCGGCACGCGCCACAACTCTCGCCTCTTCGGTTTCGGCAAGGCCAGCACCCAAAGCGGCGGGTTCGGCTTTCATGATTTTCCCTCAGCGGCGCACCGCAATTGGTGCTTTCCCCTGACGGAAACGCCTCTGCAAGCCCAAGGTTCCGTTAGCCGGCAAGGCCTCAATCCGGGCCGCCCGTCGCTCAGGCGGCTGGCGCTGCGACGGCGACGCCGGGCTTGGCGGTCTCCTTGCGTACGATCGGCGCCACCTTGGTGCCGTACAGTTCGATCGCCTTCATGATCTTGGCGTGCGGCATGGCGCCGATCGCCATCTGCAGCAGGAAGCGGTCATTGTTGAAGATCTTGTGCTGGGCGACGATCTTTTCCGCCACCTGCTCCGGATCGCCGACGAATAGCGCGCCGTTCGGACCACGCGACTGATCGAAATGCGCCCGCGAGGTCGGGCCCCAGCCGCGCTCGCGGCCGATGCGGTTCATCACTTCGGCCTGCGGGCCATAGAAATCGTCGGCCGCCTGTTCAGTGGTGCCGGCGATGAAGCCGTGCACATTGATGCTGGTGGCAAGGCCCGAGGGGTCGGTACCGGCCCGCCTTGCGGCATCGCGATAAATGTCGAACAGCGGTGCAAACCGCGCCGGCTCGCCGCCGATGATGGCCAGTGCCAGCGGCAAACCGAGCACGCCCGCGCGCGCCGCAGATTGCGGCGTTCCACCTATTGCGATCCAGATCGGCAATTTGTCCTGTAGCGGCCGCGGATAGACGCCGAGGTCGTTGATCGGCGCGCGCAGATTGCCGGACCAGGTAACTTTGACGCCGCCGCGTATGGCCAGCAGCAAATCGAGCTTTTCGGCGAACAGCTCGTCATAGTCCTCGAGATTGTAGCCGAACAGCGGGAAGGATTCGATGAACGAACCGCGCCCGGCCATGATCTCGGCCCGGCCGCCCGACAAAAGGTCGAGCGTTGCGAACTGCTGGAAGACGCGAACCGGATCGTCGGAGGACAGCACGGTGACCGCGCTGGTCAGCTTGATGCGCTTGGTGCGTTCGGCGGCAGCGGCCAGCGCCACCACCGGCGCGGACGCGGCATAGTCGGGGCGGTGATGTTCGCCCAGACCAAAGACGTCGAGGCCGACCTGGTCGGCCAGCTCGACCTCCTCGATCAGATTGCGCAGCCGCTGATGCGGGCCGATCGCGCCGGGGCCGGGCTCCGGGCTGACGTCGGCGAAAGTGTAGAGACCGAGTTCCATGGCATGTCATCCAAATGTTCTGATTTGCCGCTAGAGGTAGCGGCGAGCCGCCCCGGCCGCCAGAGGGGCGGATAGTGAACAGTGCATGTCGGTTTCGGCCGGCTTTGTTTCAGGGAAAACGCGTCTCCCGGCTGCAACAGCCTAAACTTTCATGGCTGGCATACCGTTTTGGCGCTTGAACTCTCGGTTTTCGCGCGTATGTAAGCGTCGCGAATTGACTTCAGGGAAGTGGACTTGGCTATCTACAGGGAAAAAGACATTTTCGAGCGGCGCAATGCCGCGAACGAGGCAAAGAAGGCGCTTCTGGAGCGCTTCAAGTCGAAGCCGGCGGCTGATGATCCTGCGGTTCTGGCCAAACAGGCCGAACGCAAGGCGATTCTTGAGGCTCGCGAAATACGCGAGGCCGAAAAGGCCAGGCTGAAGCAGGAAAAGCTGGCACGCGAGGCGGTCGAGAAGGCCGAGCGCGAGGCAGCAGCCGAAGCGGCGCGTATTGCGGCCGAAGAGGCAGCGCAGGCTGAAGCGAAGATCAAGGAAGCCGAAGAAAACGAGCGCATCGCCCGTTTGCTGGCCGACGAAGCCGAACGCAAGGCCAAGCGCGACGCACGCTATGCGGCGCGCAAGCAGCGTACCGGCAGGACGCCTCCGGGCTTCTCCGCCCGCTAACGCTTCGATCGAAACGATCGGACATCAGGGTCGCCTTCCAGCGGCCCTGAATGTGTTTGTGCGTCGATTTCCTTGGTTGCTTTGCTCAGGCGGCGAGCTTCAGCCCCATAATGCCGCAGACGATGAGCGCAATGCAGGCGAGCCGGATGGCCGTCGCAGGCTCGCCCAGCAGCCAGATGCCAAGAAGCGCCGTGCCGACCGTGCCGATGCCGGTCCACACCGCATAGGCCGTCCCGACAGGCAGCGTCTTGAGCGCCAGGCCGAGCAACCCGAGGCTGATGATCATCGAGGCGACAGTGAGCACCGTCGGCAGCGGCTTCGAGAAGCCGTCGGTGTATTTGAGGCCGATCGCCCAGCCGATTTCGAACAGGCCGGCGAAAAACAGAAAAATCCACGACATCGGGATGCACTCCATTCCATGAGCATGGCGGGCCGTCCCGGCCGATTTATGGGAAGGCGCGAGGTCGTCCTCGCCGCTTCGACACAAGCGGCCGCGCCGGTGCGATCAACAAAAACACCGGCCGCATCGTTCATGCCGCCGGTGTCAAAATCTGCGCCGAAACGGTTTGTCCGGATTTCAACCGTCCAAGATCTTCCGAGGCGGGCTTACTTTTCCTTGAGCCTCATCGCCTTGACGGGCGGCGCCTTGAGTGCCGGAGCCGCTGCGGGCTTCTTGGCGTCTTTTTTCGGCTTCCGAGCTTCCTTGCCCGCCTTCATCGCACCTTTAGCCATGATTCGTTCCTCCAGTTGCTGGGAGGCCAAGTGAAACAAGAGAAACGCCGGACTGCAAGGGGGCTGCGTCTGTCGCCGGCGCCGTCGGGCCGCTTTCAACCGGTTTCTAATTTGCTCGTAAACCATTCCGGTCCGTGCCATGGTTGCCTTCGCACTGCAGCATCGGCCATGCCTTCGCCCGGCGATGATCAGGCAGTGCGGTCAGGACGACAATGCGAATCCGCATCGGCAGCGAGATGAGTTTCGATTTTCCGCAGGAAACGCCGCTGATCGCGATGCTCAACGTCCACTACTCCAGGGCCTCCGATCTCGAGCGCCCGGATTTCCTGACCTCCAACCCGCCGGTGCCGATCCAGAGCTACCGCGACAGTTTCGGCAATTGGTGCAACCGTTTCGTCGCCCCGCCCGGACGCTTCACCTTCGGCACCGATTCGGTAATCCGCGACCCCGGTACCTTCGAGATGGGCGACCTGATGGCCTGGCAGCATGAGGTGCGCGACCTGCCGTCGGACACATTGCTGTTCCTGTTGCCCAGCCGCTTTTGCGAGAGCGATCTGCTGGCCAGCGAAGCCTGGCGGCTGTTCGGGCACACTCCGCTCGGTATTGCCCGCGTCCAGGCGGTCTGTGATTTCGTCCACAACCACATCGTCTTCAGCTACGGCAATGCCCGACCGACGCGCACCGCGGCCGAAGCCTATCGCGAGCAAAGCGGCGTCTGCCGCGACTTTGCCCACCTTGCGGTCACCTTCTGCCGTGCGCTCAATATCCCGACCCGCTACTGCACCGGCTACATCAGCGACATCGGCCTGCCCAAACCTTGGGCGAGCATGGATTTCGCAGCCTGGATGGAGGTCTATCTCGGCGGCCGCTGGCATGTCTTCGATCCACGCAACAATTCGCCGCGCATCGGCCGCATCCTGATCGCGTCGGGCCGCGACGCCGCCGACGTGCCGCTCACCCACATCTTCGGACCGGGCACGCTGGCTGGTTTCAAGGTGTGGACGGACGAGATCATCGAATAGGGGCGTCTTTCCGCAAGCTGGCCTTCAACCTGAACGACCAGGCGATTCGTGCGTTGTGATGCCTGTGGAGCTCGGCGGCAGGCCGTTACATTGGGCGCCTTGGAGGGACAGCATGGCAGCACATGGCGGGTCGAAGACGGTCATCTACGCGGCGCTCGCCGGTAATCTCGCTATTGCTGTGACCAAATTCGTCGCCGCCTTCTTCACCGGCAGCTCGGCGATGCTGTCGGAAGGCGTGCACTCGCTGGTGGATACCGGCAATGGCGGGCTGCTGCTCTACGGCATGCACCGCGCCGCCCGTCCGCCGGACCGCACGCATCCGCTCGGCCATGGCCGCGAGCTGTATTTCTGGAGCTTCATTGTCGCCCTGCTCGTATTCGCGCTCGGCGCCGGCGTGTCCTTCTATGAAGGCGTCGTCCACATCATGGCGCCTGAGCCGGTCGCCAATCCCAAAATCAACTACATCGTGCTTGGCCTCTCGATGCTGTTCGAGGGCAGCTCCTGGTACGTGGCGCTGAAGGAGTTCCGCCAGCAGAAGGGCAAGCAAGGCTGGCTGCAGGCCGTGCAATCGAGCAAGGATCCGAGCGTCTACACGATCCTGTTCGAGGACAGCGCCGCCCTGCTCGGTCTGTTCGTCGCCTTCGCCGGCATATTGGCGGCCGAACTCCTCGACATGCCCGAACTCGACGGCGTCGCCTCGATCGGCATCGCGATGATCCTCGGCGCCACCGCCATCTTTCTGGCGCGCGAAAGCAAGGGATTGCTCATCGGTGAGCCGGCCTCCCCGGAAGTGCAGGCCAAGGTGCTGGCCATCGCCCAGCAGGATCCGGCAGTGCAGCGGGCCAACGGCGTTCTCACCGTCCATCTCGGCCCGCAACAGATCGTCGCTGGGCTGAGCATCGAATTCGAGGACCATCTGACGGCGCCTGAGATCGAAGCCTGTGTCGAGCGCATCGAGGCGCTCTTGAAAAAAGAAATGCCGGAGATCACCAGACTGTTCGTCAAGCCGCAGACGACCGGAACCTGGGAGCACCGGCGCAAGCAGGTCGAGGCGGCGTCGGACTAGTTCTGGACCAGCAGTCCACCGTTGGCCCCATCGCCTGGTCCCGCTAAGATCACCCGACGGATTTCGGAGAATCAACCATGAAAATCGATGGTGGGTGTCATTGCGGCGCCATAACTTATGAAGCAGAGGTCGACCCGGAAAAGACCTCTATCTGTCATTGCACCGACTGCCAGCAACTGACCGGCACCGCCTTTCGTGTCACTGTTCCCGCGCCTGAGGATCATTATAGGATCACCAAGGGAACACCGAAGGTCTATATCAAGGCGGGATCGAGCGGCGCCAAGCGTGCCCAGGCGTTCTGCGGCGACTGCGGTTCGCATCTTTACGCAACGTCGGTTGGCGACGGGCCGAAGGTCTATGGGATCAGGGCGGGGACCGCGCGGCAACGCGAGGATCTCGTTCCGACCCAACAGAAATGGCACCGATCGGCCCTGCACTGGCTTCCGGAATTCGAGGGCGTAAGCATCGTAGAGGCGCAGTAGCACCTGCCTCCCGGTTAAACGCGGCCCAAACCAGCCAATAATGTGCTAGGCTACCCATCAAACGGATGGCGGGGGATAGCAATGTCGGAAACGGACAAAGTGTTTGCCGGCTCGATTCCGGAAAACTACGACCGCTACATGGTGCCGTTGATCTTCGAGCCGTTCGCCGCGGATTTGGCACGACGGGCAGCGTCCTTGTCGCCCGGCGCCGTCCTGGAAGTCGCCGCCGGCACCGGCGTTGTCACCCGCGCATTGGCTCCAAAACTGTCTCCGGGCGCAAGCTATGTCGTGACCGACCTGAACCAGCCTATGCTCGACTACGCGGCCTCGCGACAAGCTCCCGACAGTCGCATACAATGGCGTCAGGCTGATGCTCTGGCGCTGCCGTTCGAAGATGCGGCTTTCGATCTCGTTTGCTGTCAGTTCGGCGCGATGTTCTTTCCCGACCGAGCCGCCGGCTATCGCGAAGCAAAGCGGGTCCTGAAGACCGGCGGCCATTTCCTGTTCAACGTGTGGGATCGCATCGAAGAGAATGTGTTCGCCAATGATGTGACGAATGCTCTTGCGGAGATTTTTCCGAACGATCCGCCCCGCTTTCTCGCCCGCACGCCGCACGGCTACAATGACACTGCATTGATCCGCGGCGAGTTGGAAGCCGCAGGTTTCTCCCGTGTGGTGATCGACACGAGGGCAGAACAAAGCCGTGCCTCCTCGCCACGCCTTCCGGCGGTTGCCTATTGCCAGGGAACTCCGCTTCGCAACGAAATCGAGGCCAGAGGAAAACTGGAAGCCGCAACCGATCACGCCGCGTCCGTGATTGCAGCCAGACACGGCAGCGGCGAGGTTGCGGCCAAGATCCAGGCGCACGTGATCGTGGCTACGGTCTAATGCATGGCGCCCAGAAGTGTGCCGCGGTTCTGGGACAACGACATGCATCAAAACAAAGACTTTAATCGTCGCCTTCGACGACACGTAGCCTGAGCTGCCCCGTCTTGGAATCCGCCACCCGCACCCCGGCTTCGGCCTTGGCGGGTCCGCCACCGCGCACTTCGGCTTCGCTTTCGCCAAACTCCAGCGCTTCGATCTTTTGGCCGCGCTTGGTCACCTTCGACGTCGAGACCAGTATCTCGTCGATATCCTTGGCCGACTGGCCAAAATGCGTCTGCAACCGGCGCACGCGTTCGTCGACGCGCGCGACGTCCTCCATCAGCCGGATCACCTCGCCCTGGATCAGATGCGCCTGTTCGCGCATGCGGGCGTCCTTGAGGATGGCCTGGATGACCTGGATCGACAGCATCAAAAGCGACGGCGAGACGATGATGACACGCGCCCGGTGCGCCTTCTGGACCACGGCGTCGAAATTCTCGTGGATTTCGGCGAACACCGATTCGGACGGCACGAACATGAAGGCGGTGTCCTGCGTCTCGCCCTGGATCAGGTATTTTTCCGAGATATCGCGGACGTGAATTTCGATGTCGCGGCGGAAAGCCTGGGCCGCGATCTTCTGTTGTTCGGCGCCATCGGCGGCGCGGATGGCGTTCCAGGCTTCCAGCGGAAACTTGGCGTCGATGGCAAGCTGCGGCGCACCGTTCGGCATCCTGACCAGGCAGTCGGGACGGCTGCCGTTTGACAGCGTTGCCTGGAACTCGTAGGCGCCCATCGGAAGGCCGTCGGCGACGATCGCCTCCATGCGCGACTGGCCGAAGGCGCCGCGCGTCTGCTTGTTGGACAGGATCGCCTGCAATTGCACGACCTGGCCGGCTAGCGACTGAATGTTGCCTTGCGCGGTGTCGATGACCGCCAGCCGTTCCTGCAGTTTGGCGAGGCTCTCATGCGTCGATTTGGTCTGTTCGGTCATGGTTTGACCGAGCCTGCCGGTCATGGCGTCGAGGCGCTGGCCGATCGACTGGTTGAGTTCGGCCTGCCTTGCGCCGAACACGTCGGCGATGGCGCCCATGCGGCCCTGCATCTCGGCCTGGCTTTGCAAAATGCCGGCCATCCGCGCCTCGGCGTCGCGGGCGTGGTCGGCGGCTTCCGCCGCGGCGATGGTGCGCGCCTTGGCCGATCGCCACAGCGCCACGAGAAGCGCCAGGAACAGGCCGAGAAACACCAGCGCGCCGAGGGCCAGTGCATGGCCGAGCGTGATCGTCGTGGCGCCAAGCCGGGCAACGGGTTCGTAAAGGATGGTGCTCAGGTCGTTCATCCCGCCAGCATAGCCGATTCGCAGACCTGGCACAGATCAAAACGTGAACGAGACCGATTCGCACCGGTTGACGCTTCTCCTGCGACGTTTTAGGTGAGGCGCCATGTCGATCAAGCCGCTCATCATCCTTCCCGATCCTATCCTGCGCCAGGTTTCCAAACCGGTCGAACGCGTCGACGCGCCTTTGCGCAAACTGGCCGACGACATGCTGGCGACGATGTATGATGCGCCGGGCATCGGCTTGGCCGCAATCCAGATCGGCGAGCCGCTGCGCATGCTGGTCATCGACCTCGCCAAGGAAGACGAGCCGCCGGCGCCGCATGTCTTCATCAATCCCGAAATCCTCGAAAGCGCCGACGCTCGCTCGGTCTACGAGGAAGGCTGCCTGTCGATCCCGGACTATTACGCCGAGGTCGAGCGTCCCGCCTCGGTGCGCGTGAAATATCTCGACCGCGACGGCAAGCTGCAGGAGATCGAGGCCGAAGGCCTGATGGCGACCTGCCTGCAGCACGAGATCGACCATCTCAACGGTGTGCTGTTCATCGACCACATCTCGAAGCTGAAGCGCGACATGGTGGTCAAGAAGTTCAAGAAGCTCGCCAAGGACAAGGCGCCGGGCAAGCTGGTGGGATAGGGAAGATGCCGCTTCGCGTCATCTTCATGGGCACGCCGGAGTTTTCGGTGCCGGTGCTGCGCGCGATTGCCGAGGCCGGGCACGAGATAGCAGCCGTCTACACCCAGCCGCCGCGCGCCGCGGGCCGCCGCGGGCTGGAGCTGACACCGTCGCCGGTGCAGCGCGAGGCTGAGCGGCTGGGAATCGAAGTGCGCACGCCGCTGTCGCTGAAAGGCGAGGCCGAGCAAGCTGCTTTCCATGCGTTGCGTGCCGATGTCGCGGTCGTCGTCGCGTATGGTTTGCTGTTGCCGAAGGCTATTCTGGAGGCTCCGCGCCTCGGCTGCCTCAACGGCCACGCCTCGCTTTTGCCGCGTTGGCGTGGTGCAGCTCCCATCCAGCGCGCCATTATGGCCGGCGACGTCGAGACCGGCATGATGGTGATGCGCATGGAAGAGGGCCTGGACACCGGTCCGGTGGCACTGGTTGAAAAATGCGCCATAGAGCCCGATATGACGGCCGGCGATCTGCACGACCGCTTGATGAATATTGCTGCCACGCTGATGGTGGAAGCGCTGTCCCGATTGGAGACAAATACCCTGGCATCGACTTTGCAGGCGGCTGACGGGGTGACCTACGCCAGGAAAATCGATAAGTCGGAGACACGTGTGGACTGGACGCGCCCGGCTGCGGAGGTCCACAATCACATTCGCGGGCTGTCGCCATTCCCCGGCGCCTGGTGCGAGGCCGACATCGGCGGCCGCACGGAACGGCTGAAACTGCTTCGCTCGACGCTTTCTGAAGGTACGCTTTCTGAAAGCATGGGCGAGTCGGGAGGAATTCTCGATGACCGGCTGACGGTCGCCTGCGGGTCGGGCGCGGTCAGGCTGGTCGAAGTTCAACGGGCGGGCGGAAAGCCTGCTGCCGCGAAGGAGTTTCTGCGCGGGGCCAAGATCGAAAAAGGAATGAAGTTCTCATGAGCATGATGTCGATACGCGGCGCGACGCCGCGGGACCGCGAGGCCATACGCCTGGTCGAGGAACACGCATTCGGCCAGCAGGCGGAGGCCGGGCTGGTCGACGCTCTGGTCACCGGCGGCGACGCCGTTGTCGAACTGGTGGCGGAAGAAGACGGCCAGGTGGTCGGCCACATCCTGTTTTCCAGGCTGTTCGTCCAGAACGGCGGCAAGCAGTTCGCAGCCGTGGCGCTGGCGCCGTTGGCGGTGGAACCTTCGTTCCACGGCTCGGGCATTGGCGGTGCGCTGATCCGCGAGGCGCATATCCGCCTCAGGGATGGCGGCGAGACGCTCGCCGTTGTGTTGGGCGATCCGGCCTATTACGGCCGCTTCGGCTACAATCATGCGCGGGCCGAAATGTTCGAGAGCGAATATCAGGGCGAAGCGCTGCAGGCGCTGGCCTGGGGTGACGCACCCGAAAAAGGCAAACTGGTCTACGCCCAGGCCTTTACCGCACTCGCCGCCTGAACGAAGGGTGTATGCCGCGTTTTCGTCTCGATATCGAATATGACGGCAGCCTCTTCGCCGGCTGGCAACACCAGGCGGATCAGCCTTCGGTGCAGCAGGCGATAGAGCAGGCGATCGAGAAATTCTGCGGTGAGGCGGTGCGGATACGCGCCGCCGGCCGCACCGACGCCGGGGTGCATGCGACCGCCCAGGTGGCGCATGTCGACCTCGCCAAGGCATGGCCAAACGACAAGGTGCGCGACGCCGTCAACGCGCACCTGCAGGCGGCAGGCGCGCGCATCGCCATCCTGCAGGCGACGGTTGTCCCCAATGAGTTCGACGCCCGTTTCTCGGCCACCGGACGGCACTATCTCTACCGCATCCTCAACCGGCGCGCGCCTGCAGCGATGGAAAAGGGCAAGGTCTGGTGGGTGCCGAAGCGGCTCGATGCGGACGCCATGCACGAAGCGGCGAAAGTCCTGCTCGGCCGACATGACTTTACCACCTTCCGCTCGACGCAATGCCAGGCCAACAGTCCGGTGCGGACGCTGGAGCGGCTCGATGTAAGCCGCCAGGGCGACCTGATCGAAGTCAGGGCCTCGGCGCGCTCTTTCCTGCACAACCAGGTGCGCTCCATGGTCGGTTCGCTGAAACGCGTCGGCGACGGCGGCTGGACCGCCGCCGACCTCAAGGCAGCGCTCGCGGCGCAAGACCGCGCCGCCTGCGGCCAGGTGGCGCCGCCCGACGGGCTTTTTCTCGTCGGTGTAGACTATCCGGAAAAGTTCTAGGCCGGAGCGGCGGTCGGCACCGTGATGCCGAGCAGCGCCACCAGGCCGAACAAGACGGCCAGAGACACCACCAACATGCCTGCGAACACGGCGCTGCCGACAGCCGCGCCCTTGCCGATCGCGGCGTTGGTCATCCGCCAGGTGAGTACCAGCGACAGCACCACCAGAACCAGCCACACCAATTCGGCAACCGGGTTGCCGGACGGCAGGAAAAGCCTGATCAACGCTGAAGGCAGCAGCATCCAGGCGGTGATCGCCGACGCCCAGTTGCTGGCGACGACATAGTGGACGAAGCGGTCGCCGATGCCGGCGCGCGATGCGACCAGGGCAAGCACAACCAGGGGCAGCAGCCACGAGCCGAGGTCGACGGTCGCCAGGCGAACCAACATGCCCAGCCGACCGGCGAACGCATTGGGATCGCCGATCTCGTTGGCCGTGCCGACCCAGCCGACGATCATCGCCGGCGCGGCGACGACGATGGCGAAGAAGGAATTCCAGAAGCCGTCCGCCGAAAGGTCGAGCAGCCGCAAGCCGTCGGCCTTTCCGAGCATCAGCCGCCAGGCGCCGTTAAGCGATGAAGAGGTCTCGTCAACCGAAAGCATGATCAGCCCTGCTCGAACCAGTCATCGATGAAGCGCTGGTAGATTTGGGTCAGCGTCTCGAGGTCGGCCAGTGCGACGCGCTCGTCGACCATGTGCATGGTCTTGCCGACCAGGCCGAACTCGACCACCGGGCAATAGTCCTTGATGAAACGCGCATCCGAGGTTCCGCCCGAGGTGGACAGCGCCGGCTCCTTGCCGACCGTCGCCTTGATCGACCCGCGCAGCGTCCCGATCAGCTTGTCGTCGCGCGTCAGGAAGACATGGCTCGGCCGGTCGCGCCAGATCAGCTCGTAGTCGACCGGCGTCTTGCCGGTCCGGTATTTCTTGCGCTTCGCCGCCTGGTCGAGGCGGTTATGGATTTCGGCCTGCACCGTCTCGGCAGTCCATGTGTCGTTGAAGCGGATGTTGAAGGTGGCTGTCGCCTTGGCCGGAATAACATTGGTCGCCGGGTTGCCGACATCGATCGAGGTCACTTCCAGATTGGTCGGCTGAAAATCCTTCGTGCCCTTGTCGAAGACGGGCGACAGCAAGGCGTCGACCAGGCTGATCAGGCCGCGCACCGGATTGTCGGCGAGCAATGGATAGGCGACATGGCCCTGGCGGCCGTTGACCGTGACGCTGCCCGACATCGAGCCACGCCGGCCGATCTTGATCATGTCGCCGAGCGTGTCCGGATTGGTCGGCTCGCCGACGATCGCGGCGTCCCATCTCTCGCCCTTGGCCGCCGCCCAGTCGAGCAGTTTTGTCGTCCCGTTGATCGCCGGCCCCTCCTCGTCGCCGGTGATCAGCAGCGAGACCGAGCCTTTCGGACCACCCTTTTTCTCGACATGGCGCGCCACGGCGGCGATGAAACAGGCGATGCCGCCCTTCATGTCGACGGCGCCGCGGCCGTACATTTCGCCCTTGGCGATCTCGGCGGCAAAGGGCGGATGCGTCCACGACGCCTCGTCGCCCGCCGGCACCACGTCGGTATGGCCGGCAAACATCAGATGCGGCCCATTGCCGGAGCGGCGCGCGTAGAGGTTCTCGATGTCGGGGGTGCCGTGTTCGGAAAACACCGGGCGTTCGACGGAAAAGCCGAGCGGCTTCAGCATGCCTTCCAGGGCAGCCAGCGCGCCGCCCTCGGCGGGCGTTATGGAGGCGCAGCGTATGAGGGTCGCGAGGTTGGCGGCGGGATCGGTCGGCAGTTTCATGGGCAAAGCGATAATCGAAAGCGAAAGGCCTGTCACGGCCAGAGATGATGACCGGTCCTGCCGCCGACATTATGGTTTTCCTGTCGTATAGTGCAGGCCAACACGAGACAATCGCATGGCCAACGCCGAAAAGACCATCGTCATTGCCGGCGCCGGCAGCATCGGCTGCTATGTCGGCGGCTGCCTGGCGCTGGCCGGACGCAAGGTGGTGTTTTTGGCGCGGCCAGGCATCGCGACGGCCTTGCTGGACGGTGGCCTGCGCATCACCATCTCGATGGTCGCGACCGATCCATCCGGCCGGAGTCCGTCACCACCGATCCCGCCGCTGCCCTCGCCAGTGCCGACGTGGTGCTGGTGACGGTCAAGAACGGCGCTACCGAGGAGATGGCGTCGCTTGTTGCCGGACATGCGCGCGGCGATGTCGTGGTGGTCAGCCTGCAGAACGGCGTCGGCAATGCCGACCGGTTACGCGCCGGGCTCGGTGGACGGACTGTGCTCGCCGGCATGGTGCCGTTCAATGTCGTCCAGTCGGCCATAGGCAATTTGCCGCTTCACGTGCATCGCGCCAGCGACGGCAAGGTCATGATCGAAGATGGCGTGACCGGCCTTGCCGGCCTTCTCGATGTCGAAGGGCTTGGCGTGGAAACCCATCCCGACATGAAAGCCGTTCAGTGGGGCAAGCTGCTGATCAACCTCAACAACGCGCTTGTCGCCTTGTCCGGCCTGCCGCTGGCGAGCGAACTTGCCGACCGCCGCTGGCGGCGGATCCTGGCCGGTCAGATCGACGAGGCCCTGGCGGCGATGAAGGCGTTACATATCGCGCCGGCGCGGATCGGCGGCTTGCATCCCGGCCTGCTGCCGAACCTGCTCCGGCTGCCGGACTGGCTGTTCGGGCTGGTCGCCCGCCGCATGCTCGCCATCGACCCGCAGGCGCGTTCGTCGATGTGGGACGACCTCCAGCGTGGTCGGCCGACCGAGATCGGTGACCTGCAGGGGGCCGTCCTGAGCCTCGCCGAAAAGGCCGGCACGCCGGCGCCTCTGCTGAAGCGGGTCACCGTGCTGGTGCGGCAGGCCGAGCGGGAAAAGCGCGGCTCACCCAGGCTGACGCCGGAAACCGTCACTGGATAGTCTACTTGCCGCGAGCCTCGGGCGTTGGCCCGCAAAATAGGCGCGTGGGCCCGCCGCGTCACAGCTTTGGTGCGCGCCTCGGAGCCGGCGCTTTGCTCGCCGAGCCTGGCGCCGGCAGGGGCTGCGCAGCCGGGTGGTTCTCGATCAGCGTGATCTTCTGCCAGATCTTGCGCGACAGGTTGGACGCCAGGTTCTCGACGTCGTTGACGCCGTCGATGACCACATCGTCATTGACCGACTGCGCAAACAGCGCCGCGATCTTGCCGGTGATCGACAGCATCTCCGAGCAATAGTCGAGGTAGCGCGCCAGGTCGGCGGCATTGGTGATGCGCGCCGGCGAATGCGCGGTCGGCCTGAAATTGGCGGACAATGCTGCCGGATCCTTGGTCAGCTGGTGCATGTCGATGACATGGATCAGCGATCTCAACCCATGCAGCTGGCGAAACACCCGCTTGCGCTTGATGCGCTCCTCGGTGCGGATCAGCGCCAGCAGGCCGAGCACGGCAAGGATCATCATGTTGATCGTGGCTTCGATGCCTTGCACCGACTGCACCGCATCGTCGGCCTGCGAGATATGGATGAGCGGCAGGATGGTGCCGACGAACAGGAAGATCAGCGCGCCGGCGGCAACTGCGGCGACGATGGCGCCGCGCAGCCACCAGATCGGCGCTTCCAGCGCCTGCGCCGCCTTGGCCAGGTCGCGCGACAGCGACACCAGTTCGGCGGCGACGCCGCGCAGGCCGGCATCGGGAAAACGCTCGGCGACGCGCTCTTCCAGCCGCTCGGCGGTGTCGATGATCAGTTTCGGATCAAGCGTGCGGTAGCGCATGGCGAGATATCCGGTCGGCGCTCATGGTTCAGCCGGCGCGTTGCTACGCTTGCCGTAGCGGTTCGGACCGGGGTCACCCCGGAAACACGCTAGAACGATGAGAAGAATGGGGCCGATGATAAGAGAGATCAACGCGTAATAAGTCGGCTTGCCGAAATCATGAAACCGCTTTGCGGTTACCGCAAAGCTCGACCATGTCGAGATCAGCAAAACGACCCAGAACACAAGTGCCCAGTTCTGGCTGGTTGCGGTGCCGGGTTCCAGTCTCGACAACTGGTAGAGCGGGAAAAACTGTGCAAGCACCAGCAGCAGCCCGGCGAGCACGTAGGCACTTGGGCTGACGCGCCCTGAGAGGCTGAAGAAAAGCCAGGGAAGTGGTGGTGTGTTGGGCAATCTGGAGCGCTCTGGTTGCTCGGACAGGATCAATCACGCAGCAGTTCGTTGATCGAGGTTTTCGACCGGGTCTTGGCATCGACGCGCTTGACGATGACGGCGCAGTAGAGGCCAGGGCCCGGCTCGTTGTTCGGAAAGGCCTTGCCCGGCATCGAGCCGGCGACGACGACCGAATTCGGCGGCACCTCGCCATAAAACACTTCGCCGGTGGCGCGGTCGACGATCTTGGTCGACTGGCCGATGAACACACCCATTCCGAGCACCGAGCCTTCGCGCACGATGCAGCCCTCGACCACTTCGGAGCGCGCGCCGATGAAGCAATTGTCCTCGATGATGGTTGGGCCGGCCTGCATCGGCTCCAGCACCCCGCCGATGCCGACGCCGCCCGAGAGGTGCACATTCTTGCCGATCTGGGCGCAGGAGCCGACCGAGGCCCAGGTGTCGACCATGGTGCCGCTGTCGACATAGGCGCCGACATTGACGAAGGACGGCATCAGCACCGCGCCCGGCGCGACATAGGCCGAGCGGCGCACGATCGAAGACGGCACGGCGCGGAAGCCTGCCTTCTCGAAATCGACCGCGCTCCAGCCGTCGAACTTCGACGCCACCTTGTCCCACCAGACCGCCTGGCCGGGGCCGCCCTTGATGATCTCCATCGGATAGAGCCGGAACGAGAGCAGCACCGCCTTCTTCAGCCATTGGTTGACATGCCATTTGCCATCGGCCTGGCGCTCGGCAACGCGCACGGTGCCACGGTCGAGCAGGTCGAGTGAGGACTGGATGGCGTCGCGCGTTTCGCCCCGGGTCGCGGTCGAAATCGTGTCGCGCTCCTCGAAGGCCTTCTCGATCGTCTTTTCGAGGCTGGCCAGATCAGGCTTCGACATGAATTCGCTCCGTTACCACGCTGTTAAGGCCGTCGGCCTTAACCTTGTTTTGAAAGTCGCGCGGACCCTATGTTAAGGCGTATTGGGGGTCAATCGCGCGTGCGCCATGGGACGGCGCAAGTGAACTGTTGGGACGGGTAGAAAGCATATGACTCCTATGGAAAAGGCGGGATGGACGCCGCTGCCGCATTCGGACGAGGATCTGGAGCGCTCGAAAAGCGTTCCCGACACGCCGCAGACGCGCGCCGAAACCTACCGGCTGGCCTGGAACGATCCCGACTTCATGACGCGCCGGGAATTGCGCGCTGTGCGCTTGCAGCTTGAGCTCTTGAAGCCCGAAATGATCCTGGCCGAGCGCGGCATCCGCTCGACGGTCATCCTGTTCGGCGGCGCGCGTATTCCCGAGCCCGGCGGCGAGGCCTGGGCCGCCAAGAACGAGACGCAGAAGAAAAACCTCGAGGAAAACAGCAAATACTACGAGGAGGCGCGCAAATTCGCCCGCCTCTGCTCACAGCAATCGGCCACGTCCTACTACCGCGAATTCGTCGTCGTCACCGGTGGCGGCCCAGGCGTGATGGAGGCGGGAAATCGCGGCGCCGACGATGTCGGCGCGCCGTCGATCGGCCTCAACATCGTCCTGCCACACGAGCAGGCGCCGAACGCCTATGTGACCCCGGAGCTGTGCTTCAACTTCCACTATTTCGCCATCCGCAAGATGCATTTCGTCATGCGCGCCAAGGCCGTCGCGGTGTTTCCGGGCGGCTTCGGTACCATGGACGAATTCTTCGAGACGCTGACGCTGATCCAGACCGGCCGCATGGAGCGCGTGCCGGTGATCCTGTTCGGCAAGGCGTTCTGGCAGCGCGCGATCGACCTCGATTTCCTGGCCGAACAAGGCACCATCACGCCCGGCGACCAGGATATCATCGACTTTGTCGACACCGCCGACGAGGCCTGGGGGATCATCAGCCGCTTCTACAAGTTGGGGGAGTAGGGGAACCGGGAATTGAAGAACTGAAGAATTGAGGAAAAGGAGGTCCGGATCGGTCTCCCTTTCACCAGTTCTTCAATTCTTCAGCTCCTCAATTCCTCTGCCCCCTCCACTATCCCCGTCAGAAACGTCGCGAGATCGTCGGTGACGAAATCGACGTCGTCCTCATTGGCCGGATCGCGTTCCCAGATCTCGGCAAAGGTCGGCTCGAAATTGCGCGGCACCACCAGCACCGTGGTCATGCCCAGTGATTTCGGCACCTCGAGGTTGCGGGCGAGATCCTCGAACATCACCGCATTGTGTCCGGTGACGGCGTGCAGTTCGGCAAACTTCTCATAGGTCTGCCGCGAAGGCTTCGGCGTCAGCCCGGCGGCGACGATATCGAAAATGTCGTCGAAATGGTCGAGTATGCCGAGCTGGCGCGCGGTGCGCTCGGCGTGCCTGCGGTCGCCATTGGTGAAGATGAACTTGCGGCCGGGCAGCTGGCGGATGGCGGTGCCCAGCACCGGATCCGGCACCAGCCACGAATAGTCAATGTCGTGCACCTTTTCGAGAAAATCGTCGGGGTCGATGCCGTGGCGCGTCATCAGCCCGTTCAGCGTCGTGCCATATTCGAGATAGAGTTCCTTCTGCAGCTTGCGCGCTTCCTCGCGCGGCAGCGTGAGCAGTTCTCCGACATAGGCCGTCATCTTGACGTCGATCTGCGAAAACAGATTCGAATGGTGCGGATAAAGCGTGTTGTCGAGGTCGAACACCCAGTCGGTGACATGGGCGAAGCGGGCGGGATCGGGAAGCGTGGTCATGGCGTCCTTATGGCATGAAATATCTGCCGTTCGAACCCCTTTCTGATGCAGAGCTTATCCACAACCTATGTGCATCTAGAGTTGTAAAAATGGGCTCACCATTCAAATTTTAGCCATCGCGGAAAGGTGGCCTTCAGGGCTTGCTGGCACAGAGACGGTTCAGTGGGAGCCAGCGATGAGTCGCATAGTTTTAAAGTCCGCCGCCGTCGCATTCGGCTCGGTAGCCATCTCGCTTTTGCTGACGCTGATCATCGTTCCGGCCATGGGTTTTCCGGTCGACCGCACTGTCTGGCTGACATCGACGGTGTGCCCGCTGGCGCTCGCCTGGATCGCCTGCGCCAGCACCTTCTGGCAGAGCGACCGACTGAAAAACGCGCATCGCGATCTCGCCCGCGCGCATGCCCAGCTCGCCGCCGCGCATCGGCGCCTGTCGGCGAAGGCGAGCCGCGACGACATGACCGGCATGCTCAACCGCGAGAGCTTCTTTGCCGCGTTGGACGGCTCGCGGCGCAAATCCGATCGCGGCGCGCTGCTGATCATCGACGCCGACCATTTCAAGGCGATCAACGACAGTTTCGGCCATCTGACCGGCGATGACGCACTGGTGTTGATCGCCAGCGCCATCGAGCGCGGCGTCCGCAGCGGCGACGTGCTCGGCCGCATTGGCGGTGAGGAGTTCGGCGCCTTCCTGGTCGGCGCTACGGAAGCCGAAGCCCGGCGCGTGGCCGAGCGCATCCGCCGTGAAGTCGAGCTGGTCCGCTTTCGTCCGGTCGACGAGCGCACGGTGCCGCTGACCGTCTCGATCGGCGGCATCACCTGTGCGCAAGATGCCGATGTCTCGGACCTGATGCGCGCCGCCGACCGCCGGCTCTACGAGGCCAAGCACCGCGGCCGCAATTTGTCGATCCTCGACCGGGACATTTCCGAAGCTGCCTAGGTGTTGGTGGGGCTGTTAACGGTTCGCCAACATTGTTTCCACGCAACTGCGCCGTTTACCGGGTTGTAACTCGTTTACAGGCAAGGCTTGGCACGGGAATGGCATGTCTGGCCGGTACCTGTGCCGTTCAGGGAACGCCATGCGTGGATCGAAGCCCCCATCCAGAGACGTGTCATGAGTTTCTTCATCAGGAAAATGTCGCGCCGCACCATCGTGCAGGCGCTGATTGCGATGCCGGCGCTACAGCTTTTTCGCAAGCTGCCTGACAGCGACCGCCCCCCGGCCGATCCCGACGAGATCGTCGTGGTCAATGGCTGGATCCTGAAGCGGAGCGACCTGGCATGATATTCGACAGCTATGAGGCGTTTCGAGCCTCGGATTTCAAGCCCAAGGTCTGCATTCTCGGCTCCGGGCCGGCCGGCACCACCATTGCCAGAAAGCTCGGCGCCGCCGGCATTCCGGTCGTGGTGCTGGAGGCCGGCGCACGCGAATTCAGCGACGAGTCGCAGGATTTCTACCGCGGCTCCACGGTCGGCGATCAATATTTCGATCTCGACATCACCCGGCTGCGCTTCATGGGCGGGTCGTCGAACCACTGGGCCGGCTGGTGCCGCGTGCTCGACAAGCAGGACTTTGAGCCCAAGGCATGGGCGCCGGACACCGGCTGGCCAATCGCCCGGACCGACATCGAGCCCTATCTGTCCGAGCTGCACGACATACTCGAGCTTCCCGACTTCAAGCCCGATGTGCCGATTTCAGACGACATACGCTGGGTGCAGCTGATCAAGAGCCCGGCCGTGCGCTTTGGCGAGAAATTCTCCGACGAGCTCGACAAGAGCAAGAACATAGCGCTCGTGCTCAACACCTATGCCACCGAACTTGCCGGGGACGGCAAACGAGTGACCGGCGCCAGGCTGTGGTCGAACGGCAAGGATGCCGGCGCCTTCAGCGCCGATCATTTCATCGTCTGCGCCGGCGGGCTGGAGAATTCGCGGCTGCTTCTATGGTCGAACCAGCGCTCGAATGGCGGCGTGGTGCCGAACGCCACGGCACTTGGCCGCTACTGGATGGAGCACCCGACCTTCGAGGGCGGCAATGCCATCCTGGCCGATTACAGCGAGTTCGAGGTCGATGCCGTCAACGAGGCGTTCTTCTCGCCGACGCTCGCCGCCATGGAGCGGCTGCAGATCATGAATTTCGGCATACGCCTGATCGAGACGCCCTATGCCGGCGTCAAGAGCCTGATTGCCGACCTTGCCTGCACCGCGCCCGAGGCCGCCGAATGGGTCGCCTACCAGCTCAGCCAGAACCTGCGCTGCGCCGCCCAGCTCTACGTCGCCTGGGAACAGGCGCCGCTGGCCTCGAACCATATCGAATTGTCGAAGACCGATGTCGACCGTGCCGGCGTGCCGCGCATCGAGCTGCACTGGAAGAAGTCGCCGTTGGAGCGCCGCACCATCCTCGAGGGGCTCAAGCTGTTCGGAACGACGCTGATCGAGAAGGACCTCGGCCGCGTCCGCATCATGGACTGGCTGACCAATGGCGAGGACTACCCGACGGATGAGGAACTGGCCGGCCACCACCACATGGGCGGCACGCGCATGGGCACCGATGTGAGCAAAAGCGTGGTCGACGCCAACTGCAAGGTGCACGGCATGGACAATCTCTATGTCGGCGGCTCGTCGGTGTTCTGCACGTCGGGCGAATGCAACCCGACGACGACGATCACCGCACTTGCCTGCCGGCTAGGCGACCATCTGACCAAAGTAATCACGGTGTGACGAAGTCATCCACGGTGTGACGAAGTCATTACCGTCTGATTGTCAAAAAAGCGAACGGCGCGACAGGATTGCTGCCGGCGCTACCCATGCCTTGGTGTCGAAACCCTCGAAATCAGCGCCAACGAGATCTCCGTCCTCCTTTGTGGGGAGGGATTAAGGGTGGGGGTAGGTGCCGCGCAAACCCTTTAGGATTTGCTAAACCGTCGCTGGATCCAGCGCCGGCTGCCCCTTGCGGCGGGCGATGATCGCCTTGAAATCGGCGGTCCGGAACGCATCGCGCAACACGTCGAAGGACGGCAGCACGAAATAGGCGCGCTGGAACTTGTCGATCTCGTAGCCGGTGCGCATCACCGTTTCGAGGTCGAAGGGCACGTGGTGCGCGTCCGGGCTCGCGACGGCGAACTGCAATTCGGTGAACGACGACATCAGCCCGGCACCGAAAGCTTTCCGCTTCTGGCCCTCCTCCTGTATCAGCCCGTATTCGGCGGTGTACCAGTAGAGCCGGGTGATCATCTCGTCACCGCCCAGTGCAATCACGCTCTCGGCCTTTTCGCCATACATCTGCATGAAGTCGGCAAACACCGGCTGTGTCAGGATGGGCACATGGCCGAAGAAGTCGTGGAACATGTCGGGTTCGACGATGTAGTCGAGCTCGTCCTTGGTGCGCAGCCAGTTGGTCACCGGAAAGCGCCGGTTGGCGAGATGGTCGAAGAAGGGCGCGGCCGGGATGAGGCCAGGCACGGCGACGATTTCCCAGCCGGTCAGCTTGCGCAGCTTGTCTGAGACCGCGCCGAAATCCGGGATCTTGTCGAGCAGGCCGAGTGCGGCGATCCCATCGAGATAGGAATGGTGCGCCAGCTTCTGCGTCAGCTTGGTCTGCCGGTCGCACAACGTGCGCCACACCGCCTGTTCGTCGGCGCTGTAGTTGTAGCCCTGCGCCACGGTGAAGTCGGAACGGCACACTGAATAGTCGCCACGCAGGCCTTGCGCCGCGCAATCACGGGCATATTCGGCAACGCTCATCGTCGTCATGGTTCTTCTCCCCTGATCGTGACACTTGAATCTGTCCGCAGAGTCTAGCGGCGGCCGGCGAGGCAATTCAGCTTTGATGATGGCTTGGGTCCATGATTTGAGGTAAAAATCACCAAGCAGAAGCTGAAAGAGAGTGAAAATGCCTCAGTTCGACGATTTCGAGATCAAGATGCTGGATGTTCTTCAGCGCGATGGACGCAAGCCCGTGTCCGAACTGGCGCAGGAGATCGGCCTGTCGACGACGCCTTGCGCCCGCCGCTTCGAGGCGCTGCAGGAGGCCGGCATCATCAAGGGCTTTGCCGCCGTGCTCAACCGCCGCGCCGTCGGCCTGATGGTCGAGGTGTTCATCCAGGTGCGCCTCACCAGCCACAGCGACGGTTCGCCCGAAACCTTCATCGCCGCCGTGCAACGCATGGACGAAGTGTCGTCATGCTGGACGATGACCGGCGACCACGATTTCCTGCTGCACGTCATGGTGCCGTCGGTCGACGAACTCAACGCCTTCGTCATGCACCGCCTGATGCGCCTTGCCGGCGTGCGCGACGTTCACACCCAGCTGGTGCTGCAGAACATCAAGGGCCCGGGCCACGTGCCGCTCGCCCACCTCAGGCGGTAGGACACGCATCGCCATTTCTGCGGAAAAGCTGCACGCAAACTGCTGAACGGAGCCCAAATGCGAAACTGAAACGCCGGCTACGCCATGCGGACCGTCGCTCAAAGGTCCGTCATGAACATCGTGCTGATCAATCCGCCGCACACCGCCATCGGCAGCCGCGTGCCCGATGACCATCTGCCACCGCTCGGCCTGCTGGCACTGGGCGGCCCGCTTATCGACGCCGGCCATAAAGTCCGGCTGGTCGATGCCGAATTCGGGCCGATGCCGTTGGAAACGCTGGTGCGCGATGCGCTCAGCGGCCAGCCCGATTGCATCCTGATCGGCCACTCCGGCTCGACCTCGGCGCATCCCACCGCGCTCGCGATCGCCCGCATGGTCAAGGCGCTCGAGCCGGCGACGCTGGTGATCTATGGCGGCGTGTTCCCGACCTATCACTGGCGCGACGATGCGCTGGTACACGCAAATGGGCCGCCGCGTGTGGTTCCGCGAGGTCTGGGGTTTTCTGGCCCGCGACCGCCGCCTCAAGGATGGTCAGACGCTGGCTGAGTTCTGGGGCGCGCCGCAGGATGCCGATGAGGAATCCATGGTCGTCATGCGCCCGTCGCGCAAGCCGGCCGAAGCGGCTGTCGCGATCTCGGCCGGCCCCTGACAGGCTCGCTGCCATTCGTAGATAATACCGCATGCGTATTGACATACGCAGCGTATGTATCCACCTCATGCATACGGGACGTATGTGAGTACCCGGACAATGGAGAGAAAATGACCAAACGTGACGCAATCTTTCCTGCCGGCCGGCAGGCTCTCTATGAGATCAATCGCTATTCTGCTGCAATACGATCGGGCGATCTTTTGTTCGTCTCGGGCCAGGTCGGCAGCCGCGAGGACGGGTCGCCCGAACCTGTCTTCGAAAAGCAGGTCCAGCTTGCCTTCGATAATCTCGCGGCAGTGCTGAAAGCAACGGGCGCCACGTTCGACGATATAGTCGACGTGACCACCTTCCACACCGATCCGCCAACGCAATGGCCCGTGATCGATGCCGTTCGGCTGAAGGTGTTCGGTGAACCGCCCTACACCAATTGGACGGCGGTCGGCGTCAACTGGTTAGCCGGCTTCGACTTCGAGATAAAGGTCATCGCGCGCCTGCCCCAGCCTGCCTAAGGGCTGGCCAGCCGACCAACTGGCCGCCAAGCCAGTTGCCGATCAGGGCACGATTAGCGTGCCGGCGCCGTGTTCGGTGAACAATTCCAGCAGCACCGCATGCGGCGTCTTGCCGTTGAGGATGACGACGCCTTCGACGCCGCGCTCGATCGCCTCGATGCAGGTCTCGACTTTGGGGATCATGCCGCCCGACACCGTGCCGTCCTTGATCAGCGCCTTGGCTTCGGCCACCGTCAGCTCGTCGATCAGCTTCTTGTTCTTGTCGAGCACGCCGGGCACGTCGGTCAGGAACAAAAGGCGCGTCGCCTGGCAGGCGCCGGCGATGGCGCCGGCGAAGGTGTCGGCATTGATGTTGTAGGTATGGCCATCGCGGCCGGGCGCCACCGGCGCCAGCACCGGGATCATTTCGGAGCGCGCCAGCAGGTCGAGCAGGGTGCGGTCGACTTCGACCGGTTCGCCGACGAAACCGAGATCGAGCACACGCTCAATGTTGGAATCCGGGTCGATCATGGTCTTGCGAGCCTTTTCGGCGAACACCATGTTGCCGTCCTTGCCGCACAGGCCGATCGCCCATTCGCCCTCGGCGTTGATCAGCGCGACGATCTCCTTGTTGATCGAACCGGCCAGCACCATCTCGACGATTTCGACCGTCTTCTGATCCGTGACGCGCAGTCCGCCTTCGAACTTGGATTCGATGCCCATCTTGGCCAGCATGGCGCCGATCTGCGGCCCGCCGCCATGGACGACGATCGGGTTGACGCCGGACTGCTTCAGCAGCGCGATGTCACGGGCGAAAGCCTTGCCGAGCTCGATATCGCCCATGGCATGACCGCCATATTTCACCACCACCGTCTTGTGCTCGTAGCGCTGCATATAGGGCAGGGCCCGCGAGAGCAGGGCGGCCTGCATTTCGGCGGTGGCGGTGATCTCCGTCATCGGCATGGTTCCCTGGATGCGGGTAAGGACGGCGGCGTCTTAGCGGGAATTGGCCCAGGCCGCAAACAGCTTTGCTATCACGATGATGAAATCTGCCGGATCAGGCCGGCACCTTGAGCGGCGCCCGCCGCGTCAGCCACCCGGAAACCTTCTCCATCTGCGCGGCAAGCGACAAAAGCGTCCTGCTCGTCGCCGGGGCGGCCGACGGCCTGGATGCCAAGCGGCAGGCCGGCATCGGTGACATGGACCGGCAGCGCGATCGACGGCTGGCCGCTGACATTCTGGATCGCCGGCCGGTGGGTGAACCACAGGCTCTTGTCCATCAATTGCCCAAACAGGGATCTGATCTCCAAGAGACGGGTCAGATGCAATTTGTCGAGCAGGTTTTCGATGAGCTCGTCGGCCCCCTTCGGGCCCATGGCGCCTCAGGCAAGCGGCGGATGCACAATGATCGGGTTGCCTCGGCGCGCGCGCTCGCAGCATCGACAAGGTCCGGCGGCGAGATTCGCCTCTATGCACCAGCTCCGCCAAGCCGGTCGCATCGTTCTCCCACAGCATCCGTTCGGCCGACATTGCTGTTCCCCTTTCTGCGGGAGGCTAACGACAGCCGATTTCCTTGGCACCGACCGGCGATTACTGGCGATCGGGCGCGGACATCGTTTGCGTGGACAACAAGATTTCTGCCTTTGCAAATAAATTGTGATCGCTTAGCTTGTCCGTATGACGCCGCAGGATATCTCCACCCTGATTGTCCGGACCTCGATGAAGGATCGGACTGCGTTCGATCTGCTTTACCGGCAAACCAGTGCGAAACTTTTCGGCGTGTGCCTTCGTGTATTGAAGGATCGCGGAGATGCGGAAGAAGCGCTGCAAGAGGTCTTCGTCAAAGTGTGGACGAAGGCGGATCGTTTCGCTGTTTCTGATCTCAGCCCAATCTCCTGGCTGGTGGCCATAGCACGCAATCATGCGATTGATCGCATCCGGTCGCGACGCAAGCCTGCTGCCGATATCGATGCCGCGCTCGACGTGGCTGACCCCGGTCCGGGGCCAGAGGCTATGGTTGTTGCGGGCGGTGAATCCGAGCGCATCTATCAGTGCCTTGAAGAGTTGGAACAAGACCGGGCGCAAGCCGTTCGGGGTGCTTATTTGAACGGCGAAAGTTACGCCGAGCTCGCGGAACGTCACAAGGTTCCGCTCAACACGATGCGGACATGGCTGCGCCGCAGCCTGTTGAAACTTAGAGAATGTCTGGAAAGATGACCCTGGCAGAAGAAAATGGACCGGAACGTGGAGGCGACGACCTGCTCGCAGCCGAATACGTTCTCGGCGTGCTGCCGGCGGATGAGCGCCAGATAGCCTCCGGACGCATCGACGCGGAGACCGGCTTTGCCCGTCTCGTCGATTCCTGGGAAGTAAACCTCTCGCCGATGGCTGCCGCTTATGCTGAGGTAGAGCCGCCGGCCACCATCAAGCCGGCTATCGATCGCCGGCTGTTCTCCTCCACCGCGGCGTCGATGACGGCCCCGAGCGGCAGCCTGTGGTCCAGCCTTAGCTTCTGGCGCGGCCTCACCGCAGCGGCTCTCGCGGCCCTGGTGCTCTATGTCGCCGTGCCTTACGTCAGGTCGCCGGTCGTCGTGCCGCAGGAGCGCCTCGTCGCCTCGCTGGCTGCCGAAGGCAGCGATGTCAAATACCTTGTCGTCTACGACGCTTCCCGCCGCGATGTCGGCCTGTCGCTGGTTTCGGGCGAACGCGCCGCCGGCAAGGACTTCGAACTGTGGATGATCGAAGGCAAGAATGCTCCGGTCTCGATGGGCGTCATCCCCGCCGGCCAGGTCGCCCATATCCCGGTTACCCCGGCCGTGCAGCAGAAGCTGGCGCAAGGCGCCGTGCTTGCTGTCAGCGTCGAGCCGACGGGCGGTTCGACGACGGGACAGCCGACCGGACCGGTCGTTGCCGCGGGCGACCTGAAGGGCATCTGATAAATCGTAAGATCATGACGTGACAATGAAGACAGCGGAAGTACATCTTCCGCTGTTTTCGTTTTGGATACGCTGCTGGAGATTACGGATTCGATCTCCGGAGATAATTCGGCGACAAAATAAAGGATAAATTTTTCCCGGCGCGCGGAAACTCAGGCAGTTCTATTCCGTATCTCCTCATGTTCCCGAAAGAGGAAACAATAACCCCGAGGAGTTCGAACACTATGCGTAGAATCGCCACCCTTTTGCTCGCCGGTACCATTGCCGTCTCCGCCCTCGCCACAATCGCCTATGCCGAGAATCCGATGGTTGGCGGCGCCGCCATGTACGCCAACAAGAACATCGTTGAGAACGCCGTCAATTCGAAGGATCACACGACACTGGTCGCCGCCGTCAAGGCTGCCGGCCTGGTCGAGACACTGCAGGGCGCCGGCCCGTTCACCGTGTTCGCGCCGACCAATGAGGCCTTCGCCGCGCTTCCGGCTGGCACGGTCGAGTCGCTGCTCAAGCCCGAGAACAAGGACAAGCTCACCAAGATCCTGACCTGCCATGTCATCGGCGCCAAGGCGATGGGCGCCGATGTCGCCTCGATGGCCAAGGCCGATGGCGGCACCCACAAGGTCAAGACGGTCGGCGGCTGCGAGCTGTCGCTCAAGGCTGATGGCGGCAAGGTCACCGTGACCGACGAGAACGGCAATGTCGCCAATGTGACGATCGCCGACGTCGAGCAGTCGAACGGCGTCATCCACGTCATCGACAAGGTCCTGCTGCCGAAGATGTAACAAAGCCCCTGCCGCCGACGAACAGGCGGTAAGCTCCTGCAGATTGCGCGGCCCCGCCCCCGTGGGCCGAGCAAACGACCGAGCGCTCCATCCCGTCCGCAACAAGCGCGGAGCCGGTGTGGAGCGTTCGTTTGCAGGACAACCGTCACCGGCTTTTGATTTTCCAGTGGCGGCCAAATTTGGCAAAACAACCCGCAGGAGGATTTCTGTCATGAACCGTCGAGATTTGCTTTTGAGCGGCGCCGCCCTCGCTGCCGTGGCCGGCGCGGCGGCAACGTTGCGCATGGGCGGGCCCGCTAAGGCTGCCGAAACCTTCGAGGTCACCAAGACCGACACCGAATGGCACGCCATCCTGTCCGACGAAGCCTTCAACGTGCTGCGCAAGGAAGGCACCGAGTATCCCGGCACCAGCCCGCTGCTGAACGAGCATCGCAAGGGCATTTTCGCCTGCGCCGGTTGCGACCTGCCGGTCTACCCCTCAGACACCAAGTTCGAGTCCGGCACCGGCTGGCCGAGCTTCTGGCAGGAGATTGCCAACGCCGTCGGCAAGACCGAGGACCGTTCGCTGGGCATGACCCGCACCGAGGTCCATTGCCGCCGCTGCGGCGGTCATCTCGGCCATGTCTTCGATGACGGTCCCGCACCCACCGGCCTGCGCCATTGCATCAACGGCGTTGCGCTCAGCTTCAAGCCGGCCACTGCCTGACCGTTCGGCGTCTTTAGCGGGGTGGGGATTTGGAGCCGGCGTGACGACCGCCTCTTATCTCTTGAACTGGGGCGAAAACAGTCAACTTCAAGAATTGGCAGACGGCTTTTTATGCGTAGATTCCGCAGCCCCAACGAGAGGGCCAGAACCTATGCAACCAACCAAAGCACGGGCTCGCGACGGCGAGCCCAAATCGAGCGCCAAATCGACCGACGGTGTTGATGCGGACCGGCCGCGAATATCCCATTCCGTGGTGATCACCGGCGGCGGCCCGACCGGGTTGATGCTGGGCGGCGAGCTTTCCCTGGCCGGCATCGATGTCGCCATCGTCGAGCGGCGCGAGAACCAGGACCTCGCCGGCGCGCGCTCGGGCGGCCTGCATTCGCGCACCATCGAGATCTTCGACCAGCGCGGCATTGCCGATCGGTTCCTGTCGCAAGGCCAGACCGCACAGGTCGCAGGCTTCGCCGGCGTTTCGCTTGATATCAGCGACTTCCCCACCCGCCACAATTACGGGCTGGCGCTGTGGCAAAAGCACACAGAGCGCATCCTTGCCTGCTGGGTCGATGAACTTGGCGTCACGGTCTACCGTGGCCGCGAGGTGACAGGCTTCGTGCAGGATGGCGGCGGCGTCGATGTCGCGCTGAGCGATGGCGGGTCGCTTCGTGCCGATTATCTCGTCGGCTGCGACGGCGGCAGAAGCCTCGTGCGCAAGGCGGGGGGCATAGAGTTCCCCGGTTCCGAGCCGACAACCAGCAATTTGATCGCCGAGATCGAGGTAACAGAAGAGCCGCAATGGGGTATCCACCGCGATGCCATCGGAATTCACGGCCTCAGCAGACTGGAAGACGATACGGTACGGGTGCTGGTGACCGAGCGCGAGGTCGGGGCTGGCGGCGAGCCAACTTTGCGCGATCTCAGCGAGGCGCTCATTGCCGTCTACGGCACCGATTATGGCGTCCACAATCCGACATCGCTGGCCCGCTTCACCGACATGACCCGGCAGGCAGCCGCATACCGCAAGGGGCGGGTGCTGCTGGCCGGCGACGCCGCGCATGTGCATCCACCGGACGGTGGACAGGGGCTGCAGACCGGCGTGCAGGACGCGGTCAATCTGGGCTGGAAACTTGCCCAGGTGGTCAGGAAAACTGCGCCCGAAAGCCTGCTCGACAGCTACCAGGCAGAGCGCCACCCGATTGCCGCGCGTGTGATGAAAAACACCATGGCGTCGGTCGTGCTCCGTCGCGAAGACGAGCGCACCAAAGCGCTGCGCGATACAGTGTCGGAACTTCTCGGCATGGAAGAACCGCGCAAGCGTTTTGCCGGCATGTTATCCGGCCTGGACATCCACTACGATCTTGGCGAGGGGCATCCGCTGCTGGGGCGTCGCATGCCGGATCTCGACCTCGTCACCGCTGCCGGTCCGCTGCCGGTTTTCGCCCTGCTGCACGACGCTCGGCCGCTGCTGCTTAATCTTGGTGAGCCCGGCGCTTTTGGTATCGGCCCGTGGGTGGAGCGGATTCAGCTGGTCGACGCCAGCTACGATGGCGCATGGGAGCTTCCGGTGCTGGGGGCAGTCGAAGCCCCACGCGCAGTGCTGGTCCGGCCTGACGGTTATGTGGCCTGGGTCGGCGGCCCTGAAGCAGCCGGGCTAACCGACTCGCTGACCAAATGGTTTGGGCCGCCTGCCGCAGCATAGCGCGCCGGGTGTTCGACCAAGGAGCTTGACAACGATCGATGCTTAAGCGTGACCCCGGAAATCGGGGGTGATTTCCGGGGTCACACATGAGGGCGCCAGGCGGGGATCCGGCGCGCTCAATGGCCTCCGCCACCGCTGCCCGCGGGCGGCGCCGGCTTGGCGATGACCAGGGTGAAGACCGCCATGGTCGCGAACAGCACGGTCAGCATGGTGAACACATCCATGAACGACAGCAGCGACGCCTGCTGCTGGACCATGCCCGACAGTTTGGAGATCGCCGCCTTGGTGGCGTCGAGGCCGGGAGTCTGCTGGAAGTCGAGCGTCATGTTCTGCAGCTTGGCCTGCGCCGCCGCACTGCCCCATTCCACATGTTCGGACAGCCTGGCGTAGTGGAAGGCGCTGCGATCGATCAGCACGGTGTTGATGACGGCAAGGCCGACCGCACCGCCGAGGTTGCGGGTCAGGTTGAACAGGCCCGACGCGTTCTTCAGCCGGTCCGGCGGCAAGGTGCCGAGCGCAATGTTGTTGATCGGCACCATGCACAGCATCATCGAGCTGCCGCGCAGGATCTGCGGGATCAGCAATTCCCAGAAATCCCAGTCGGCGGTCAGATGCGTCATCCACCATGTGCCGGCAGCGAAACCGAACAGCCCGATCATCATCATGATGCGCAAATCCATCTTGCTCGACAGGATGCCGGAAATCGGCGCAGTGACGAACATCGCCAGGCCGCTGACGAACAAGGCTTCGCCGATCATCATGGAATCGTAGCCGCGGATGCGCCCGAGGAACACCGGGTAGAGATAGGTCAGACCGTACAGGCCGATGCCGATGACGAAAGAGAACAGCGAACCGAAGGCGAAATTGACGTTGGTGAAGGCCCTGAGATCGACGATCGGCTCCTCGGCGGTGAAGGCACGCCAGAAGAACAGCGCCGCACCGACAACCATGATGATGGCGCAGATGAACACGGCCTGTTCCTGCAGCCAGTCATGGTTCGGACCCTCCTCGAGCACATATTCCATGCAGCCGAGAAACGCCGCCATGCCGGCAAGGCCCCACCAGTCGCACTTGCTGAACAGGCCGAGATTGGGCTTGTCGAAATCGATCAGGGTCCAGGTCGTGACCGTCACCAGAATGCCTGGAATGACATTGATGAGGAACAGCCAGTGCCACGACATGGCATGGCTGATATAGCCGCCGACGGTCGGGCCGATGGTCGGCGCCAGCGTCGCCACCAGGCCGATCATCGGCGACACCATGGCGCGGCGCGACGGCGGGAAGATGGTGAAGGCGGCGGCGAAAACGCTCGGGATCATGCCGCCGCCGATAAAGCCCTGGATGGCGCGGTAGACGATCATCTGGTCGATGTTGGTGGCGGTCGCGGCCAGCGCGCTGGCCGCCGTGAAGCCGGCCGCGGCGCCTGCAAACAGCACGCGCGTCGACAGCATCCGGCTGAGGAAGCCCGACAGCGGGATCATCACCACTTCGGCGATCAGATAGGCGGTCTGCACCCATGGGATTTCATCGGAACTGGCGCTGAGGCCGGCCTGGATCTCGGCCAGCGAGGCTGAGACGATCTGGATGTCGAGGATCGCCATGAACATGCCGAACACCATCGCCAGGAAGGCGATGAGGCGGCGCGTCGAGATGGTCGTCGGCACCGCCGGCATGGCAGGCGCCGGCGCCGCTCCTGCTGTTATGGTTGCGGTTGCCATGGTATTGCTCCCGGCTTTCGCTCAGTTCGCCGCGGCCGGAGCCGTGCGGCTGTCGACGGCGACGACGACGCTCAGGCCGGCGCGCNTGCGGTTGCCATGGTATTGCTCCCGGCTTTCGCTCAGTTCGCCGCGGCCGGAGCCGTGCGGCTGTCGACGGCGACGACGACGCTCAGGCCGGCGCGCAGCCTGCCGGCCTTCAGCACATCGGCCGGCACGTCGATGCGAACCGGGATGCGCTGCACCACCTTGGTGAAGTTGCCGGTGGCATTTTCCGGCGGCAGCAGCGAGAACACCGCACCCGAAGCCGGCGCCAGCGACGACACCGTGCCTTCGAAATCATGGCCGTCCGTGGCGTCCACCGAGACCCGCACCTTCTCGCCGGGCACCAGCTTGGCCAGCTGCGTCTCCTTGAAGTTGGCAACGATGTAGAGCTTGTCCAGCGGCACCACGACGGCGAGCTTCTGGCCGGGGCTGACGAGGTCGCCCTGCTCGACCGAGCGGTTGCCGACGACGCCGTCATATGGCGCCTTGAGCACGGTGAAGGAAAGATCGCGGGCGGCCTTGTCGCGGTTCAGCCGCAGCGAAGCCAGCGTGCTGGCCGATTCGGCGCGCTGCGCTTCGAACACGCCGATATTGGCCTGTGCGGCTGCAATCTGCGCGTCGGCGCCGACAAGGGCTGCATTGGCCTGGTCGAGAGCGGTCTGGGCGTCGTCCAATTGCGCCTGCGTGCCGACATGCGTCTTGACCAGTTGCGCGGCGCGCTGCTGGGCACGAGCGGCATTGTCGGCTGCCGCCTGGTCGGCGACCTTCTGCGCCTGCGCCTGTTGCAGCGAAGCGTGCGCCGCCTTGGTCTGCGCGTCGATACGGTCGAGCGTCTTGGCCAGCGTGGCGATCTGCGCCTCCGCCTGGGCAACGGCTATTCTGTAGTCGCCGTCGTCGATCGTCAGCAGCGGATCGCCGGCCTTGACCTGCTGGTTCTCCGAGACCTTGACTTGATCGACATAGCCGGAAATCTTCGGCGAGACGAACGACATGTCGGCCTGGACATAGGCATCGTCGGTCGAGATCAGGAACCGGCCGTCGGTCCAGTAATTATAGCCATACCAGGCGCCGGCGCTGAGCAGAGCGAGGCCGACGATCGGCAGCATGAACGAGCGAGCCGACCGCTTTTTCTTGGCCGGCACCTCGGCCAAAACTTCGGCGGCAGGCTTGATGGGCGCTTCCGGCGCTTCGATAACCGGCGAGACCTTGGCGTTGGGAAAGGGGCGGACTTCGGCGGTGGTTGGCGTGTTCGAGGACATGATATCTCGCTACCGTAGCTATATAAGGAAAATGTGTTATACTGAACCGTTCGGTTCGATGTGAACGTTGACATAGCGCTAAAGCAGGCCCATATCAAGAGCAATCGAACCGCTCGGTTCGAATTATTTTCGCGAGGTGTGACTTTAATGGCCGACACGTTACCCGACGTCGAAAATGATCCGTGCGATGTGCTGGATAGTGCGCGTCGCGGCCGCCCGGCGGCGGGCCAGGATCCGGTCAAGCGCAGCCAGATTATCGAGGGCGCGCGGCGCGTGTTCATCGACAAGGGCTTCGAAGCGGCGTCGATGAACGACATTACCCGCGAGGCCGGCGTCTCCAAGGGCACGATCTATGTCTACTTCGCCAACAAGGAAGAGCTGTTCGAGGCGCTGATCGAGGAAGAGCGCGGCACCATCTTCAAGAACATGTACGACATGCTCGACCGAGCTGACGATCTGCGCCAGACGCTGGTGAAATTCGGCAAGGTGCTGTCGATGAAGATCACCTCGGCCAAGGTCATCCAGGCGCAACGCACCGTGATCGGCGCTTCCGACAGGATACCCGACATGGGCGCGCGGTTTTACGAACGCGGCCCCAAACGCGGCCACGACAAGGTGGTCAAGTTCCTCAATGCAGCCATCGAACGCGGCCTGCTCAAGATCGATGATGTCGATCTTGCCGCCTATCAATTCACCGAACTGTGCCTCGCCGGCCTGTTTCGCCAGTGCATCTTCGCCTACCGCACCAAGGCGCCGAGCCAGGATGAAATCGACCACATCGTGCGGTCGGGCGTCAGCCTGTTCCTGAAGTCCTACGGCACCGAAAAGCTTGCCGAGGAAGAAAGCCACCAGATGATCGCTGTGGAGGCGAAGCCAAAGGCAAAGGCCTAGTTAGCCAAGGTCTTTTTTCGCAACTCCGGACGGAAAACCGCTTCACACTTCCTGGAGTTGCTTTTAACCGCCATTGGCCGCCAGCACGATCGCCGCGCGCAGTTCGTCCAGACCCTCGCCCTTTTCCGACGACGTGGCGAGCACGAACGGAAACGCCGCCGGCCGCTTCTTGATCTTCAGTAATGTCTCTTCGATCAGCCGCGGCACGCCGGCGGCCTTGATCTTGTCGGTCTTGGTCAGCACGATCTGGTAGGACACCGCCGCCTTGTCGAGCAGCGACAGCACTTCGTCGTCCTTGGCTTTGATGCCATGGCGGGAATCGATCAGCACATAGACCCGCTTCAGCGTCACGCGGCCCTTGAGATAATCGAAGACCAGCTTGGTCCAGTCGTCGACCTTTTCCTTCGGCGCGCTGGCATAGCCGTAGCCCGGCATGTCGACCAGCGCCATTGGCGGCAGGTCGGCGCCTTCGCCGGAAAACCCGCCCGGCACGAAATAGTTGAGCTCCTGCGTGCGCCCCGGCGTGTTGGAGGTGCGCGCCAGCCCGTTATGGCCGACCAGCGCATTGATCAGCGACGACTTGCCGACATTGGAGCGGCCGGCAAAGGCGATCTCCGGCGGCCCCTCCGGCGGCAGGAACTTCATCGCCGGCACGCCGCGGATGAAGATCCACCCCTTGGTGAACAGGTCGGTGCCGATGACGGTGTTGCCCAAGGCGTTCAAGTCGCTGCCTCCAGCCTGGAAATATCTGCGCCCCGAATGGCGTTGAGGTTGCGGCCGATCTTGTCCACCGGCCAGTTCCACCACGCCACGGAAAGCAGCCGCCTGACCGTCCTGTCGTCGAAACGCATCTTCACCACCTTTGCCGCATTGCCGGCGACGATCGCATAGGCCGGCACGTCGTGCGTCACCACCGATTTCGCCGCCACGATGGCGCCATTGCCGACCGACACGCCGGGCATGATCACCGCATCCATGCCGATCCATACATCATTGCCGACCGCCGTATCGCCGCGCAGTTCCTGCGACCACGTCTTCGGGTCGAAGCCTTGCTCCCAGCCATGGCCGAAAATGTTGAACGGATAGGTGGAAAAGCCGGACATGGCATGGTTGGCGCCGTTCATGATGAAGCGCGCGCCCTCGGCGATGGCGCAGAACTTGCCGATGATCAGCTTGTCGCCGATGAAGGGATAATGATGCAGCACGCATCGCTCGGCGAATTTGTCCGGTCCGTCAGGATCGTCATAGTAGGTGAACTCGCCGATCTCGATATTCGGCGCGGTGACCAGGGGCTTGAGGAAGCCGACGCGGGTGTGCATCGGGATCGGGTGTTTGATGTCTGGGTTGGGTCCGTCCATGGCGAGATCCGTCGAGAGTGGCGCAAATTAAAGCCGCCATTCAAGATGGCGTGATCCGCCCTATAGCACCAATCGCCCGATGAGCGAGCCCTGCTGGGCTTCGATGTTCAGTTCGTGCCGCGGCAGATCACGATCAGGTCGACCGCCGCCGTCGGCTAAGGCGCCCTGAAACCCAAAAAAACGGGGCCCTGCGAAGGACAAGCAGGACCCCGGTGGTGTCGAAGACGGCTTCAAAAGAATGGCACCTCGCCGTGAGGTGGGGAAGGCAGACCGAGAAAGCCCGTCGCAGCCCGCCGTCATTCCCCGTTGCGTAAAGCCGTTACTTCGGCAACAGCACCTTGTTGACGACGTGGATGACGCCGTTCGACTGGTTGACGTCGGCGACCGTCACCTTGGCGGCGCCGCCGGACTCGTCGACGATGTAGAGCGAGCCGCCCTTGACCTCGGCGATCAGCGTGTCGCCGCTGACGGTCTTCATCTCATACTTGCCGCCCATCGCCTTGGCCTTGGTCATCATCTCCTTGGCCGAGATCTTTCCGGCCACGACATGGGCCGTCAGGATATTGGTCAGCTTGTTCTTGTTTTCGGGCTTCACCAGCGTGGCGACGGTGCCGGCCGGCAGTTTCTTGAAGGCGGAATCGGTCGGCGCAAACACCGTGAAGGGTCCCGCGCTTTCCAGCGTGTCGACCAGGCCGGCGGCCTTGACGGCGGCAACCAGCGTCTTGTGGATCGGCGAGTTGAGGGCGTTCTCGACGATGTTCTTGGAGGTCAGCATCGCAGCGCCGCCAACGGCGGGATTGGCGAGCGTATAGGCCGTCGTCGCTGCGAGGCCCGATAGAGCCAGGCCGGCGGAAAAGCAGAATGCCTTGAGGATGGACTTTGCCATTGGAGAACCCTTCTGGTGCGACAATTGTTGATTCGATTGTCGGGAAGAGTTACGCGGCGACTGCCGGAAAGTTTCGATACAGAGTAAAAAACAATAATAATAACAGATACTTAAAGGCGAATGCCCATCCCACGAGCCGCATCCCCGCGATGGACATGACGGGGTCGCGGATCAAAAACAGCGGTCTTCGGATTAGGGCTGATCGGTGTTGATCGGCCTTGGCGGTACAGCAGCAGCCACGCCGGATGCACGCCGCAAGTTTCGCGCCTCACGGGAACGTGATGCGCGCCTCGTCCACAAAAAACACCGGACGAGCCGGGGCTTTGATTGCCACGCCTTCTATTCAGCCGGCGATGGTTTCTTTCGGAACAGCGCCGCCAAATTGTCCCACAATTCGATCTTGGCGCCCTGGCGCTTCATGATCACGCCCTGCTGCAGGATCGACAGCGTGTTGTTCCAGGCCCAGTAGATGACGAGGCCGGCCGGGAAGCTGCCCATCATGAAGGTGAAGATCACCGGCATCCAGGTGAAGATCTGCGCCTGCGTCGGATCCGGCGGCGTCGGGTTCATGCGCATCTGCAGGAACATGGTGATGCCCATGACCACCGCCCAGGCACCCATATGCGGCAGGAATGCCGGCGGCGCGAAGGGCAGCAGGCCGAACAGGTTGAAGACCGAGGTCGGATCGGGCGCCGCCAGATCCTGGATCCAGCCGAAGAACGGCGCGTGCCGCATCTCGATGGTGATGTAGAGCACCTTGTAGAGCGAGAAGAACACCGGGATCTGCAGTGCCACCGGCCAGCAGCCGGCGAGCGGATTGATCTTCTCGGTCTTGTACAGCTCCATCATCGCCTGTTGCTGCTTCATCTTGTCGTCCGCGTATTTCTCGCGGATCTCGAGCATCTTGGGCTGCACCTTCTTCATGTTCGCCATCGACGCATAGGATTTGTTGGCGAGCGGGAAGAAGAGGGTTTTGACGACGACCGTGGTGGCAAGGATGGCCAAGCCGAAATTGCCGAAGAATTTGTACAGCGTGTCGATCAGGTAGAACATCGGCTTGGTGATCCAGATGAACCACCCCCAATCGATCAGCCGGTCGAACAGCCTGATCTGCCGGTCCTGGGCGTAGGCGTTGATCTTGTTGACTTCCTTGGCGCCGGCGAAGATCTCGGTCTCCACCGTCGCCGACTGGCCGGCGGCAATGGTGATCGGGTCGGTGAGGAAGTCCGACTGGTAGCGCGGGCGGCCATTGTCGTAATAGGCATAGTGCGGCTGGAACGGCTGCTTCTCGGTCGGCACCAGGGTGACCGCCCAGTATTTGTCGGTGATGCCAAGCCAGCCATCGGTCGATTTGCTCGGCGTATACAGCTTGTTCTTCTCGATGTCGGCGTATTTGTGCTCCTGCAGGCCTTCCGTGCCGGTGACGCCGATCAGGCCTTCATGCAGCACATAGGAGCTGGCAATGGCTGGCTTGTCGAAACGGATGACGCGGCCGTAATTGGACAGCGTGACCGGGGCCGAGCCTGAATTCTGCACCGCATCGGAAACGGTGAACATGTAGTCGCCGTCGACGGAGATCGTGCGCTTGAAGGTCAGGCCCTTGTCGTTGGTGAAGGTCAGCGTCACTGGCGTCGCCGGCGTCAGCGTCGCATTGCCGTCGACGCTCCAGACCGTTTCCGGGCCCGGCACCGTGCCGGTCGTGTCGCTGCCGACAAAGCCGATCTCGGCATAATAGCCGGTGGGCAGCGCCTGCGGATTGAGCAGCTGGATCTGCGGCGATGTCTTGTCGACCGTTTCGGTGTAGTGCTTGAGCTTTAGGTCGTCGAGGCGGGCGCCGGTGAGGTTGATCGAGCCCGACAGGCTCGGCGTGTCGATGTTGACGCGGGCCGTCTTGGCCACTTCCTGCGCGCGGCCTTCCGGCGTCGTGACATAGGTGCCGGGCGCGTTTGGAATGGCGCCGGGCGCTGCGGGCGCCGGCGTGCCGCCGGGGTTGGCGGCCTCGGCCGCCTTCTTCTGCTCCGCCGCCCGCTGCTCTTCGATGCGGGCCGCCTCGCGCTGCTGTTCGCTGCGCGGCAGCACATAGAAATATTGCCATAGCCCGAGGATCAGCACCGACAAGACGATGGTGATGTAGAAGTTCCGGTTGTTTTCCATCGAAAGCCCTTGGCCTATCGTGTTCCGCTGAGACGGCGGGAGAGTTCGGCCTTCAACTGGCCGAACGGAATGGTGAGCACGTCTTCACGCCCGACGATGACATAGTCATTGCCGGGCGCCATGTCACTTGCGGCATGGGTGCGCACGGCTTCTTTCAGCCGCCGCCTGACGCGGTTGCGCACAACCGCATTGCCGACCCTCTTGGTGACGGTGAAGCCGACGCGCGGCGGCAGGCCGTCTTTGCGGTCGAGAACTTCAACGAGAAAAAGCCGCCCGCGCCGCTTTTCACCGCGGCGGACGGCCAGGAATTCCGCACGTTTCAGAAGCCGCTTGGGGTTTGGTCCCACTGGCTTGCCGGTTGCGGGCAACGATCTCGTCTTCCGTTCAGGCGCTGAGCCGCTTGCGGCCGCGGTTGCGGCGAGCTGCGACGACGCCGCGACCACCCTTGGTGGCCATGCGAGCACGGAAACCGTGCCGGCGTTTGCGGACGAGTTTGGACGGTTGGTAGGTACGCTTCATTTGTTTTAATACCGCGGGGTGCGGCCCTTCTTGATTCTGTCACTGTGTAACAGGAGCTTTGCCGGGCCGGCATTGGCGCGATCGAAACCGCGCCGGGACGAATGGCCCGAGCGTGAGCGGCTTATAGAAAGAAGGGTTTTGGGAGTCAATCCGGCGCGAATACCAGTTCGTCGCAGTGCGAACTGCCAGTTCGTCACGACGCGACACCCCGTTCGTCGCGGCGCGAACACTCAGTTCGAGGCTATTTTTATTGCTGGCGCCATCGTCCAACGAAGGATGAAATTGGCAAAAAAGCCGCAATCACCTAATCTCAACCGATCAAGCGTTTGTGAAGACAGGCCTTAATGAGCGAAGTTGCATCAGCGGATGAAGGGAGCGGCCCGGCGACAGCCGATGCCAGCCCGGCGACCGTTCGCCCGGTTGCGAGCCGTTCGGTGCCCAATCGTTCAGTGCCCTTGGCGCGCGGCCTGTCGACCAAGCTGCTCTTGCTCACCATTGTCTTCGTGCTCCTGGCCGAAGTCCTCATTTTCCTGCCCTGGATCGCCAGCTACCGCCTGGCCTGGCTGAAGGAGAGGCTAAGCACCGCTGCCGCGGTGTCGATCGTGCTGGTGCAGGGTGAGCCCAATTCGCTCTCCCGCGCCGCCCAGAACGACGTGCTGATGGCAATCGGCGCCAAGGCGATCGCGGTGCGCGACGGCGGCGTATCGCGCCTGCTGGTGGTGGCCGAGATGCCGCCGCAGGTCGACGAGCACATCGACATCGCCAATGTCGGCATGATCAAGGGCATGACCGGGGCGCTGGATACGCTGTTCTTCGGCGGCAAGCGCATGCTGCGGGTGTTCGGCCCGGTCGGCGACAGCGACAAGGAATTCGAGCTGATCATGCCCGACTATTCCCTCCGCAACGCCATGCTGCGCTATTCGCGCAACGTCGCCTTCGTCTCGCTGCTGATCTCGCTGTTCACCGCAATGCTGGTCTATGCCGCGATCGACCTGATCATGATCGGCCCGATCCGCACCATGACGCGCTCGATGCTGTCCTTCTCCGAGGCGCCCGACGATCCAGGGCGCATCATCCACCCGGCCGCCCGTGCCGACGAGATCGGCGTTGCCGAGCGCGAACTGTCGCAGATGCAGGAACGGCTGCAAAAGATGCTGTCGGAGCAGAAGCATCTTGCCGATCTTGGCCTCGCCGTCTCCAAGATCAACCATGACATGCGCAACATCCTGGCCTCGGCGCAACTGATGTCGGACCGCCTGCGCCTGGTCAAGGACCCGACGGTGCAGGCCTTCGCGCCAAAGCTGTTGCGCGCGCTCGACCGCGCCGTCTCCTATTCCGAAGGTGTGCTCCACTATGGCCGCACACAGGAGCCGGCGCCCTCACGCCGCCGCTTGCGGCTGCGCCAGCTGGTCGACGACGTCCACGGCCTGCTCGACATCGAGGACGGCATCGAATTCGTCAATGCCGTCGAGCTCGCCTTCGAGGTCGATGCCGATTCCGACCAGCTGTTTCGCGTGCTCACCAATCTGTGCCGAAACGCGGTGCAGGCGATGGCGGCCGACGCCGAGAGCGCGCTGGTGCGCCGGCTCGCCGTATCGGCCGAGCGCATAGGCAGCGTAAGCCGCATCATTGTCACCGACACCGGTCCCGGCCTGCCGGCGAAGGCGCGAGAAAACCTGTTCGCGGCGTTTCGAGGCTCGGCCCGCAGCGGCGGCACCGGCCTTGGCCTGGCCATCGCGCACGAGCTGATCCGCGCCCATGGCGGCACGGTGGAACTGGTCGAATCGATCGGCGGCCGCACCACCTTCGCCGTCACCATCCCCGACCAGCCGGTCCGCCTCGACCAGGCCCGCAACGGCCTGCGCCGCCCTGCCTGAGCTGTATTGATATTCAGCCGAAGCCGGACTGAGCTGAATCTCAGCACCCCTTTGATCGGCACCGTCGAAAGCAGCTGCGACAAAACTTTTGCCGGATTGGCTTGCTTTTCGGAAATTCAGTCGCTAGGGAACACGTCTTGTCGCGGCCGGTCGTCAGGATCGGTTAGCGGGGCTATGTAAAGCATGGCCTGTTGCGCGCCCGTAGCTCAGCTGGATAGAGCACCAGACTACGAATCTGGGGGTCAGGAGTTCGAATCTCTTCGGGCGCGCCATTTCCGCCGAAACTGTGATTTCCTGCGATCCGCTAGCCGGTCTTGGCCTCACATATGAAGAGCAGGTCGCGGAACACGTTGCCGAGCACCGCCTCATTCGAGTGCTGGAGAACTGGACGCCGCCTATTCCAGGCTTCTTCATGTATTACCCCAGTCGCCAGCATCAGCCTGCCGCACTAACTGTGCTCATCAACGCGCTGCGGTGTTCTTGAAATGGGCCGGTATGCGCCGACCGTTATTCCGCCTATCCCGGATCAGGACCCAATCGGCCTCGCACCAGCCAGATACCGCATATTCTCGAACGGCTCTGCCTGGTTGCTGTCCGGGCTCCACATGTGGCGGTGGGTCTCGGTAAGATTGCCGAGATAGACATGCAGGGCGCCTGAGCGGGCGCTGCCGGTGTTGGCGACCGCGTGCACAGTATCAGGGGTCATGTGCACCACGGCGGGCGCCGCGATGTCGTGGCGTTCCGGCGCATCGATCTCGCTGCCGTCAACGGGATAGATGAAGTTGGTCTCGCTACCCTTGTAGATGCCGATCAGCGCATCCATCAGATGGTTGTGCGGCGGGTACTGCAGGCCGGGCGACAGCGTGATGTGGTAGATGGTCAAGTCAGGGCTGGCATGCAGCAGCACCTCATCGTCGTCTTCCTCATGCGCGAGCACGCCTGATGCATGGAAGCGATCGGTGTGTTCGCGCAGCACCGCCTTTACCCGTTCGAAGACATGAGCACCTTTGGCTGCGTTGACGATATCGGCGGTTACGGCGTAAAGAGGCGAGTTGGCGGCAAGAGACATTTGTCATCATCTCCATTGGGAAGCTCAAACAATACAACTGAGATGCTCAGGCTAGCGAATGCCGGCAGACCCGTCAACCGGATGGTCGAACGGGCAAGCAGACTACGCGGGCAGACTACGCGGGCAGACCACGCGGGCAGACCAAACGGGCAGGCAGATATGGCTCTTCCGAAATCAGTGTCACCGTCCGCCGTCAAGGCGCCGTCGACCGCCGACATATTGCGCAGCGAGGAAGCTTATGAGCAGCTGAAGAGCGACATCGTCGCCTGCGTCCTGCAACCCGGCGAAAGCCTGACCGAAAAGCAGATCGGCGACCGCTACCAGATCAGAAAGGCGACGATCCGCTCGGCTTTGGCCCGCCTGACGCAGGAAGGGCTGATCAAGAGCGAGCCGCGCCGCGGCTATGTCATCGCACCGCTTAGCCTGCGCGACGTCGACGAGATTTTCGACGTCCGCAGCCTGATCGAGCCGGAAGTGTTCCGGGTGGCCGCGGCCAACCTCACCGAACGCGGGCTCGACGACATCAGGCTGGCGGCGCAAAAGGTGCTGAAGCCGGAGACGCTGCGCAGCCATGTCGCCTTTCTGGCGGCCGACCGCGCCTTTCGCCTGGCCCTGGCCGAACTCTCCGGCAATCTGCGCCTAGTTCGCCTGCTCGACCAAACGCTCGACCAGTCGGAGCGTGTCCTCCATCTCGGCTTCAAATCGCGCGACTTCACGCAAGCGATCATCGGCCAGCAGAAGGAGTTGGTGCTTGCCTGCGAGCTGGCCGAGGTCTCGGCCATCGCAAAGCTTGCCCGTTCGCAGTGCCTGTCGCTCAAGAAGCAGGTGCTCGAGGCCTTGCTCGCCGGCTCCAAGCTGCAGGACGCCAATTTGCAAAGCTTCGCCTGAGGCGCGAAGCCCGCGCTCTCTGGCCGCTTGCACTCACCCGTCGATGAAACGGATCTCCGCGTCGGCAAGGCAATAGGGCGCGTAGCGGAAATCGCGGATATGGCTGACCTTTCCATCCTGCCAGTCGACCAGCATGAAGCCGCGCACGGCGTCATCTCCCGTTTGCGGGTTGCGGATCAGGATGGCCGGCCTGCGGTCGACGAAGCCGAGCGACAGCGCCCAGTCCTGGACACGGTCGTAATTGCCGAAATAGTTGGAAACCTGCGCCTTGCCGCGCATGCGGGTGCGGTTGACGACTTCAAGCTGGATATCCTCGGCGATCAACGCGCGCACGGCGTCGAAGTCGCGCGCGTTGAACAGGTCGACATAGCGGCGCAGGCGCCGCTCGTCGTCGGCGTCGAGCTTTGGGGCAGGCGCCTGCTCGTCCTGTGACGCCAGCAGGCGCAGCTGCGACCGCCCGCGATGCAGCGCTGCCTTGGTCGCGGCCAGCGTCGCGCCGGACACTTCGCAGGTTTCGTGCAGGCTGAGGCCAAGCACGTCGACAAGGATCACGGCGCTGCGCTGCACTGTTGCCAGCTGCATGAAGCTTCGCAGGCTGGCGGCGGTGGCGAGCCTCGCATCGGCGCTTGCGGAGGGGTCTTCGATCGTCGTCATGTCGGTCTCGCTCATGCGCGCCTGCTCCCGCTGGCGCCGGCGCAGATGATCCTGCGCGGCATTGTGGGCTATGCGGAACAGCCATTGCTCCGGACGCCCAACGGTGGCGTCGCCGTCGATGGCCTGCAGTGCCTTGATCAGTGTCTCCTGGACGATGTCCTCGCCATCGATCACCGAGCCGGCCATGCGGGCGCAGTAGCGGTGCAGCTTCGGTCGCAAGGCGCCGAGCATCGCCTCCAGGGCAACGCGGTCGAGTTTTGCTGTGTTCATCCTGTCCGTTCCCAAAATGCCGGTCTTTGCATTCAAGCCGGCACGACCTCGCCGGCCAGCATACGATAATTGCCGACGATCTTTGCCGGCGATCTGGCAAGCGGCGTCGAGCGGCGCCCGGCATGATCGGCGCTGAAGGCCTTGAAGGCTGCGAGCCCCGTCAGGCCGTCGCCATCCTGGCTGACAAGATGGATGAACTCGCCATTCTCCAGTTCCAGGACGAGGTAGCGCACGGATTGCGGCTTCGTGTCGTCGAGTGCCTCGAACACCTGTGCAACCAGCATACGGTTCTCGGCGATGCTTTCGTCCTTCACGCCGTAGCGGATGAGATTGTAGCCCATTGTCGTCTCCTGTTTTTCAACTCTGCACAGAGAAGACGTTTCGCGGCCTCGAAAAGATTCGTCGCCCGGCGAATCTTTTCGATCGTCCGGATCGTCTTTCCCGTCGACGGCTGCGCGGCAGCCGTCCAGGAGCAGGAGAGACCCATCATGCACATCCAGTTTGCCGAATTGCCGGTGTTCGACCAGGACCGCGCCAAGGCCTTCTACACCGGACATCTTGCTTGCCAAGTGGCGGAGGACCAGCTGATGGGCGACAGCGGCTGGCGCTGGATCGAGCTGACATTTCCCGGCGCCGTCACCAATTTGCATTTCGTCAAACGCCCCGATGACACGCCGGGCACTGAGCCCGTGCTGGTGCTCGTTGATGGCGATGTCGAGGCAACGGTCGCGGGCCTGAAGGCGCGCGGCGTCGAAATCATCACCGAGCCGCAGGAAGCGCCTTGGCAGCCGGGCCGCACAGTCGCCGAATTCCGCGACAGCGAGGGCAACCGCATGGTTGTCGCCAGCAAATGATCGGACCCGGCGCAAAGCCGAACTTTGACATGAGAACAACAGGAGAGATGGACATGACCCCCCAAACGTCGACGCTGAAAGTACCGGGCGCCAGCCTCTATTATGAGATGCGCGGTTCCGGCCCCGTACTGTTGATAATCCCCGGCGGACCGCAGGACGCCGGCGTCTTCGCCGATGTCGCGGGCCACCTCGCCGACCGCTACACGGTGGTCGCCTATGATCCGCGCGGCAATTCGCGCAGCACCTTCGACGGAGAGCCGCAAGAGCAGGACCTCGATGTCCATGGCGACGATGCCGCGCGATTGATCGAGGCGCTTGGCGCCGGACCGGCCTATGTGTTCGGCACCAGCGGCGGCGCCCAGATCGGGCTCAACCTCGCCGCCCGCCATCCCGGCCGGGTTCGTGCACTGGTGGCGCATGAGCCGCCCAGCATGATGCTGCTCGACGACCCGTCGCCGTCACTGGCCGGCATGCGCGACCTGCACGACACCTATCGCAGCCAGGGTGTCGAGGCGGCGATGCAGAAATTCTTCAGCGAGAACAGCCTGTCGGAAGGGCCGGGTCAGGATGAAGCCGGGCCGCAGGACGGACCGCCTTCGTTCGAACCGTCGCCCGAGGAGGCCGAGACCTTTGCCAGGGTCAGCGGCAATTTCGAATACTGGCTGGCGCATGGCGTCATGCCGCTGTCGCTCTACCGTCCTGATATCGAGGCGCTGCGCGGCCGCCCGGTCGTGGTCGGCATCGGCGAAGAGTCCATCGGCCAGCCGATCGACGGCATGGGCAAGGCGCTGGCCGACGGGCTCGGCAGCAAGCGCGCCGCCTTCCCCGGCGACCACATGGGCTTTGCGCCCTATCCCGACCGCTTCGCCGAGACCTTGCACCTGACGCTCAGAGGCGCGTGAGATCGTCAGTTCAACAGGAAAGGAGCGTCCGCATGCACAATGCGGACGCCCTTCTCCCATGAAATTACCCGCTAAGATTGCTGTATCAGACGGCCTCCCAGCCTTCCTTGCCGCCGGCGCGGAAGATGGCGTCGATGACCTTCTGGTTGAGCACGGACTCCTCCAGCGTGAAGACACGCTCCTTGCCACCCTGTGCCGCCCTGGCAAACGTCTCGACCTCGCGCCGGTATTGCTGCGTGCCGGGAAAGCGGAACACCTGCGCCTCCGTATGGTTCTGGTTGTGCAATTCGATGCGGTGATGGTCGTAGAGCCCGGCATTGAACGGCGAGAACACCTCGATGAAACCCTTCTCGCCGTGGAACACCATCACCTGCCGCGCCGCCATCTGCGTCGACAGATAGAAGGACAGTTCGAAATCGCCGAAATCGGCGCGGATCGAGGAATAGATGTCGGTGCCGAATTTCTTGTCGCGCTCGATCGTCGCCTGCACGCGCAGTGGCTCCTTGCCGCTCGAAAACCGCGTCGACACCGTCGGATAGACGCCGATATCAGGCAGCGCGCCGCCGCCGAGATCGAGCTGGTTGCGCATGTTGGTGGGATCGACATTGTAATAGGAGAAGGCGCCCTGCACATGGCGCAGCCGGCCGATGGCGCCATCGGCGATGAGATCGCGCACCTTGATCCATTGCGGGTGGTAGATGACCATGAAGGCCTCGCAGACCAGCACCTTCTTCTGGTCGCGCAGCTTGATCAGCGGTGCGATATTCTTGGCGTCGAGCGCCAGCGGCTTTTCCACCAGCACATGCTTGCCCGCTTCGATGGCCTTGGCCGTCCACTCGACATGCTGCGAGGTCGGCAGCGGGATGTAGACGCCGTCGACGTCTTTCGAAGCGAGCAGCTCCTCATACGAACCAAAGGCATGCCTGGCGCCGAACCGCTCGCCCAGGGCCTCGGCCTTCGACAGGTCGCGGCTGGCGATCGCGGACAAAACGCCATTCTCGGCCTCGACGATTGCCGGCAACAATTGCTCGCGGCCGATCTTGGCCGTCGACAAAACACCCCATCGGAACATCAGGCTTCTCCTATCGATTTACAGGCGAGGAGGTTTGCCCGAAATTGCAGGAAAAGCCAATGCGGATCGCTGGTCCTGCTAGCCTCGCTTGCCCGTTAGCGTCATGTCGAAATTGACGATATTCGAATAGATCGGCGTGCCGACATCCATGCCGTACCGGGAGCGCAGCACCTTGCCGGTGACGTGGAATTTAATGACGCCGCCCTTCAGCCCGCCGAGCTCGGCAGTGAACTTTTCCGCAAACGTCTTGCCGCGCGCCGTCAGCCGGCCGCTGACCAGCGCCGTGGTGTCGCTGGTTCGGGTTACGCTGGTCGAGCGGAACTGGATTTCGGGGCTGTTGGCCACGTCGAACACCGCATCGGAGCGCAGGAAGGCGTCGATGCGGCCCTGGCCGGTGCCGACGCTTTCGGGATAGATGGTGAAGTTGACCGCGGAACGGCCGACATCGCTGTTGTCGATGCGGATGGAGCCCTTGAAGCGGCCAAAGGCGCCGTCGAGGCCGCCGCCACCGACCTTGCCGATGGAGAAGCGAATGCTGGAGCTGGCCGGGTTGACCGTGTAGCTGCCGGCGGCGTCGCCGAGGTCCACAGCGGCGGAGACAGGCATGGCAAGGCAAGCGGCAACAGCCGCCAATCCGAAGATGCGCGCATACATGGGTTTTGTCCTTACTGGGGCAGGCGAAGTGTTGCGCCCTCACTCCAATGAACGAATGCGCGGCGCGCGCTATTCCATGTCCTGATCTGACGAAGGCGTGATCATGCGCGTGAGCACGCTGTCGCGCAGCCAGAAATGATGCCGCAGCGCCGCCAGCGCATGCAGCGCAACCAAGGCAATGCCGGCATAGGCGAGATACCAGTGTGCTGCCGCCCAGAAGTTTTCCGCCGCATCGGACACGCCGAGCGGCAGGTTCGGCATCACGAAAAGGTTGAACGGCATGCTGGGGATCTCCAGCATCGACACCGAAACCAGTGCCCAGCCGGACAGCGGCACCGCGAGCTGGAAGCCATAAAGTGCCAGATGCGCCAGCGGCGCCGTCCGACGCTCCAGGCCTCCGACCGAGGCCGGCAAGGCCGGGGCCGCATTGCCGAGCCGCCAGGCAATGCGCAGGATGAGGAGGCCGAGCAGCAGGAAGCCGAAGGATTTGTGCAGCTGGATCAGCTCGAAGGCGGTGCGCTGGCTGGTCAACCGCACCATGATGAAGCCGAGCATGAACTGGCCGATGAACAGGATGCCGATCAGCCAGTGGAGGACGATCGCCGCCCAGCCGTAGCGGGTTGAGTTGTTGGTGATGAATGCCGGCATGGCTGGTGAACGAATGGCAGCTGGGCTTTCTTCCACCCTCCCCACAAGGGGGAGGTGGCTAAGCACCGACCTTGAAGAAATCCACAAACGCCCGCAGCGCCGGGCGCATCTGGCGGCGGCTGGGGTAGTAGACGAAGAAACCGTCGAAGGGCGGACACCAGTCTTCCAGCACGCGGATCAAGCGGCCGTCGGCGAGCGGCGCGCGCACATAATCGTCGAAGACGAAGGCGAGCCCTGCGCCGTCGACCGCTGCCTGGGCGATCAGATGGTCTTCGTCGAGGATCAGCGGCCCTTGCGCCGCGATCTCGATCTCTTCGCCATCCTTCTCGAATTCCCAGCGGTAAAGAATGCCGCTGGAAAAACGGAAGCGGATGCAGCGGTGGTCGGCAAGATCGCGCGGATGGCGGGGTCTTGGCATGGTCGCGAAATAGGATGGCGCGCCGACCGCGGCGCCGCGAAGGTCCGGTCCGATGCGCACCGCGATCATGTCGCGCTGCAGGCTCTCACCGAGCCGCACGCCGGCATCGAAGCCGCCTTCGACGACGTCGGTGAAGCGATCCTCGATGACGATTTCCAGCACGATGTCGGGATAGGCCGCGGCAAAGCCGCCGAGCCTGGGCGTCAATGCCAGGTGGGCCGCGGTGCGCGGCACGGTCAGCCGCAGGTTCCCGGCCGGCCGGTCGCGCGCCTCGATCGCCGTTTCCAGCGCCAGATCGATCTCGGACAGCGCCGGCCGCAGCCGTTCGAGCAGCTGCGCGCCCTCCTCCGTTGGTGCCACGCTGCGGGTGCTGCGCGCCAAAAGCCGCACGCCGAGCCGCGCCTCCAGGCTGGACACGGCATGGCTAACTGCCGAGGGCGCGATGGCCAGTTCGCGCGCCGCGCCGCGAAAACTACCGCATTGGGCGACTGTTGCCAGTACAGCGAGTTGAGAAAGATGCGCTCGGTTCATTGCTCTATTTTATAGAACAGCCCGTGCGAATGACAGCCAATTATCGAACGTAAAGCCAGGCGCTATCTCTGTTTCATCGCAACAAGGAGATGCGCCATGAAAACCCGCAAACTTGGTACTGAGCTCGAAGTCTTCCCCGTCGGCCTCGGCTGCATGGGCATGAGCTTCGCATATGGCGGTCAGGCAGAGGTTGACGCAATCGCCACGCTGCGCCGCGCTGTCGAGATCGGCGTGACGTTTTTCGACACCGCCGAAGTCTATGGTCCCTTTGAGAACGAGATCCTTCTCGGCAAGGCGTTGAAGCCGGTGCGCGACAGGGTGACGATCGCCACCAAATTCGGCTTCAAGATTTCCGAGGAAGGCTCAGGCCTCGAACGCATGGTCGGCGTCGACAGCCGCCCGGAGCACGTCAAGGCGGTGGCGGAAGCCTCGCTGAAGCGGCTCGATACCGATGTTATCGACCTCTACTACCAGCACCGCGTCGATCCCGACGTGCCGATAGAGGACACGGTCGGTGCCATGGCCGAGCTGGTGCGCGATGGCAAGGTGCGGGCGCTGGGCCTGTCGGAGGTCAGTGCCGCCACCATCCGCCGGGCGCACGCCGTGCATCCGATCGCTGCCGTGCAGAGTGAGTACTCGCTTTGGAGCCGCGACCCCGAAGACGAAGTGTTCGATGTCTGCCGCGAACTCGGCATCGGCTTCGTCCCCTACAGCCCGCTCGGTCGCGGCCTGCTCACCGGCACCATCGCCAAGCCCGAGGCCCTCAGCGACGACGATTGGCGCCGCACCTTGCCGCGTTTCCAGGCCGACGCCATGGCGGCAAACGCCAAGGTCGTTGCGACGCTGGAAAAGCTGGCGGTGGAAAAAGGCGTCACATCGGCGCAGCTGGCGCTGGCTTGGGTGCTGCACCAGGGCGACTTCATCGTGCCGATCCCCGGCGCAAGAAAGATACGCCATCTCGAGCAGAACACGGCGGCGGTCGGGATCGAGCTGAGCGCGGCCGAGGTGGCGGCGATTGGCGACGCGCTGTCGCCGGATAAGGTGGTTGGCAAGCGCTATACGGAGGAACTGTTGGCGCTGGTGAATGGGTGAACAAGCGGGGGAGCTTGGCGCCCTGAGAAGTCAGCGCGCGGCACCCCCCTCTGTCCTGCCGGACATCTCCCCCGCAAGGGGGGAGATCGGCTGTCGTCGCTGTTTTCGCCAATCACCAACGTTGCAGAAAGTGCGCCAACGATGAAGCTGCCAATCTCCCTCCTTGCGGGGGAGATGGCCGGCAGGCCAGAGGGGGGTGCCTCGCGCCGCCATTTCGTATCACCAAGGCACCACCGTAATCTCCGGCCAGCACGCCTTCGCCCTCGCCCCCTTCGCCTCATGCGTGCGCCTGTTATCCATCAGCCGGTTGGGCGTGATGCGAAACGCGAAGAGGTCATCCAGCCCGAACGGCGCCACGATCTCAAGCTGCTCGTCGGCATCGTATCGCACCCCGACCGCATGCGTCTTCGAGGCGAAATAGCTCACCGACTCGCTGGAGCTCGTATAGCGCGGGCAGGGCTGGCCGAATTTCTGCGGATACCACAGATGCACCCGTGCCTGGTTGCGCACCTCGGCCGGCAGAGCCAGCCCCTCGAAATGCTGCGCCGCCCGGCGGATGACCGCGTCCTCGGCCTCGTAGGACAGGTCGCTGTCATCGAAGTAGAAGAGATCGACATCCTTGATGCCGTAGCCCGGCGGCTTGCCGGTCAGATGGTTCCAGATGCTGTTGTAGAGCGCGCCGGACACCACCAGCCAGTCCGGCAACGCCAGCGTGCGGGCCCGCTCCAGCGCGTCGCTGACGAGCGCATCCGCCAACACCATTGCGAGAAACGCTTCGCGCTGGGCTTCGAACGGCAGACCGGAATAGCGCAGATGGTCCATCGCCCTTTGGAGAGCGATTCGCAACTGCCGGCAATCCTCAGAAGCAATTCCAGGAAAAAGTGTGTAGCGGTTTTCCTGGGAAAGCGCGCCGCGCTTTCCCTAAGACGCGCTTTCCCTAAGAATTGCGTGAAGGCGAAATATGTAGGGCGGGCGTTAGCCGCTCTACGTTCTCAGCATGCCGCCCGTTTGCTTGCCGACATTGTCGACGATGCGCTTGGCCAGCGCCTCGAAATCCTCGTCGGTGAGCGTCTTTTCAACCGGCTGGATAGACACTTCGATGGCAATCGACTTCTTGGCGGCCCCGAGAGATGCCCCCTCGAACACGTCGAACACCGAAACGCCGGTGACCAGCTTCTTGTCGGCAGCGAGCGCCGCGCGCACCAGCGTACCGGCCTCGACCGCCTTGTCGACGACGAAAGCAAAGTCGCGCTTCACCGCATGGAAGGCGGACAGCTCGAGCTTCGGCTTGGTTTTCGTCGGCTTGGCCTTCGGTTCCGGCACGGCGTCGATATAGACCTCGAAACCGCAGATCGGTCCGGAAACGTCCAACCCCTCCAGCGTCTTGGGGTGGAATTCGCCGAACGTGCCGAGCACGGTCTTCGGGCCGAGCTTGATCGTGCCGGAGCGGCCGGGATGGTACCAGGCCGGACCGCCTGGCTCGATCTGCAGCCTGTCGACCGGGGCGCCGCAGGCTTCCAGCGCTGCAATCGCGTCGGCCTTGGCGTCGAATACGCCGACCGGACCGGAATTGCCGGCCCAACTGCGGCCGGAGCCGTCGAGCTTGGCGGTGCCGCGGCGCACACCGGCCGCAACGCGCCGCTGCTGGTCGGGGCCGTCGCCCTCATAGGTACCGGAGACCTCGAACAGCGCGACATCGCCGATGCCCTTGTCGGCATTGCGCTGCGCGGCGACGATCAGGCCGGGCAACAGCGAGGGCCGCATATCGGACATGTCGGCTGCAATCGGATTGGCGAGCTTCAGCGCCGTCTGGCCGCCGCCGAACAGTTCGGCGTGTTTGGCCGGGATGAACGACCAGGTGAGAACCTCCAGCATGCCCCGCACGGCGAGCGAGCGCTTAGCAATGCGGGTGCGCACCTGCAGCGTCGTCAGGATCTTGGAATTGACCGCTTCATGAGCGCCGAGCGGCTGCGGCGCGATGTTGTCGACGCCGTGAATGCGCATGACTTCCTCGACCAGGTCGGCTTTGCCATCGACATCGGGCCGCCAGGACGGCACCGCCACATCGACGATGTCGTCCGAGCCCTGCGGCTCGAAGCCGAGGCGCGAAAGGATGTCGAGGCTTTCCGCCTTTGGCACTTCGGTGCCGGTCAGCCGCTTTACTTCCGAGATCGGGAAGGAAACGATCTTAGGCTTGTAGCCGGCATAGCCAACGACCTCGGTTTCCGTCGGCTCGCCGCCGCAGAACTCCAGCACAAGCTTTGTCGCCAGCTCGACGCCGGGCACCATGAATTCTGGGTCGACGCCACGCTCGAAACGGTAACGGGCATCGGTGATGATGCCGAGCGTACGGCCAGTGCGGGCCGTGGTGATCGGATCCCAAAGAGCGGATTCGATCAGCACGTCCGTGGTGTTCTCGTCGCAGCCGGAATGCTCGCCGCCCATGACACCGGCGATCGATTCGACGCCATTGTCGTCGGCGATCACGCACATCTGCGGCGTCAGCGTGTATTCGCGCCCGTCAAGCGCCAGCACCTTCTCGTCGTCGCGTGCGCGGCGCACGACGAGATTGCCGGCGACCTTCTTGGCATCGAACACATGCAGCGGCCGGCCACGGTCGAAGGTGACGTAGTTGGTGATGTCGACCAGCGCGCTGATCGGGCGCAAGCCGATGGCGATCAGCCTTTGCTGCAGCCATTTCGGCGACGGCCCGTTCTTCACGCCTTTCACCAGGCGCAGCGCGAAACCGGGGCAGAGCTCCGGCGCCTCGATGGTCACCTTGACCGGCGTTTCACCTTTGCCAGGGACCGCTTCGACCGGCGCGGTCTTGAGCCGGCCAAGCCCGCTTGCCGCCAGGTCCCGGGCGACGCCGTAAATGCTGGTCGCATCCGGCCGGTTCGGCGTCAGATTGATCTCGATCACCGGATCGTCGAGATGCGCGTAAGCCGCGAAGCTGGTGCCGACAGGCGCATCGGCCGGCAGGTCGATAATGCCATTGTGCTCATCCGACAGCTCCAGCTCGCGCTCGGAACACATCATGCCATGGCTCTCGACGCCCCGGATCTTGCCGACGGTCAGCGTCACGTCGATACCGGGCACATAGGCGCCGGGCGCGGCGAAGGCGCCGATCAAGCCGGCGCGGGCATTCGGCGCACCGCACACCACCTGGACAGGGGCTGCGCCATTGCCGGTGTCGACGGTCAGCACCCGCAGCCGGTCGGCGTCGGGATGCTGCACCGCCGTCAGCACCTTGGCGATGACGAACGGCTTCAGGCCGGCCTTGTCGTCGACATGCTCGACTTCGAGGCCGATCGAGGTCAGCCTCTCGACGATCTCGTCGAGCGTGGCGTCGGTGTCGAGATGATCCTTGAGCCAGGAAAGGGTGAGTTTCATCACTATGTTCCGTTTTGTCTGTACCCGCCCGGACCTTGTCCATCGGGTCTGGGTACGCTTGTCTTCAAATGGCGCGGCAAGTCGTCGGGCATATGCACGAAGGGCAGCTGCTCGCGCACATAGGCATGGTGCGTCGGCCGGAAATAGGCCGGCATGTCCATGGCGCCCAGCATGAAATAGATGTGGTCTTCCAGCCGCTCGTCGACATAGGCGATAGGCGAGCCGCAAATGCCGCAGAACGAGCGCGTCACCGGCCCGTTCTCGTACATCTTCAGCGCCTTGCCGGTGAAAGCCACCTGCTCGGTCAGGAAGCCGACAAAGGCCGACACCGGCGCGCCGCTGGCGCGCCGGCAATCGCCGCAATGGCAATAGCTGATATGGTGCGGTTCGACTGATGCCTCGAACCGTACCGCGCCGCAGCGGCAGCCACCCGTGTGCGGCGCCGTCATGCGGAAAGACCTCCGAACAGCGTCGGCATGTCGAGCGGCCTGAAACCGTAATGCGACAGCCAGCGCACATCGGCGTCGAAGAAGGCGCGCAGGTCCGGCATGCCGTATTTCAGCATGGCGATGCGGTCGATGCCCATGCCCCAGGCAAAGCCCTGATATTCGTCGGGATCGAGCCCGCCGGCGCGCAGCACATTGGGGTGGACCATGCCGCAGCCGAGGATCTCCATCCAGTCGGAGCCTTCGCCGAATCGCACTTCGCCGGGCCGCGAGCGGTCGCACTGGATGTCGACCTCGAGGCTGGGCTCGGTGAACGGGAAAAAGGACGGCCGGAAGCGCATCTTGACCTGCGGCACCTCGAAGAAAGCCTTGCAGAATTCTTCCAGCACCCACTTCATGTTGGCGACATTGGCCGATTTGTCGATCACCAGCCCCTCGACCTGATGGAACATCGGCGAGTGGGTAGCGTCGGAATCCTGCCGGTAGGTCTTGCCGGGAATGACGATGCGGATCGGCGGCTTCTGCTTCTCCATGGTGCGGATCTGTACCGGCGAGGTGTGCGTGCGCAACAGCTTGCGCTCGCCCTTTTCGTCCGGCTGGAAAAAGAAGGTATCGTGCATCTCGCGCGCCGGATGCCCTTCGGGGAAATTCAGCGCGGTGAAATTGTAATAGTCGCTCTCGACATCGGGACCTTCTGCGATGGCAAAGCCGAGATCGCCGAAGATCGCCGCGATCTCGTCGATGACCTGGCTGATCGGATGGATGCGGCCGCGCTCGGCCGGCGATTGCCGCACCGGCAGCGTCACGTCGACCGTCTCGGCGGCAAGGCGCGCCGTGACCGCCACATCCTTCAGCTCGGCCTTGCGTGTCGTCAGCGCTTCGGTGACGCGGTTCTTCAGGCCGTTGATCGCGGGGCCCTTGACCTGGCGCTCCTCGGCGCTCATCGCGCCCAGTGTCTTCAGCAATTCCGAGATCGACCCCTTCTTGCCGAGAGCCGCGACGCGCACGGCTTCGATAGCAGCCTCATCGGCGGCCGACGCGACGTCGGCAAGCAGGGAGTTTTCGAGAGTATCCAAGCCGGTAGCTATGTCGTTCACGGTCAAACTCGCTGTGTTGGGAGTCAACTTTGAGGTGAAAGTCACTTTCAAGTTGAAAGTTCAGCCATAAGAAAAACCCGCGCCAGCCGTGCCAGCGCGGGTTCCCCAATCAGAATTGCGAATGCTGGGAAGCGCTGGGCTCGGAGCCCGATCCCGAAAAGTTGCAGACTTTTCGGAAAGATCGCGCTCCTCGCTAAATTTCCCTGAGCATGATGTTGTCCAAAAAGTCAGCAACTTTTTGGCATCATGCTCTAGGCGACAGCGCTTTCAAAAGCATTCGGGGTGGTGTTCTTCAGATATTCGAGCGCGACCTTGGCCTTGGCCACGAGTGCGGCGAACGCCTGCGGTTCATGGATGGCCATGTCGGACAGGATCTTGCGATCGATCTCGATACCGGACTTGTTGAGGCCGTCGATGAAGCGGCCATAGGTCAGGCCATGCTCGTGCGTCGCGGCGTTGATGCGCTGGATCCACAGCGCGCGGAACGAGCGCTTGCGGTTCTTGCGGTCGCGATACGCATACTGCATCGACTTTTCGACCGCCTGCTTGGCGATGCGAATGGTGTTCTTGCGGCGGCCGTAGAAGCCTTTCGCGGCTTTCAGGACCTTCTTGTGCTTGGCGTGCGAGGTGACGCCTCTTTTTACGCGTGCCATGTCATGATCTCCTTAAACGCTGTTCCTGAAACCGAATGCTCAGAGGCCGTTCGGCAGAAAATTCTTGATGACCTTCTTGCCATCCGGTTCAGCCAGAACCATCGTGCCGCGGGCATTTCGAATGAACTTGTTGGAACGCTTGATCATGCCGTGACGCTTGCCGGCCGCAGCCGACAGGACTTTACCCGTACCTGTGATCTTGAACCGCTTCTTGGCGGCCGATTTGGTCTTCATCTTGGGCATTTTGCTACTCCGTATTGGTGGCGCACAATCGCGCTTCTTGTTCGCTTCGGGCGGACCAAAGCCCGAAAAGCAAATGAAACCGCCACGGCATGCCCTGCCGGGCGGTTTTCTTGGAACGGCGGTCCTATACGTCAAAGCGGGCTGGCGCGCAACACCCGAGCGGCTGCGACGCTCTCTCCGCGATCAGGGCAGCCTAAACAGCACCGGCAGAATGCCCGATTGCTGGGCGCCATCGATGGTCTCGAACACCGGCAACGCCACCAGAAACACCAGCCCGTCGAGCAAGGTGGTCAGCAAGAGGCGCGGCTTGAAGCTGCCGGTGTCGCCTTCCTGGTAGAGCGACAGCTGGGGGAAGAAACGCGGCACCCGCGCCAGATAGGCTGTATAGGGCGCGCCGAGAACCTCCTTGAGATACCGTTCCTCGCGCAGGATGACGATGTGGAAGGCGCCGGCGCACAAAAGCGCAAACAGGACGATGCCGGAGAACGAGCCGATCTGCGCCCCGACGCCGGCGGCGGCAACGGTCGAGAACACGTAGAGCGGATTGCGGGTGATCGAATAGGGGCCGCCGGTGACCACTTCGGAGGATTTGCGCCCGCCGATATAGAGTGTCGACCACAAGCGGCCGACGACGCCAAGGAAGATCAGCAGCACGCCGACCATCTCGATCGTTTCATGCACCGGGGTATCGGGCGGGAAGGTCGACTGGCCGAACAGCAGTGCCGCAAACAGCACCACCACCAGCACCGCAAGCACCATGCGGCGCATGTGCTGGTAGCCGCCCAGCTCCTTGATGGGCGCAGGGTTGATTTCATTGGCCATGTCGGGAATCCGATCGTCGAGAAGCTTTGCCGGCGATCGCGGCGTCTGGACAGGAGAATCGGCGTCCCGCCGATCGCCGGGACGCCATGAGACAGGATTCAGGCGGATTTAGAGCGCAACGCCCGAACTGATCTAGCGCGGGGCCAGCACCATCATCATCTGGCGGCCTTCCAGCTTCGGCTCGGCTTCGACCTTGGCGATGGTAGCCGTCTCCTCGCGCACCTTGTTCAGGAGCTGCATGCCGAGTTCCATATGCGCCATCTCGCGGCCGCGGAAGCGCAGCGTCAGCTTGACCTTGTCACCTTCCTCGAAGAAGCGCCGCACGGCCTTCATCTTGGTTTCGTAGTCATGGCTGTCGATGTTCGGGCGCATCTTGATCTCCTTGATCTCGATGACCTTCTGGTTCTTGCGCGCCTCGGCCGCCTTCTTCTGGTTGGCGTATTTCAATTTGCCGAGATCGAGAATTTTGACGACAGGCGGCACCGCATTGGGCGAGATCTCGACCAGATCGAGGCCTGCCTCTTCGGCGAGCAGCAATGCGTCGTTGATGGAAATATCGCCGCGGTTCTGGCCATCGGCGTCGATCAGCTGGACCCGGGGAACCCGGATATCACGGTTGGAGCGCGGGCCATCCTTGGTGGGCGCCGCTGCTTTGAAAGGTCTGCGAATGGTCGTGGTCTCCTTGGCCGTTTCGTTCAGGGTTTCAATCTAGACGTTCAGGGTTTCAATCTAGAAATGTTCAGGACGCGCCAATGTGGTGAGCGCGCGGGCGGAGTCAATAGCACAGCGCTGACAGAAAATCACCCTGATCGCAGGCCTGCACCAAACAAAGGATGTCGCGAGCACTTTCCGCCTCGCCTGTGCCTGTGTCAAAAGACCGGCGAGTAAAATCAGGCTCCCACAATCAGGCCCCCAGAACCAGGATTGATCCACAGCCATGACCGCGACCACCCCAACCCTGCTGGATGTCGACGGCATTGATATCGCTGTGCGCCATGCGGCGGGCGCAACGCCCGGCGTCGTCTGGCTCGGCGGCTACAAATCCGACATGCTCGGCACGAAGGCGCAGACGCTGTCGGATTGGGCGGCAAGGGAAGGCCGCGCATATCTCCGCCACGATTATTCCGGCCATGGCGAATCCGGCGGCGCCTTTGCCGACGGCACCATCTCGAAATGGCTTGGCGAGAGCCTCGCCGTCTTCCGGCATTTCACCGAGGGCAAGCAAATCCTGGTCGGCTCGTCGATGGGCGCCTGGATCGCGCTGCGCATGGTGCAGGAGCTGCGCAAGGCGGGCGACAGCAATGTGGTTGGCCTGGTGCTGCTCGCGCCGGCGCCGGATTTCACCGCCGAGCTGGTCGAGCCGGCTCTGACGGAGGCACAGAGGCGCGAACTTCGGGAGAAAGGCTTTTTCGAAGAACCTTCGGACTATTCCGCCGAGCCTTACATCTACACAAGCGCGCTGATCGAGGACGGCAGGGCGAACCGGGTCATGACCGGGCCGATCGATACCCATTGCCCCGTCCACATCCTGCAGGGCCTGGCCGATGCCGATGTGCCGGCAAGCCATGCGCTGAAGCTGGTCTCGCTGCTGCCGGCCGACGACGTCACCTTGTCGCTCATTCCCGACGGCGACCACCGGCTGTCGCGGCCGCAGGATCTCGACATGCTGCTGAGGGCGGTGGGCGACATGGTTCAGCGGGCGGGGTAGGCAAGAATGCGCATTTCCATCCCGATATCCGCCTTTGTCGCGGCAATCGTCGGCTTCGGCGGCACGCTGGCCGTCGTCATTGCCGCCGCCAAGGCGGTTGGCGCCACGCAAGCCGAAACCGCGAGCTGGGTGACGGCAGTGTGCGTGGCGATGGCGATCGAATGCTTGTGGCTGTCCTGGCGCACGAAAATACCCATCATCACCGCCTGGTCGACACCGGGCCTGGCGCTGATGGCGGCATCGAGCGGGTTTACCATGGCTGATGCGGTCGGCGCCTTCATCGTCACCAGCTTGATGTTGATCGCCACCGGCCTGTTCAAGCCGCTGACCCAGCTGATATCAAGGATACCGGCGTCAGTCGCGTCCGGCATGCTGGCGGGCATCGTCGTCACCTTCGCGCTCAATGCCGTCAAGACCATTCCGGTCGATCCCTGGCTGATCCTGCCGCTGATCGCGGCCTTCTTCGTCATTCGCCTGTTCAACCCGGCGCTGTCGGTGCTGGCGGTGCTGATCGGCGGCGGCATCGCCGCATTCCTGACAGGCCGTGTCGGCGGACTGCCGGCGCCGGAACTGTCGACGCTGACGCTGATTGCCCCGCATTTCAGCGCCGCAGCTGTCATCGGCCTGGCGCTGCCGCTCTACCTCGTCACCATGGCGTCGCAGAACCTGTCGGGTCTCGCCGTCTTGCGCGCCGCCGGCTATCACCCCGAACCCGGCCCGCTGATCGGCGTCACCGGCCTGTTCTCGCTGCTGTCGGCGCCGTTTGGCGGCTCGACCACCAATCTGGCCGCGATCTCTGCGGCGATCTGCACCGGGCCGGACGTCCATCCCGACCCGGCCGAGCGCTGGAAGACCGGACCCTTCTATGCACTTGCCTATCTGATTTTCGCGGTTTTCGGCGCCTCGCTGGTGGCGATCTTCGCAGTGCTGCCGCAGAGCCTGATCGTTCTGGTCGCCGGCCTGGCGCTGATGGGATCGCTCGCCAACGCGCTGTCGATCGCGCTCAAGGACGAGGACCAGCGCATGGCGGCTACTGTCACCTTCGTTGTCACCGCGTCGGGGCTGACCTTGTTCGGCGTTGGCGCCGCCTTCTGGGGTCTGGTCGCTGGCCTGGTCGTGCTTTCCCTCGAAGCGCTCAAAAAGCGATAATCATTTCAGGCCCTTGTCCGGTTTTGGCGGACGTTGTCTTGAATCGCCGTTTTTCTCATCCCATTTCGAATCCACGCAGCCACTCTTGGCTGTCTCCAACCGAAGGAATGGGAGAAAATGAACACATCCGCATTGATCCGCCCGGCCTGGACGCCGGCGACCATCGCGCTGATGGTGATCGGCTTCATGGTGTTCTGGCCGCTTGGCTTCGCCATGCTCGCCTACATCATCTGGGGCGACCGGCTTGACGGCTTCAAGCGCGACGTCAACCGGGCCACCGACGGCATCTTCGCCGGCTGCCGCCGCGGTTCCGACAAGGCCGCGCGCTGGGGCCACGGTTCGGCCCGCACCGGCAATGTCGCTTTCGACGACTGGCGCGAGAAGGAACTCGAACGCCTCGCCGAAGAGCGTCGCAAGCTCGACGAGATGCTGAGCGAGTTCGATGAGTACGCCCGCGAATTGCGCCGCGCCAAGGACCAGGACGAGTTCGACCGCTTCATGGCCAACCGCAACAAGTCGACGGCGCCTGCGAAAACAGGCTCGGCCGAAACGGCCAAGCCCGCGACCCCCAAGCGCAAGGGCCCGAACCTGCTTGACGACTGAGGCTGCGCGCATGACCCCGAAAATCGGAACCGATTTTCGGGGTCATGCGCCGAATTAGAGTGCTACAGCGTCCTTTGCGCGTCAGAGACGCGCGGCGCTGTAGGACAGGCCTTGGCATGATGGACGGCGTCGCGCGAGCGGCGCCGTTTCTTTTTTGTTCTGGTCGTTTTCCTCGAATCGCGTATCGTTCAGCCATGTCCTTCGGCTTTTTCCGCAACCTGACCAAACCAAAACCCTCGCCTGTCGAAGAGCGAGAGCACGTCGTTGCCGGCCGCACACTGCCGCTCAGGATCGTCGAGAGCGCCCGCGCACGGCGGCTGACGCTGCGCATCGATTCGGGCGGCCAGGGGCTGCGCATCACCGTGCCGCCGGGCCTGCGCCGCGGCGAGGTGGAGAAATTCCTTCACCGCCACCAGGACTGGCTGGAGCAGCGTCTGGCCAAGGTCCCGACACGGCCGCAAGTGCGCCCCGGCATCAAGATCCCGATACGCGGCGTCGCGCATCGCATCGTCCACGAACCGTCGAAACGCGGCACCGTCACCGTGTCGCGCGACGAGCGCGGTCCGCTGCTGATCGTCCATGGCGAGCGCATACATTTGCCGCGCCGCATCGCCGATTTCCTCAAGCGTGAGGCCAAGAAGGACATCGAGAAGCTGGTGGTCAAGCATACCGAGGCCATCGGCAAGCGCGCCAAGGCGATCCGCTTCAAGGACACGTCGAGCCGCTGGGGTTCCTGCACTTCCGATGGCAATCTGTCCTTCTCATGGCGCATCATGATGGCGCCGACGCCGGTGATAAACTACCTGGTCGCGCATGAGGTGGCGCATCTCAAGGAGATGAACCACGGCCCGAAATTCTGGAAATTGTGCGATCAGCTCTGTCCCGATACCGACCGCTGCAAGGACTGGCTGAAGCGCAATGGCGGCGCGCTGCAGGCGATCGTGTTCGATTAGCCTGCGCCGGCGCCGCGCTCAATCATCATTGGCCGCATTAAGCTCTTCAGGCCGCAGCCCTTCGTCGCCATGGCGCGGCCATGGCAGGAAATTCTGCTCGAACGCATCGCTGCCGAAATAATCCAGGACCCGGTGCGCTTCTGCCCCGTCGAAGGCGGCCTTTTGCATCAGATGCGCGATGACGTCGCGCGCTTGCGCGATCTTCTGCCTGAGTTCGGCTATGCTCTGGTCGGCCATTCGTCTGCTCCGCCTTGCTTCTCCCATCAATAGGTAGCGCCTTTGGCGTTGCCGGCAAACAGCATGCTTTTTCTCGACTCTTGGCCGGTTTCGTGCCAATCCCCGCGCCATGGCGCTCGATATCAAGATCTGCGGATTGAAGACCGATGATGCAATGGCCGCGGCATTGGCCGGCGGCGCCAGCCATGTCGGCTTCATCTTCTTTGCCAGGAGCCCGCGCTATGTCGAGCCTGCGGCAGCCGGCCGCCTGCGCCAGGCGGCAATCGGCAAGGCCCTGGCGGTTGCCGTGACGGTCGATTCCGATGACGCCTTCCTGGACGAGATCGTCGAAAAGATGCGACCCGACATGCTGCAACTGCACGGCACGGAGACGCCCGAGCGGGTGGCCGAGGTGAAAGCCCGCTACGGCTTGCCTGTCATGAAGGTGTTCTCCGTCAGTGAGGCTGCCGATCTCGAGCGGCTAAAGCCGTTCATCGGCGTTGCCGATCGCTTCATGTTCGATGCCAAGCCACCAAAGGGCTCGCAACTTCCGGGCGGCAATGGCGTCGCCTTTGACTGGCGCATCCTGGCCGGCCTTGACGCCGGGCTCGATTACATGCTTTCCGGTGGGCTCAACGCCGCCAATATCGGCGACGCCCTGATATCAGCCAATCCGCCCGCGATAGACATTTCGTCGGGGGTGGAAAGCGGCCCGGGCGTCAAGGATCCGGCGCTGATCGAGCAGTTCTTCCGGGCCGTCAGGGCCGCGCGCGACGACCGCGCTGCCTGAGGCACTTCTTTCGAACCCGAGCATGTTCCGGAGAAGTGGGAACCGGTTTTCCGATAAGACATGCTCAGAACCAAGACCAGGAGATCGGCGATGAACAAGCCGGCGACACCCAATTCCTTCCGCACGGGACCCGACGAACAGGGCATGTTCGGCATCTTCGGGGGCCGCTTCGTGGCCGAGACGCTGATGCCGCTGATCCTCGACCTCGAGCGGCACTGGAACGAGGTCAAGAACGATCCGGACTTCAAGGCTGAGTTGACCAACCTCTCGACCCACTATGCCGGGCGGCCGTCAAAGCTGTATTTCGCCGAAGGCCTGACCAAACATCTTCGTGAGGTTTCCTCGGCGAAGGGCCTCGGGGGCGGCGCCAAGGTCTATTTCAAGCGCGAGGACCTGAACCACACCGGTTCGCACAAGATCAACAATTGCCTCGGTCAGATTCTGCTCGCCAAGCGCATGGGCAAGAAGCGCATCATCGCCGAGACGGGCGCCGGCCAGCACGGCGTGGCGGCGGCCACAGTCGCGGCGCGCTTCGGCTTTCCCTGCGTGGTCTATATGGGCGCCACCGACGTCGCCCGCCAAAGCCCCAACGTCTTCCGCATGAAGCTGCTCGGCGCCGAAGTGCGGCCGGTCACCGCCGGCCACGGCACGCTGAAGGACGCCATGAACGAGGCGTTGCGCGACTGGGTCACCAATGTCGAGGACACTTATTACCTGATCGGCACTGCCGCCGGCCCGCATCCCTATCCGGAGCTGGTGCGCGACTTCCAGTCGGTGATCGGCATCGAGGCGCGCGCCCAGATCCTCGAACAGGAAGGCCGGCTGCCCGACACCATCATCGCGGCTGTCGGCGGCGGCTCCAACGCCATCGGCCTGTTCCATCCTTTCCTCGACGACAGGCAAGTCCGCATCATCGGCATCGAAGCCGGCGGCCGCGGCCTCGACGGCATCGAGCATTGCGCCTCGATGAATGCCGGCGCGCCAGGCGTCCTGCACGGCAACCGCACCTATCTCCTGCAGAACGCCGATGGCCAGATCATGGACGGCCATTCGATCTCGGCCGGCCTCGACTATCCGGGCGTCGGCCCCGAACATTCCTGGCTGCGCGATTCCGGCCGCGTCGAATATGTGCCGATCCTCGACGACGAGGCGCTGGAAGCCTTCAAGCTGACGACGCGCGTCGAAGGCATCATCCCGGCGCTGGAATCCGCCCACGCCATCGCGCATGCGGTGAAGATCGTGCCTGATATGGACAAGGACCAGATCGTCATCGTCAACCTGTCGGGACGCGGCGACAAGGACGTGCACACGGTGGCCTCGATGCTGGGCATGGAGATCTGATCATGGTGACCCGCATCGACCGCCGCATGGCAAAACTGAAAGCCGAGGGCCGCCCGGCGCTCGTTACCTATTTCATGAGCGGCGACCCGGACTACGACACCGCTTTGTCGATCATGAAGGCGCTGCCGAAGGCCGGCGCCGACATCATCGAAATGGGCATGCCGTTTTCCGATCCGATGGCCGACGGCCCGGCGATCCAGGCCGCGGGCCTGCGCGCGCTGAAAGGTGGCCAGACCCTGGTCAAGACGCTGAAGACGGCGGCTGATTTCCGCGCCACCGACAATGAAACGCCGATCGTGCTGATGGGCTACTACAACCCGATCTACATCTACGGTGTCGATCGCTTCCTCAAGGACGCCATCGCCAGCGGCATTGACGGGCTGATCGTCGTCGACCTGCCACCGGAGATGGACGAAGAACTCTGCATCCCTGCGCTGAAGGCCGGCATCAACTTCATCCGCTTGGCAACGCCGACCACCGACGACAAGCGCCTGCCCAAGGTGCTGCAGAATACGTCGGGCTTCGTCTATTACGTGTCGATGACCGGCATCACCGGCTCGGCTTTGGCCGACACCGGCAAGGTTGCCGCCGCGGTCAAGCGCATCAAGGGCCACACCAACTTGCCAGTCTGCGTCGGCTTCGGCGTCAAGACCGCCGAGCAGGCGCGCATTATCGGCGCCAATGCCGATGGCGTCGTCGTCGGCACCGCGATCGTCAACGCGGTCGCCAATGTGTTGGGACCGAAGGGCGAGAAGACCGCCGACCCGGCCGAGGCCGTCGCCACCCTGGTCAGCGGACTGTCTCAGGGCGTGCGTTCGGCCCGCCTTGCTGCTGCCGAATAGTTTCCCTACTTAGGCCTTGTGCAAGTCGTTATCCCAAAACCGGTTCCCACTTTTGGGCGACATGCACGAGCCAACTCTTCGTCAGGACAGGAGCCGAAGCGATGAACTGGATCACCAATTACGTTCGCCCGAGGATCAATTCGATGCTCGGCCGGCGCACCGACATGCCCGAGAATCTCTGGATCAAGGATCCCGAGACCGGCGAGATGGTGTTTCACAAGGACCTGGAATCCAACCAGTTCGTCATCCCGTCATCGGGCCATCACATGAAGATTTCGGCCAAGGAACGGCTGAAATTCTTCCTCGACGACGGCAAATACGAGCAGCTTGAGAACCCCAAGGTCGTGCAGGACCCGCTCAAGTTCCGCGACGAGAAGCGCTACACCGACCGCTTGAAGGACGCCAAGGCCAAGACCGGCCTGGAAGACGCCATCATCAATGCGCTGGGCACGGTCGAGGGCCTGCCGGTTGTAGTGACGGTGCAGGATTTCGCCTTCATGGGCGGCTCGCTCGGCATGGCCGCGGGTGACGCCATTGTGCACGGTTTCGAGGTCGCCTTGCAGCGCAAGCGGCCGCTGATCCTGTTTGCCGCCTCCGGCGGCGCGCGTATGCAGGAAGGCATCTTGTCGCTGATGCAGTTGCCGCGCACCACGATCGGCGTCGATCGGCTGAAGGAAGCCGGCCTCCCATACATCGTCGTCTTGACCAACCCGACCACCGGCGGCGTCACCGCCTCCTACGCCATGCTGGGCGACGTGCATATCGCCGAGCCCGGCGCGCTGATCGGCTTCGCCGGCCCGCGCGTCATCGAGCAGACTATCCGGGAGAAACTGCCGGACGGTTTCCAGCGCTCCGAATATCTGATGGAGCACGGCATGGTCGACATGGTGGTGTCGCGGCTGGAACTGCGCGAGACGATTTCACGGCTGTTGAAAATCCTGCTCAAACTGCCGCAGGAGCAAAAGCCGCTGGAGCCGGAAATCCTGCCGCCGTCGGTCATCCCGACGGAAGCCCGCCCGCAGGCCTGACGCGACATTTCTGGCCGCAAACCGCGATTGCGTGCACCTGCGCGCATGCGTAGGATTCGCTCATGACAACGCTTGCCGCAGATCGTGAAATCGAAGCCCTGATGGCGCTGCATCCGAAAGGCTTCGACCTTTCGCTCGACCGCATCACAAGGCTGCTCGAACGCCTCGGCAATCCGCAGGAGCGGCTGCCGCCGGTCATCCATATCGCCGGCACCAACGGTAAGGGCTCGTGCGCGGCCTTTTCGCGCGCGCTGCTCGAAGCCGGCGGCCACCTTGTCCATGTCCACACTTCGCCGCATCTGGTGAACTGGGCCGAGCGCTACCGACTGGCGGCCGAGGGCGGCGGCCGGCTGGTCGACGACGAGACCTTCGCCGAGGCCATCGCCCGCGTCGCCCGGGCCAATCAAGGCCAGAAGATCACCGTCTTCGAAATCCTAACCGCCGTCACCTTCATCCTGTTTTCCGAACATCCGGCTGCCGCCGCCATCATCGAGGTCGGCCTTGGCGGCCGCTTCGACGCCACCAATGTCGTTGCCCGGCCGGCGGTGTCGGTGATCATGCCGGTGTCGATGGATCACGAAGCCTATCTCGGCGACCGGGTCGAACTGATCGCCGCCGAAAAGGCCGGCATCATGAAGCGCGGCTGCCCGGTGGTCATCGGCGCGCAGGAGAGCGAGACGGCGCTGCAAGTGCTGATCGAAACCGCCGAGCGGCTGGATTGCCCGACCTTCGTCTACGGCCAGGATTTTCTCGCCTTCGAGGAAAACGGCCGCATGGTCTATCAGGATGAGGACGGGCTGATGGACCTGCCGCCGCCGCGCCTGCCCGGGCGCCACCAGTTCGCCAATGCGGCGGCAGCGATTGCCGCCGTCAAGGCAGCCGGTTTCGAAATCAGTCATCGCGCCACTGAGAAGGCGATGGCGAGCGTCGCATGGCCGGGCCGCATGCAGAAATTGGCACAGGGCCGGCTGGCGGACCTCGCTCCCAAGGGCGCCGACATCTGGCTCGATGGCGGTCACAATCCGGGCGCCGGCGTGGTGGTGGCGGAAGCCTTGGCCGAGCAGGAGGAAAAGAACCCGCGGCCGCTGTTTTTGATTGCCGGCATGATCAACACCAAGGACCAGAGCGGCTATTTCCACGCCTTCAAGGGCCTGGTCCGCCATGTCTACACCGTGCCGGTGAGCATGAGCGACGCCGGTGTGCCGAATGACGAACTGGCGATCCGGGCGACCGAGGCCGGCCTCACCGCCGAGCCGGTCAGCTCCGTCGCCAGCGCGCTGATGCTGTTGCGCGACACCTGGGACGGCCCGGCGCCGCGCATCCTGATCGGTGGTTCGCTGTATCTCGCCGGTGCGGTGCTGGCCGAAAACGGCACGCCACCGACCTGAGTCCACACTTTCGCGAGGGAGCCGGTGATGATCAAGGTGAAGCAACTCGCCCATGTCTGCATCTTCGCGCATGATCTGGAAGCGACGCGGGCCTTCTACCGCGACGTGCTCGGCCTCGACACGCAGTTCAACTTCCTGCGCGACGGCAAGATCTTCGGCTTCTACCTCAATTGCGGCGATCGCAGCCATGTCGAGGTGTTCCAGAAGGACGGCACCAGCCATAGCGAGCTCAACCAGATCAACCATTTCTGCCTTGAGGTGGAAAACATCGATGCGGCGATCGCCCACATCAAGTCGAAAGGCATTGATATCACGGCCAAGAAGCATGCCTGCGACGACACGTTTCAGGCCTGGATCCGCGACCCCAACGGCGTGAAGATCGAGCTGTTCGAATACACAGCAAAAAGCGCGCAATTCACCGGCGGGGATCGCATCGCCGACTGGTAGTATTTTGGCCCGGGGAATCTATCGGGCGGTTGCCCCTCGGGCAGAAGCCCCGATATGCTTGGCGAAGCATGGAGGCAAGCTCGAATGGTTGTGAAGTGTCTTGTTACCGTCGACAACGACCCGCCGGAGGAGCTGATATTTGAATATGCTCCGCGGGTCGGCGATCATGTGATGTTACCGGGAGCCATCGAGCCACCGCACCCAATTGTTCGAGTGGCCCACAGACCGACGCGCCCCAATGATACATCCGGCCAGCCCAGTGTCGCGTATTTCGTAAGCCGAGAGACGTTTCTCTATCGTGTGTATACGGGCGCTATAGAGGGATATGGGCAGGTCCTGAAGCCCGCGACCGGACGGAAGCCCGGCAAGCCTAGGCAGGCCAAAAAAACCGTGGCTCAAACTAAATAGACATCGGCGGCCGCGGCACCAGTCTGAGGCCTATTTCAGCTCGATCTCGATGAAGGCGTATTCGCCGTCATTGGCGCTGATGACGTCGTGCTCGACGCCTTCCTTGCGGAAGTAGGGCGCGCCCTTCTTCATTTCAGCAAAACTCTCGCCGTCCTTGGTCACCAGCTTCACCTTGCCGTCCATCAGCGGCACCACGACATAGTCGTGGCCGTGGCGATGCCAGCCGGTGTTGTCGCCGGGCTGGAACCGATACTCGGTGACGATGACGCGCTCGTTGTCGATGAAGACGGTGGCCTTGGCGGATCCGGTCATTCTGTCTCTCCTGTCCAGCCTCAAGCAGAAGACATGGAGCCTTCAGGCGCGAGGGCCAGAGAGGTCAGGCGATAACGCCAAAGAAAAGCCCGGCGCCAGGGCCGGGCTTAACTTCAGAAACTCCATAGGATCAGGCGAGGCTGCCATTGATCCAATGCGACAGCGCGGTCTTCGGCGCGGCGCCGACCTTCATGTCGGCGACTTCGCCGCCCTTGAAGATCATCAGCGTCGGGATCGAGCGCACGCCGAATTGGGCGGCAAGCTCAGGGTTCTCGTCGATGTTCAGCTTGGCGATCTTGATCTTGTCGCCGAGTTCGTTGGCGATCTCTTCCAGCGACGGACCGATCATCTTGCAGGGGCCGCACCATTCGGCCCAGAAATCCACGACGACGGGCTGCGAGGCGTTGAGCACATCCGCCTGGAAATTGCTCTTGTCGACCTTGACGGTGGCCATGCGAAAATCCTTTCGAAATTTATCTCGCACCAAATGTGGTGGTTGAGCAGCCCTTCTTCAAGCAGAACTTGTGTCACGCTCCCGTGAGTCGGGCAAGGGCGTCATCCATCGCCTGCGCCGGCAGTTCGATAAGCCTCGGTGCCTCGGTGAACAGCAGTGCTGCCGTCACCGCGCGGCCGGGGTAAAGCGGCTGGAGCAGCGCGCGGTAGAGCGCCAGCTGCAGTATATAGGCCGGCGGCACCTGGGCCAGGCCTGCGGGCGCCGGCCGGTTGGTCTTGTAGTCGACGATCGATACGCGCTCGGGCGTCACCGCCAGCCGGTCGATCTTGCCGGAGATCGAGCGCAGTCTGCCCTTGACCTCAAGGCTGCCCATCACAGCAACTTCGGCGCGGGACGACGGCGAAAACAGCCCGGCAAAACGCGAATCTCTGAGGATCGCCATCACCGAAGCCAGCGCCTTGTTGCGCTCGGCCTCCGGCCAGTCGGCGCCGGCTCGAATGAGATACTGCGCCGCCGCGCCTTGCCGTTCGTCTTCGGCAAAACCGGGCAGCATCTGCAGCAGCTTGTGCAGCGCCAGCCCGCGCATCACGGCAAAACCGGGCTCCGCTTCGCTGTCCAGCACCGGCGAACGCGTATCGACGACCGCCTCCTTGCCCTCGTCGATCAGCGCCGAAGCGCCAGAGGGCGATAGCGGGCGCGGCAGTTCTTCATAAGGCGGCAAAGGGCGAAACAGGTTTGCCGGCAAGAACGGCAAAAGCGGTTGCGGCAGCCGCGCCTCGTCGGCGGCTGCCAGCGCCACCGGCGGCAGCTTGGTGATGACGAAGCGATGCACCGGCTCGCCGCTGGCGGGATGATGGCGCTCCGTGCTTTCCGGCGCGGCAAGCAGCGCGCGGCTGACAATCGAATGCCAGGTGCCGGTGCTCGGCGAACGCTTGCCGTGATAGCCGCAGACGATCAGCCGGTCCTCGGCGCGCGTCATGCCGACATAGAGCAGCCGGCGGTATTCGTCGTCGGCAAGCTCCCGCGCCCTGGCCGAGGCCGCCTTGGAGAAGCCGTTCGCGACATCGGCGGCCGAGCGCCAGAGATAGCCCTTGCCGTCGAAATTGCGGCCCGAAGCGTCGAACGGCATCAGCCGCGGCAGATGCTGGTCGCTGAACGGCGCCGACCCGCCATCGACCAGGAAGACAACAGGCGCTTCCAGGCCCTTGGCGGCGTGCACGGTCATGACGCGGACCTCGTCGCGCGTCTGGTCCATCTCGCGCTTGATCTCCGGGCCGGTGTTTTCCAGCGTCGCCAGGAAGGCCTCCAGCCCCGGCAGTCCGGTGCGTTCCTCGGCCAGGCAGAAACTCAGGAATTCGTCGAGGATGTCGCCGGCTTCTGGTCCAAGCCGGGCGATCATCTTCTTGCGCAGGCCGTCGCGCGCCAGCACCCCGGCGTAGAATTCGAACACCGGCCGGAACGCCGCCTCGTTGGCCCAGCCGTCGAGCCGGGCAACGACATCGGTCAGCGCGGTATTGTCGCCAGCATGCTGGCGTAGTGAGGCGATCAGCGATGTTCCGGCTGGCCGTCCGGCGCCAAGCGTAAAAAGCGTCTCCTCCGACACGTCGAAAACCGGGCTGCGCAGCACGGCGGCGAGCGACAGGTCATCCTGCGGCTGGATGAGGAAATGGCCGAGTGCGATCAGGTCCTTGACCGCGATGTGGCCGGGCAGGCTCAGCCGGTCGGCGCCGGCGACGGGAATATCGCGGTCCTTCAGCGCGCGCGACAGCGCATGGACGAAGCGGTCGCGCTTGCGCACCAGCACAAGAATGTCGCCGACCCTCAGCCTGCGTCCCTTGCCCTCGATGATCTCGCGGTCCTTGAGCCAGGTCTGGATGGTCGCAGCCACGTGCTCGGCCACCCGCACAGCCGGCGCGCTGGCATGATTGACCGGCAACGTCCAGTCGTCGGGCTCCTCGACGGCGTCAGCGCCGAGCGACGGCCAGACCTCGACATAGCCAGGCGCGTCGTTGCGGATCGCCTTGTGGTCGAGCGGATCGGGGTCATGGCTGATGCCGCGCCGCACGCCCGGATCGGCAAAGACGCGGTCGACGGCGGCAAGCACGTCGTCGGTCGACCGGAACGACCAGGTCAGTTTCAGGTCGGCAAACGAAGCATTGGCGGCGTTCACGCGTCCGGAAAACAAGAGCCGGCTGTCGGCGAAGGAATCCGGCGCGGCACCCTGAAAGGAATAGATCGACTGCTTTTCGTCGCCGACGGCGAACACCGTGCGATTGGTCGTGCCGCGCTGGCCGTGGCCGGCAAAGAACTCCTCCGCCAGCCGCTTCACCACCTCCCATTGGTCGGGGCTGGTGTCCTGCGCCTCGTCCAGCAGGATGTGGTCGATACCCTGGTCGAGCTTGTACTGCACCCAGGGGCCGGCATCGGGCCGCGCCAGAAGGTTGACGGTGCGGGTGATGAGGTCGTTGAAATCGAGAAAGCCGCGGCTGCGCTTCAGGCGCTCGTACCGCACGATCAGCCAGTCGGCTATGGTCAACGCCGCGACCGTGCCTTCCAGCATCCGGAACAGCGCCAGCCGGTCGGAGACGTCTGTTATCGACTTGACGGCCGCCAGATAGCGCTCGGGAAGGTCGGGCAGCCGGCCGAGCAGCGCCTTCTTGAACAACTTTGAGGGATCATAGGGGTCGCCATCGGCCTTGAGAAAGGCTTTGCCGAGCATCTGCAGCCGGCGGGTCGGGTCCGTCTCGGCAAAGGCCAAGCGGGCATAGGGCAAGAGATTGTTGAGCACGGTGCGGGCGTCGGTGGCCTCGGCGGCACTGGCGAACACTGCAAAGAAGTCCGGCAGGAAACCCGGCAGCGGCCATACCGATGCCGCTATGTCTTCGGCGCTCTGCCCGGGGCGAAATTGGAATTCGTCGAACAGGGCCTGAAAGCCGGCGCCATCGCGCCGGACCGCATCGATGAAGCCGCGTAAGCCGTCGCGCTTGCGCACGATTTCGGCGAGCAGCGCATCGAGCCCGTGTTCGCCGCCGCGCTCCAGCACGGTGGCAAAGGCCTCGGCCAGTCCGGCGTCTTCGGCTGACGTGCCCGAAATCATGTCGCGGCGGGCGCCGGCAAACAGCGAGGCCTCCATCTGCGGATCGAGCATTTCGAAATGCGCCGGGATGTTGGCCTCCAGCGGGAACTGGTGCAGCACCGATTCGCAGAAGGCGTGGATGGTCTGGATCTTCAGCCCGCCCGGCGTTTCCAGCGCTTCGGCAAACAGCCGGCGCGCCCGCCGCATCGTGTCGCGGTCGGGCCGGCGGCCGTCCACCGCCTCAATCTTTGTGGCAAGCTCGGCATCGCCGAGCGCTGTCCATTCCGACAGGGTCGAGAACACGCGGTTCGACATGTTGGCGGCGGCCGCCCGCGTATAGGTCAGGCACAGGATCTTCGACGGATCGGTGCCGTTGAGCAGCAGCCGGATGACGCGCTGGGCCAGCACATGCGTCTTGCCCGAGCCGGCATTGGCCGACACCCAGGCCGAGTTCTTCGGGTCGGAAGCGCGCGCCTGGCTGGCGGCGGTTTCGCTGGGGACGGGATAGGCTTTTTTCATGCCTCCCCGCCCTCGTCATCGCTGTCGCCGCCGGCCGACCATTCGAGCACGCGCGCCAGATGGTCGTAATCGCCATCGCTCTCGCCCTCGCGAAAAGGCAGCGCCCGCGACAGGTAGCCGGTCGTCGGATCTGCATAATGGACCAGCAGCTTTTCCAGCCGCGCCCAGGCCTCCTCGGCGAGGTCTTCGGCGGTCCGGGGCTGGCGGTTGTAGTCGAGGATGGATTCCTCGAACACTTCGCCATTCGGCTTCAGCCGCACAAATGCAAGCTGGGAGGGCTCGCGCGCGCCAAGCCCCTTGAAGGCGCCGCGCCGGAGCAGCGCCCCTTCGAGCGCCAGCTGTGGCGCCAGCAACGTGTGGGCCTGCGCCTTGGACGGCGAGGAGCCGGTCTTGTAATCGAGAATGTCGGCCATGCCGCCGGCCAAAAGGTCGACGCGGTCGGCATAGCCGGACAGCGTCACGCCGGTGCGGCCGACAGCGGTCTTTTCGGCGCGCTCCTCGGCATGCCGCCGGGCGACGGCAGGGGCGCGGCCGCGCTCCCATTCGATGATGTTGGCGGCGAGCTTTTCGAAGCGCGGCCACCACACCGCCTCGACATCGGCGGGTAGGGCAATGTCGGCGAAGCAGGTCCGGCCGGCAGCGATGAGGCGTTCCAGAGCTTCGGGCGCGCGGGGATCCGCCACCTCTGTCGAGAACAGATGCAGGATGTCATGAAACAGCGTGCCGCGCTCGGCCGCACCGGGATCGCGGATCACCGGCTCGAGCGGCAGAAGGCTCAGAATACGCTTGGCATAGACCGCATAGGGGTCGCGGCGCAGCGTCTCGATCTCGGTCACCGAGAAGTGGGTGGGCCGCATGCTCAGCGGCGGTTTCGGCTGCGGTCGCGGCGCGAAATGCTGCCGCTCGCCGGCATCGAGCGCGCGCGCCCAGGCAAGCAATTCGTCGCCGCGCCCGCGCAATGCGGCCGCCGGATCCTTGCCGATGAAGGTGAGGATGCGCTGCAGCCAGCGCGACGGCACCGCCGGTGCGTCGCCGGCTCGGGCGGAGCGCGTCAGCACCACCTTTTTCGCCCCCATCGCCATCTGGAAGTCGTGGGCGGCAAGGCCGATACGGCGCTCCGGCGGCTCGAGATCGATGCCGGTCTTCATCAACCGCGACATGAAGCGATCGCTTTCCGGCTTGCGTGGCCACACGCCCTCGTTCAGCCCGCCAATGACCAGCGTGTCGACATTCTGCAGCCGCGCTTCCAGCGCCCCCCAAATGGCGATGTTGCGGTCGGTGCCTTGCCCGGGCTTGACCGTTTCCGGTGCTACCAGCGCGTCCATCACATCAGGCCATTCGTCGGCCGGGAAGTCGAACGATGCAGACGCGGCGACCACACCGCGCAGCAGCTCGGCGAGTTTCTCGCCGGCGTCGCCGGCATAAAATTCAGCCAGGCTGCCCTCCGCCGTGCGGCCGAGATTTTCCAGCGCGGCGACGCTCGCTCTGGTCAACGCGACGAGATCGGCATTCTCTTCACCGCGAAAGGCAGTCAGCGGCGCCAGTGCCGTCACAAGTCGGCTCAGCATATCGCGGGCATTGTCGATGCCGCGCACGCTCAGGCGCGAGAACCAGAAGGGCTGGCGCTTGTCCCCGCGCAACCCGGTGAGACGCTCCTCGAACAGTGCTGGCAAAGAAGCGATGTCGGGGCGCCCGGTGCCGCCGCGCAGCGCCACGAGTTCGATGAGCTCGGCGGCATGGCGCACGCCGGTGCGCTCAAGTCCGAGCCCGAGCAGCGGATGCTTGAGCAGCGACAAAAGGCCGACGGGATCGCCGGGCCGGAATACCGCTTGAAGTGTGAGCCGCAGCAGGCTGGCTGCAGGCGTGTTGGCGAGCGGCGTGCCGCCGGAATCGTCGGCGATCACGCCGAAGCGCAACAGCTCGGCCGAGACGCGCCGCGCCAGCCCCCGGTCGCCGGTAACGAGCGCTGCCCTTAGTCCCGGCTGTTCCACGGCGGTTTTCAGCGCGATGGCGATCGCCGCCGCCTCGTCGCGTTCGCTGGCGGCTTCGATCAGCGTCACGTCGGCGAAGGCCTCGGCGATGTCTACGGCGTTGAAGCATATGCGGGTCTCGGCCCATAATTCCGTGGTCTCGGCCGGCCGCAGCGCCTCGCCGACAAGGGCCGCGCGGAGCGCCAGTGCGGGCTCGGCGGAGACCACTTCCTCGACATCGCCACGCAGCACGCCAATCTTGCCGATCAGCTTGGCCATGCCGTATTGCGGGTGCCCAAGCAGTGCCGGCCGCGCACCGGGCGCCCCAATCGCGGCAAAAGACGGTTCGTCCAGCATCCCATCGAGCCCGGGCAGCACCACGGCGCCGTTGGGCAGGCTGGCGACCGTGGCAAGCAGTTCGGCCGTGGCGGGAATAGAGCCCGTCGAGCCGGCGGCGATCACCGGGCCTTTGGGCGGGTTGCGTTCCAGCCGCTTCGCCTCGCGCCGGATCAGCGCATTGCGGTGCGCGGCCGGGTTGGAGCGGTCGCGCTCCTCCAGCAATTTCGGCCAGGCCTCGGTGACGATACGGAGGAAATCGAGCGTCACAAGCCACCATCCGGCAAGATTGCCGGTGACCAGATCGGCAAGCCTGGTCCAGTCCGTGCCTTCGGTTTCGATCTCGTCCATCAGCCGGGCGAGGTCACGCGCTAGCCAGATCGCATCGGCGGCGGAGGCCGGCACGACGATCTCTTCGTTGAACATATCAAGGACATGCGCCGGCAAGGTGCGCTTCCAGGCCCGCACCAGCGGCGCCAGCAGCAGCAGGCGTTCGATGGCTGCGATCGGCGGCGCCATTTCAAGCTCGGTCGGCGTGCCGGCGTCAAAGGCGGCTTCGTCCTCGTCGAACTCTCCGAGCGGGCGGATGACCGGCAGGATCGCCGAACGGCGGCTCCCTCCCGGTCCCGAAAGCGCGTCGACAAAAGCGCCGCGCAGCGCACGGGCCGCGCGCCGTGTCGGCACATGGATGGTGACATCAGCCAGCGCCAGCGGATCGCCGTCGAACCGGAAGCCGGGCACCAGCCGTCCGGCCAGCAAGGCCTCGGCCAGAGTCGGCAGGAATGGCGCTCCGGGCGGGATCGAAAGAACGCGGCGCGCGCCGCTCATACCACCTTCGCGAGAGCGTCGGCGACCGCCGCTTCCGCCTGCGGAATGGCGTCGGGAGTGCCGACGGTGATCCAGCTTCCGCGCATCTGCATGCCGAACAGACGGCCAGAGGCGATTGCCTTGTCGAAATAGGTGTTGAGCGAATGCGCCCCGGCCGGCGCATCCCTGAAGATGGCGGGATTGACGATTGCCGCTCCGGCATAGATCAACCCGGCCGGATCGCCTTTCGAGCGCCGCAGGCCGCCATCCGGCGCCATCAGGAAATCCGTGCCGACACCGTGTCCGGTGGCCGAGTCGAGATCGGTAAGCATCAGCAGAATATCCATTTTCGCGCCGTCCCATGCAAGGGCAAGGCGCTCGAGGCTGGGCTGGCCGCTGTCGATCCAGAACGTATCGGCGTTGATGATGTAGAAGGGTTCGGCACCCAGCAGCGGCAATGCCTTGACGATGCCACCCGCCGAATTCAGCAGCGCGTCGCGCTCGTCGGAAATGACGATCTTTGGCGCCCGCCTGTGGGCGATATGGGCGACGATCTGGTCCGGCAGATAGTGCACGTTGACGATGGCTTTCTCGACGCCGGCCGCTTCGAGACTGTCCAGCCCCCAGTCGAGCAAGGTCCTGCCGGCGATCCGCACCAGCGGCTTCGGCATGGTGTCGGTGATCGGCCGCATGCGCTTGCCAAGACCAGCCGCCAGCACCATCGCTGTGGTCAAGGTCACGGGAGCCGTTCCTCCAGCAGGCCATGTGCCATGTAAAACTCCTTCAACTGAGCCAGCGCCGGGTGCGCCAGCGCCCGCCTGAGATAATCGCGGATGCGCGGCAGGTGTCGGAGATAATAGGGCTTGCCGTCGCGCTTTTCGAGCCGCACGAAAATGCCGAGGATCTTCGAATTGCGCTGCGCCGCCATGATCGCATAGGCCGCGCGGAAGGCGTCCTCATCGAAGCCGCCGGCGGCGTGGCGCGCAGCGACATAGGCGTCCACGGTCCGCTGCTCGATATCGGGCGAAACGGTGACGCGGGCATCCATGGCCAGCGACGCAACGTCATAGGCCGCCGGACCCATCAGCGCGTCCTGGACATCGACGATGCCCAGCCGGTCGTGGCCTTTGCGGTCACCGCGCCAGATGATGTTGGGCGAATGGAAGTCGCGCAGCATCAGCGTGTATTCCTGTGTGTCCAGCCGATCGAGAACCGCGTTCCATTCCCTGTGATAGCCGGCGCGTAAAGCCTCGCTTGCCGGGCTGCCGGTCACCATCGGCACATACCAATCGACCAAGAGATCGGCTTCGATCAGCATGGCGGCGCGATCGAAGGGCGGCACCTCGTGGAAGACGCCCGGCACGGCCTCCATGCGCTGCGGCCAGGTCTTCCCATGCATCATCGCCAGCAATTCGGCCGCTGCCGCGTAGCGCTCGGCCACCGGCTCATCATTGCCGTCGAGAAAACCTTCCGAGCCCAGATGCTCCAGCAGCAGAAAGCCCCGTTCGAGATCCTCGGCATGGATTTTTGGGACACTGACACCTTGCGCCAGCAGCGCCTTGTCGATGGCGACGAAAGCGGTGACCGACTGCGCCGTGTGGGCGATCACGGCATAGGGCTTGCCGTCGCGCACCGGCGGCCCCAGCACCAGCCTTGGCGAATTCATCAGCACGCGCGGCGCAAGGCCGGCGAGCGAAACAATCTCGTAAGAGCGCGCCGAGGCGTCGCCGACGAAATGGCGCCGCGCGGCGTCGCCCCAACCGGCCGTTTTGAGGAAATCGCGCATCGCCAGCGATCGCGCCACGCGTTCGAAGGCAACGCCTTGGCCCGATAGTTTCGCCAATCGTCCTTCGTCCTGATGGACGAGTTCGATCCAGATCGACGTTCTCGGAAGAGCGGCCTCCGCCCGTTCCGGCCACTCGACAAGGGCAGCGCCCTGCAGCAGCGCCTCGTCGAAACCCAGCTCGTCCATCTCGCCGGCCGAGGACAGGCGATAGAGATCGAAATGGTGCACGGGGATGCGCGTGTCGTAGCTTTGCACCAAGGTGAAGGTAGGGCTCGGCACATCGAGGCCGGCATCATCGGCCAGCGCCCTGATCAGGGCCCGCGCCAGCGTCGACTTGCCGGCGCCGAGATCGCCCTTGAGCGCCAGCACGTCGCCCGGCCGCAGCGCCATGGCCAGGTCCTCGCCGAGCCTTGCGGTCGCAGCCTCGTCGGCGAGAAAACGCTCCAGCACAACAACAGTCATCGAGCGCGCTACTCGGCCGCGGCGCGGATGCCCGACGGTGCATCGGGGAAGGTGCAGATGACGGTGGTGCCCTTGTCCTTGCCGGTTTCGATGCGCACGCTGCCGCCGTGCAGCTCGACAAAGCTCTTGACGATCGACAGGCCTAAGCCCGCACCGCGCCGGCGCCCGCCATTGGTGCGCGGCTCGAAGCGGCGGAACACCGAATCGAGCAGGTCCGGCGGCATGCCGGGGCCGTTGTCATGGACGGAGAATTCCACACCTTGCTCCAAATGCCGGCAGGCAAGCGTGATAGTGCTCGCCTCCGGCGCGTAATTGGCGGCGTTGCTGAGCAGATTGTAGAGGATCTGGCGAACCCGGGTCTCGTCGCCGTGAAAACTCTTCGGCGCCGCAGCGGCGTCGATCCGGAGCTTGATCGAATGCTCTTGCAGCCGGTCGGCGACCAGTTCGGCCGCGGCCTCGATGGTGCGCTCGACGCTTACTTCCGAAATGTCGAGCTGCATGATGCCGGCGTCGACGGTGGCGAGGTCGAGTATGTCGTTGACGATGGTGAGCAGCACCGAGGATGACGAGCCGACATGCTCGACATATTCGCGCTGCTTTGGGCTGAGCGGCCCGGTCGCCGGCAGCGACAGAAGCTCGGTGAAGCCGATGATGTTGGTCAGCGGCGAGCGCAGCTCGTAGGAGACATGCTGCACGAACTCGTTCTTCAGCTGGTCGGATTTCTGCAGCGCTTCGTTCTTGTCCTTCAGCGCGCGCTCGACATTGACGCTGTCGGTGACGTCCACAAAGGTCATCATCACCTGGCCGTTGGGCAGCGGGATGACGGCGTAGCTGAGCACTGTGCCGTTCTTCAGTTCGGTCTGGCCATGGCGGTCGCGGCGCTCGTCGTCGAAACCGGTGATGGCGGCGACGAACCCGCCCCACGGGCTGTCGACGGCGCGCTGGTCGCTGAGATCGCGGATCGCCGAGACATGGACGTTGGGCTTGATCACATCCTGGCTCAGTCCCCACAGCGCGACAAAGGCCGGGTTCGACAGGCGCAGCCGCCCGTCGGGACCGAACACGGCGACGCCTTCGGCCAGATTGTCGAGCGTTTCGCCCTGGACCCGCACCGCCGTCTGGTAGCGGCTTTCGAGGTCCATCTTCTCGGTCAGGTTCTCAAACACCCAGGTCACGCCGCCCTTCGGCTGGGGGTTGGCGACCACGCGGATGGTCTTGCCGTCGGGCAAATGCCACCAATGCTCTTGCGATTCCACCGCGCGGTAGGCGCCAAGCAGGCCTTCTTTCCAACGCCGCCATTCCGGCTGCTCGGCGATCTTGCCTTCGCTGCGCAGCCGGTCGAGCAGCAGCGCATTGTCGGGCGCGCTGTTCAGGAAGCCCGGGTCCAGCCCCCACAGTTTCTGGAACGCCTGGTTGAAGAAGCGCAACTTCTCGTTGGCATCGAAGATCGCCACCGCCGTGTTGAGCTGGTCGAGCGTGTCGGCATGGCTGCGCACCGTGCGCTCATATTCGCCGCGAATGGTTTCGGTGGCGCTGGTGTCGCAGGCAAGGCCGGCCGAGCCGTCGGCACCGGCGAAGTCGGTGACGGCGAACACGCGGCGGTCGCCCTCGATCACTGTCGACAGCGTCTGTTCGAAGATCGGGCGCGATTTGTGCTGCGCGGCGATCTGTTCGCGCGCCTGGGCGCCGAGGAATTCCTTGGCTTCGCGCACCGCGGTCTCGGCGTTCGGTGCCTCGACCGCTCCGGCATAGGCACGGTTGACCCATTTCAGCCGCCCGTCGGTGGCGCGCAGCCAGGCCGGCATCGGCAAGGCGTCGAGCAGGCCGATCATGGTCTCGTAGTCGGCGGCCAGCCGCTGGTTCTCGATCTTCAGCCTGGCCTGGCTTCGCTGCGTCTCCGACAGCGAGACGAAGCGCACCAGCACATGCGCGGCGCTCTTGCGGCCATGCACTTCAAGCGGCGCCCCGGCCTGCGATTCGATCACGAGATCAAAGGGTTTCGCTTTCTCGCGCAGACCAGCGACGGCATTTTCGAGCGCCGCCGCCGAGCGCGGCATCAGCCAGCGGCCGAAGGCGAGGAAGGCTGCACGGTCGTCCGGCGCACCGCTTTCCAGCGGCAGTGTGCCGATGAGCTCCGGCTTCTTGTTCTCCGACGCCCAGACGATGACGCGCTGGTCACGCAGATTGAGCAGCGCCTCGGAGCGCTGCAGCGCCGCATTGATGTCGGCAATGCGGGCTCTGAGTTCGACATTCTGCGCCGAGGTGCGGGCTCTTTCGCGGATCAGGAAGATGGCCGAGACCAGTGCCGCGCCCATGACGCCGACGAACATGGCGAGCTGGATGACTTCGACCGCGCTGACCGACAGTCCGGCCTTCTGCGCAATGGCCGGCTCGGCATGGGCGGCAAACGAGGTGAGCGGGCCGGCAAGAGCTGAGGTGGCAAGAAAGCCGGCGGTGCGGGCGCCGACGCGCCTCTTCAGGCCACCGCCTGTCGTGACGGAGCCAGTGCTATCGGAATCGTCATGGCCGCCGGAAACGGCCGATCCCGCGCGAGGCGGGTTTTCCCCCGGCATGTCTTGGTCCTCTTCGCCGCCTGAATGCAAGACCGCCCAGATCAGGATCACGTTTGGTAGAAACGCCCTTCTGACCTAACTCTCTCTTGAAGAGCATGATCTTTTCCGAAAACCGCTTCCCACTTTTCGCTGACGCGGTCCTTCGGTTCGAATCATGCTCTCGATGCGTACGCCGGCCCTCGTCCCCGGCCCACGAATCAGCACAATAGCGCGTGCTGGAATCGGCGTGAAGAATCATCCGCGCAAAAAAGAAGCCGGGCGAAAAGTCAATCGCCCGGCTTCAATATCTAGTGATAAACGCCGCATCTGTTAATAGCGGTAGTGTTCCGGCTTGAACGGACCCTGCGGGGTCACGCCGATATAGGCGGCCTGTTCGCCGGACAGTTCGGTCAAGCGGGCTCCGAGCTTGTCGAGATGCAGACGCGCCACCTTCTCGTCGAGGTGCTTGGGCAGCACATAGACCTGGTTCTGGTACTGGCCGGGCTTGGTGTAGAGTTCGATCTGCGCCAGCACCTGATTGGTGAACGAGGCCGACATCACGAAGCTCGGATGACCGGTCGCGTTGCCGAGGTTGAGCAGGCGCCCCTCGGACAGCAGGATCATCCGCTTGCCGTCCGGGAAGGTTATCATGTCGACCTGCGGCTTGACGTTGGTCCATTGCAGGTTGCGCAGCGACGCGACCTGGATCTCATTGTCGAAGTGGCCGATATTGCCGACGATCACCATGTCCTTCATCGAGCGCATGTGGTCGAGGGTGACGACATCCTTGTTGCCGGTGGTGGTGATGACGATGTCGGCGGTTGGTGCGGCATCTTCCAGCGTGACGACTTCAAAGCCGTCCATCGCCGCCTGCAGCGCGCAGATCGGATCGACTTCCGTGACCTTGACGCGGGCGCCGGCGCCCTTGAGCGAAGCCGACGAGCCCTTGCCGACGTCGCCATAGCCGCAGACGACCGCAACCTTGCCGGCCATCATGGTGTCGGTGCCGCGGCGGATGCCGTCGACCAGCGATTCCTTGCAGCCATATTTGTTGTCGAACTTCGACTTGGTGACCGAGTCGTTGACGTTGATCGCCGGGAAGGGCAGCAGGCCCTTCTTCTGCAGCTGGTAGAGCCGGTTGACGCCCGTCGTCGTCTCTTCGGTGACGCCGCGGATGGCTTCCTTCTGCTTGGTGAAGAACCCGGGCGAAGCCTTCAGCCGCTTCTTGACCTGGGCGTAGAAGTATTCCTCTTCCTCGCTCTGCGGGTTGGACAGCACGTCCTCGCCGGCTTCGGCGCGGGCGCCGATCAGTATGTACATCGTGGCGTCGCCGCCATCATCGAGGATCATGTTGGAGAGGCCGCCATCGGCCCACTGGAAGATTCTGTCGGTGTAGTCCCAGTACTCCTCGAGCGACTCGCCCTTGACGGCGAACACCGGGATGCCGGCCTCAGCGATGGCTGCGGCCGCATGGTCCTGGGTCGAGAAGATGTTGCACGATGCCCAACGGATATCGGCGCCAAGCGCCTTCAGCGTCTCGATCAGCACCGCGGTCTGGATGGTCATGTGCAGCGATCCGGTGATGCGCGCACCTTTCAACGGCTTCTTGTCGCCGAATTCCTCGCGGCAGGCCATCAGGCCCGGCATTTCGGTTTCGGCGATATCGAGTTCCTTGCGGCCCCAGCCGGCAAGCGAGATGTCGGCGACCACATAGTCCTTGCTACCTGTCATGGCAGTGCTCCGGTGTGATTTGTCTTCAGAATGCGCCTGCGCCACACGGCGCGTCGAAGGGCGCGGAATGCCGGCCTGACTAGCAGATCGCCGCCAAGACGACAATGGGATATAAAGAAATCTTTATGCGCGTATGTGTTTACGGGGATGCATGCCGCCCAAAAGTATCCGGCGGCTTTGGGACAACGGCGTGCAAACCAAAAACTTCAGCACTCTTCGCCGAAGCGCGAGGCGACCAGCTGCTCCAGCGCGTCCATCGCCGCTGCGGCTTCAGCGCCGCTGGCGGTGACGCGGATCGAATAACCGGGGCTCGCCGCCAGCATCATCAGCCCCATGATCGAGGTGCCGCCGACCTTGAGACCATCCTTCTCGACATGGACGGTGGCGTCGAAGCCGCTGGCGACCTGGACGAACTTCGCTGAGGCGCGCGCATGCAGGCCGCGCTGGTTGACGATCGGGAACTCGCGCACGATCTCACCGGGCGACAGCGCGTTCATTTGCTGCTCAGCAGCTGACTTGCGACGTTGATGTATTTGCGCCCCGCGGCCTGCGCCTCGTCGAGCGCGGTCGCCATGTTGTCGCCCTTGCGGATCGATGACAGCTTGATCAGCATCGGCAGGTTCATGCCGGCGATGACCTCGGTGCGACCGGATTCCATCACCGAAATGGCGAGGTTGGAAGGCGTGCCGCCGAACATATCGGTCAGAACGATGACCCCGGTCCCGGTGTCGACGCGGCCGACGGCGTCGACGATATCGCGCCTACGCTGCTCCATATCGTCATCGGCGCCGATTGCCACGGTTTCGAAATTGTCTTGTGGCCCCACGACATGTTCCACGGCATGGCGGAACTCGGCGGCCAGTTGACCGTGCGTTACAAGCACGAGTCCGATCATTCTATGGTGGCTCCCGTCATCGCCGCTTCACAGGCGCTTTTTATGCTCGCCGGCCATCCCAGGCGGCGGGAGCGCTATCTTGTCGACGCGCGGCGCGTTGACAAGCCCAAAATTGCGTCGGCCATAGCCAATTTGACGCATTGCAGCAAAAAACCGGCGGCGGATCATACGAAAGGCGCAATCGCCAGCCGCGCCATTACCGCCGGCAAAGCCGCAGTGACGTTGCGCTGAACGAGGTCGATGCGCGGCACCACACAGCCGGCAATGGTCGCGGTCGACTCTTCCTGGAAACGCGCGATCGCGTCTGCGGAAACCATCCGGATTGCCAGGTCGATGACCCCCACAGGTTGGAACAAAAGCGGCTTCGGACCAAGCCCGGGCACCTCTGCGAGGCCGGCAATGCTGGCGGGCGCATGGCAGACCAGCCGCCCGAAACGCGCCGCGACAAACAGCTGGTCGTCGCCGATCAGCCGCGCAAACAGCCCGAGCCGGCTGAAATGGTCGATGAGCGCCAGCGCCAGCGTTGTCTTGCCCGAGCCGGACGGCCCGGTGATCAGGACGCCCCGCTCGCCAATCAGGATTGCGGTGGCATGGATGTTCTCGGGTTTCGCGGTGGGATCGGGCATGCGCAGCCGCGATCAGCCTTCGGCCGGCAGCGTAACGACGAAGCGCGCGCCCTTGATGTCGCCGGGCTTGGTGCCGGGGATGTTCTCGGCGGTCAGCGTGCCGCCATGGGCTTCGACGATCTGCCTGGATATCGACAGGCCAAGCCCCGAATTCTGGCCGAACGCCTCGCCGGCCGGGCGGTCGGTGTAGAAGCGCTCGAAGATGCGGTCGATGGCGTCGGCGCGGATTCCGGGGCCGTTGTCGTCGACGGTGACGATGTTGACCTTGCCCGAGCGTGCCAGGGAAATGGCGATATGGCCGTGGTCCTCCGGCACGAAGGAGCGGGCATTCTCGATCAGATTGGTGATGACCTGGCCGATCCTCAGATCATGGCCGGTGACGAAATAGCCTTTGACGCCTTGCGGCAGCTTGGCGGCCTTGAATTCGATCTCGACAGCCTTTTTGTTGCGCGTCGCTTCGCGCGACACGGCGACGAGATCGGTGATGAATTTCTTCAAATCGACCGTGGCGGCATCCTCACGCGCCAGTTCGGCGTCTAGGCGCGAGGCATCGGAAATGTCGGTGATCAGCCGGTCGAGACGCCGGACATCGTGCTGGATGATCTCCATCAGCCTGCCGCGTGAATTGTCGTTCTTGGCCAGCGGCAAGGTCTCCACCGCGCTGCGCAGCGACGTCAGCGGGTTCTTCAGTTCGTGCGAGACATCGGCGGCGAAGCTTTCGATCGCCTCGATGCGGGCATAGAGCGCATTGGTCATATCGCGCACCGCGACCGACAAATTGCCGATCTCGTCCTGGCGGTCGGAAAAGTCGGGGATCTCCTCGCGGCTCTTGACGCCGCGCCGCACCCGCACTGCCGCCGCCGATAGCCGGCGCAGCGGATTGGCGATGGTGGATGCGAGCAGCATCGACAGGATGGCGGTGACCAGGGCGGCGATGCCGAACACGCGCAAAATAGCCTTGCGTTCGGCGGCGACGATCTTGTCGATGTCGCCGCCTTCCGTCGACAGCATCAGCACGCCGAGAACGGCACGGAAGCGCTGGATCGGCACCGCCACCGAAACGATCTGCTCGCCCTGTTCGCTCACCCGCACGATCGTCGATGGACTGCCGGTCAGCGCCTTGACCACTTCCGGGAAGGCCGCACCGTTGCCGCCCGGCTGCTCATGGTAGACGGGCAGGTCCTTGTTGCGGAAGAAGTCGAAGACGAATTTCTGCACGCGCTCCAGCATATCCGGCTGCTCGTCCTCGACCGGCGGCAGGTCGTAGCGCAGGATTTGGCCGCGCGAATAGAGATGGCGCGAATCGAGCAGCAGATTGGCGTCGCGGTCATAGATGCGGGCCCGGGTGCGCGTCGGCGAAATCAGCCGCCGCAGCACCGGCGCGACGCGCTCGGGATTGATCGGGAAATCCAGATTGTCGAGCTGGTCGGAGCCCGGCCCCAGGCTTTCACCGGCCTGCAGTTCGAGCAGTTTTTCTGGATCGATGCTGATCGAATCGGTCTCGACCGTCGCCGACGCGGCAATGGCGCCGGCGATGATCTCGCCCTGCGTCATCAGGCTTTCGACGCGGGCGTCGATCAGCCCGTCGCGGAAGGTGTTGAGATAGAGGATGCCGGTGACCAGCACGGCGAGGCCGGCCAGGTTGAGGAACAGGATGCGCCGGGTCAGGCTGGAAAAGATGTGGTGGCCGAGGAAGCGGCGCATCGGCACCGTCAACCTCGACAGGAATGCGGGCAGAATCCGCGACCGCCTGACAGCGCTCGTTCGTCTGCTCCGCTGTACATCCACTGCCATCGAATAGCAGCTCCCGCCTAGTCTTTGGTTTTATGCATGTCGTCGTCCCAAAAACCGCGACCACTTTTGGGCGACATGCATCAACTCAAGCTTCGCGGAACCGGTATCCGACTCCGTAAAGGGTTTCGATCATTTCGAAGTCGTCATCGACGGCCTTGAACTTCTTGCGCAGCCGCTTGATGTGGCTATCGATGGTGCGGTCGTCGACATAGACCTGCTCATCATAGGCGGAATCCATCAGCGCATCACGGCTTTTTACCACGCCGGGGCGCTGCGCCAACGAGTGCAGGATGAGAAATTCGGTGACCGTCAGCGTCACCGGCTCGCCCTTCCAGGTGCAGGTATGGCGTTCCTGGTCCATGACGAGCTGGCCGCGTTCCAGCGAACGGGCCTGCTGGCTGGGCGCCTTTGCCGCAGCTTCGCGGGCGCTGGCGCGGCGCAGCACGGCGCGCACCCGCTCGACCAGCAGGCGCTGCGAGAACGGTTTGCGGATGAAATCGTCGGCGCCCATCTTGAGGCCGAAAAGCTCATCGATCTCATCGTCCTTCGAGGTCAGGAAGATCACCGGCAGGTCGGACTTCTGCCGCATCCGGCGCAACAGCTCCATGCCGTCCATGCGCGGCATCTTGATGTCGAGGATGGCGAGATTCGGCGGCCGCGCCGCCAGGCCTTCCAGCGCCGACGCACCATCCGTGTAGGTCTCGACGCGATACCCCTCGGACTCGAGGGCGATCGACACCGATGTCAGAATGTTGCGGTCGTCATCGACAAGCGCGATTGTTGCCATTTCAAGCGGCTCCCTCATGAGCTGTCCCTTCTGTCTTAGAGAAGGGGCTTTTGCAGGACAAATTAGGTACAAAATGTGGCACAGGCTCCACCCGCTGTCGCGGACGGCTTGCCGGCGGCCCCATCGGAACCTCTACACGGGGTTGGACGAACACTGTGTGCCAATCCTTTGGGCAACCACCGTGATTTTTTGCACATATAAACGATTTAAACAACTTTCAAAATTTTTAAATCGATTAATGATTTGATATCATTCGAGTTTTCTGGTTCTCACCGTCTCAGCCCCTAACGCGGGCTCGCCGGAAACGCGCCGGCAAAGTGCGGCGAATCCAGAAGAAGGGACCCTTGATGTCGGAAGTCGGCAAACGCAATTCTGCTTGCGCGATCGATCGTATCGGCCTGAAAACCACCGGCACGGTGCATTATAATTTTGGTGCGGCCGCCCTTTATGAGGCAGCGATCCGTCGTGGCGAGGCCCGGTTGACCGCCGGCGGCGCGCTGCTTGCCGAGACCGGCCAGCACACTGGCCGCTCGCCCAAGGACAAGTTTGTCGTCCGCGATGGCGCCACCGAGCCCCATGTCTGGTGGGACAACAACAAGGCGATTTCGGCGGGCCAGTTCGAAATGCTGCTCGCCGATTTCCTTGTCCACGCCGCGAATAGCGATCTCTATGTGCAGGACCTCGTCGGCGGCGCCGATGCCGAGCTGAAGCTGCCGACGCGGGTCATCACCGAATTCGCCTGGCACTCGCTGTTCATCCGCAATCTTTTGATCCGCCCGCAGGCCGCCGAGCTCGAGGATTTCGTGCCGGAGATGACGATCATCGACCTGCCGTCCTTCCGCGCCGATCCGGCCCGCCACGGCAGCCGCACCGAAACGGTGATTGCGGTCGATCTCACCCGCAAGATCGTGCTCATCGGCGGCACTTCCTATGCCGGCGAGATGAAGAAATCGGTGTTCACCATGCTCAACTATCTGCTGCCGGAAAAGGGCGTCATGCCGATGCACTGCTCGGCCAATGAGGGTCCGGGCGGCGACGCAGCGATCTTCTTCGGGCTTTCCGGGACGGGCAAGACGACGCTGTCGGCCGATCCGTCACGTACGCTCATCGGCGACGACGAGCACGGCTGGGGACCGCACGGCATCTTCAACTTCGAAGGCGGCTGCTACGCCAAGACGATCCGGCTGTCGGCCGAGGCCGAGCCGGAGATTTTCGCCACCACGCAGCGTTTCGGCACGGTGCTGGAAAATGTCGTGCTCGACGCCGACCGCGTGCCGGACTTCAACGACGGCCGGCTCACCGAAAACACGCGCTGCGCCTATCCGCTGGATTTCATCCCCAATGCCTCGAAGAGCGGACGGGCCAGCCACCCGAAAAACATCATCATGCTGACCGCCGATGCCTTCGGCATCATGCCGCCGATCGCACGGCTGACCCCGGCGCAGGCGATGTACCACTTCCTCTCCGGCTACACCGCCAAGGTGGCCGGCACCGAGAAGGGCGTTACCGAGCCGGAAGCGACGTTCTCGACCTGCTTCGGCGCCCCGTTCATGCCGCGCCACCCCAAGGAATACGGCAATCTGCTGCGCGAGCTGATCGCCCGCCACGGCGCCGATTGCTGGCTGGTCAACACCGGCTGGACCGGCGGCGCCTACGGCACCGGCAAGCGCATGCCGATCAAGGCGACGCGCGCCTTGCTGGCCGCAGCGCTTGACGGTTCGCTGAAGGCGTCCGGTTTCCGCACTGACGCCAATTTCGGCTTCGAGGTGCCGGTTGCTGTGCCTGGCGTCGAGAGCGCCATTCTCGACCCGCGTTCGACCTGGGCCGACAAGGCAGCCTATGACCGGCAGGCAGCGCGATTGGTCGGCATGTTCGCCGTCAACTTCGAGAAATTCGAGAGCCATGTCGATGCCGTCGTGCTCGGCGCAGCACCCCGCCTGCAGGAAGCTGCGGAATAGTCCAGGCATCTTCACCGAAGCATCCTTGAAAGGCGCGGTCTCGATCGGGCCTTTTCTTTTTTGGTCCGCCGCGCCATGACTGCGGCATGCCTATCGACGACATCATCATATCAGACGAAGCCGTAATCCATCCGGGCGACCTGCACGAGGATTTCATCCGCTCGTCGGGTCCCGGCGGCCAGAACGTCAACAAGGTGGCGACCGCCGTCCAATTGCGCTTCGACGCCGCCAATGCAGCTGGCCTGTCCGAACGCGTGCGCGCGCGCACGATCAAGCTCGCCGGCCAGCGCGCCACCAAGGACGGCGTCATCGTCATCGAGGCCGGCCGCTTCCGCACCCAGGAGCAGAACCGGGCCGATGCCCGGGCAAGGCTGACGGCGCTGGTCGCCAAGGCCGCGGAACCGCCGCCGCCGCCGCGCAAGAAGACCAGGCCGTCGAAAGGCTCGGTGGAGCGGCGGCTGCAAAGCAAGGCAGGGCGCGGCACGATCAAAAAGCTGCGCGGCCGGGTAGAGAACGACTAAGGACCGCGCCGACTGCGCATAAAGCGGCCTCCCCTGCCGCAGCCGCAAGGTTTCGCCATTGCCACAGAAAGGGAGGCCGACAACGGTGGCTTTCGGGTCGCCGTTCTGATTGGCGGTGGCATGGTTTCAGTATCAACCGGAGGCGAAGTCATGCTCGTTCTGCCCAAAGGCGTCCGCCACTTGCCTGGTTATCTGTCCCGCGCGGCGCAGGAAGCGCTGGTCGAAGAGGTGAGGACAATTGTACAGCGGGCGCCGCTGTACGTGCCGGCGATGCCGCGGACCGGCAAGGAGATGAGCGTGCGCATGACCAATTGCGGCACGCTCGGCTGGGTCACCGACAAGGAGCTGGGCTATCGCTACCAGCCAACGCACCCACTCACCGGAGAGCCATGGCCGCCGATCCCGGACGCGCTGCTGCAATTGTGGCGGGAGGTCGCCGCCTATCCGAATCCGCCGGAGGCCTGCCTGGTCAATTTCTATACGCAGGACGCCAAAATGGGTCTGCACCAGGATCGCGACGAAGCCGATTTCTCGGCCCCAGTGGTCTCGGTGTCACTTGGCGACGATTGCCTGTTCCGGGTCGGCCAAGTGACGGGCAGGGGGGCCACACGCGACGGCGGTACCAAATCGTTCCGCCTGAAAAGCGGCGACGTCGTCGTGCTCGGCGGCGAAGGCCGGCTCTGCTTCCACGGCGTCGACCGCATCTATCCGTCGACCTCGGCGCTGCTGAAAAAAGGCGGCCGGATCAATCTGACGCTGCGGCGGGTGACCTTGCCTTGAAGAGGTGAGAGTGCATTCTTGCACTTACTGAACCACTGACCTTGCGAATAAAAGTCCCTAACGGAATTTAAGGTTTCGGCCGCTAGTCTGCGCCAAAACGTCATCATTCCCGGTGTGGATACCATGCTCGAAATCGAATCCGAAGTGATTTGGCGCTACATTCGAAATGCCGCATGGCGCACGGTTTCGATCGCCCGCTCGGATGCATCGCTCTACCTGTTCATTGGCATCTACACTGCAACGGGGCTGGGGTTTCTGGCTTGGGTCGGCGCGCTCCATCGCACCGCATACCAGACCTACGTGCCGATATGGCTTATGGTTTTCGGTTTCGTGCTGCCGGCGGTATCGCTTCTCCTGGAAACCGGCTGGCTTTTGCATCGATTTGAGCGTCGGCGGAAATTTGCTGCGGGCAAGATGTTCTCAGCCGAGCGGATGGCGGTTCTCTTTTCCGGCATATGTCTGTTGATGGGCATCATGATTTTCCAAAGCACCTTCACCTCGGTCAAGAACGGCATGTCCGTCCTGTGGAAAGGTTTCCCCTATGATCGCGCCTTGGCAGATATCGATGCCTATCTGCATTTCGGCACTGATCCGTGGCGATGGCTCTACGTTATCGGCAAGCATGACTGGGTACGGGAATCCGTCGGATGGAACTACGACATGCTGTGGTTCATCATTTGCTACAGCATGCTGTTTTTCATGGTCACGTCACCACGCACCACGCATCTGAAGAGACGCTATGTGCTGTCCTTCATGGTGGTGTGGGTAGTCGTCGGAAACATCCTGGCCGGGCTGTTCATGTCGGCCGGACCGGCGTTCTACGGCTATGTCACCGGCGATGTGCCACGCTTCGGTGAACAGCTTTCGTTTCTTGCGCAAAGCCCGTCGGCGAGTTCCGCCGCCGTGTACCAGCAGTATCTGTGGACGCTCCAGACCGAGGGTGTGACTGGACTCGCGTCGGGAATATCGGCATTTCCAAGCGTTCATGTCGCCTTGATCACCCTGAATGCGGTGTATACCTGGGAGTACGACCAGCGGTTGGGCGCCATCGCATTTCTGTATGTCGCCTTCATAGTCGCGAGTTCGGTCTATCTTGGTTGGCACTATGCGATCGATGGTTATGCGGCGGTCGCGCTCACGATCGCCCTATGTGCGGCCGTCCGCAAGCTGGTACCCGACGGCGAAATCCTGATGCCAGGCCCGGCCCGGCAATCGGCGGCTGGCGGCAGCCGCCCGGAGGCGGCCGTCACAGTTTCCTGAGCGCCACTTCCTCGACCAGATGATTGGCGCCCTTGCGCAGGATGAGGTCGGCGCGCGCTCGTGTCGGCACGATGTTCTCGCGCAGGTTTTTCAGGTTGATGTTGGCCCACAAGCCTTCCGCAATGGCACGCGCGGCGTCTTCCGAAAGCTGCGAATAGCGGTGGAAGAAGGAGTCCGGATTGCGGAAGGCCGTCTCGCGCAGGCGCATGAAGCGGGCGATGTACCATTGGTGGATCAGCTTTTCGTCGGCGTCGATATAAATGGCGAAATCGAAGAAATCCGACAGGAACGGCACTATCTTGCCGTCCTTCGGCAATTTGCCGGGTTGCAGAACGTTGATGCCTTCGAAGATCAGAATGTCGGGCCGGTCGATGGTGACGAACTCGCCGGGGATGACGTCATAGGTCAAATGCGAATAGACGGGCGCGCGGACATTGCGCTGGGCCGACTTGATGCCCGAGAGGAAACGCAGCAGCGCACCGACATCGTAGCTGTCGGGAAAGCCCTTGCGCTCCATCAGATTGTCGCGTCGCAACACCTTGTTGGGCAGCAGGAACCCGTCGGTAGTGATGAGATCGACCTTGGGGCTCGACGGCCAGCGCGCCAGAAGCTCCTTCAGCACGCGCGCCGTGGTCGATTTGCCGACCGCAACCGAACCGGCAATGCCGATGATGAACGGTGTCTTGACCACATCCAGCGCGTTGAAGAAGGCCTGGCGCTGGCGAAACAGCAGCTGGCTGGCCTCGACATGCGCCGAAAGCAGCCGCGAGAGCGACAGATAGATGCGCTTGACTTCTTCCAGGTCGACCGGATCGTTCAACGAGCGCAGACGGTTGATCTCGTCTTCGCCCAGCGTCATCGGCGTGTCGGCGCGGAAGTTCGACCATTGCTCGGCCGAGAAGAAACGATAGGGGGAATATTTCTCGGTCGGAGCGAGCTGGTCCATCGAGTTTCCTGCCCTCTAGAGCATGAGGCCGAAAAGTGTGAAGCGGTTTTCGGGCGACATCATGCTCCCTCTATCAATTGAGAGACGGATTCAGATTTAAGGCCTCGGCCCGAAATCATCCGGCTCTAGCGGTCAGCCTTTAGGCCGGGATGCCTTTTCAGTGACGCCCGAACGGCCGGTGCGGCCCTCAAGCTCCTTCAGCACCTCGCCCAGCGAAACGCCGGCCATGCCAAGCACGACGAGCCAATGATATATGAGATCGGCACTTTCGGAAACGAGGGCTTTCTCGTCGCCCTTGACGGCGGCAATGACGGTCTCGACTGCCTCTTCACCAAGCTTCTGCGCCGCCTTGTCGATGCCTTTGGCGAACAGTTTTGCCGTCCACGAGTCCGGGTCGCCGGAACGGGCGCGTTCGCCAATGATTGTTTCCAGATCGGACAGCGAAAATTCAGCCATGGCGCAGCCTACTGCCTTTGTGGAGTGGATTGAACCGGGTAGTCCAGCCGCATCGGTAGCCCGGCCGCGGCCATATGCGCCTTGGCTTCCGCAATCGTGTAAGTGCCGAAATGGAAGATCGAGGCGGCGAGCACGGCGCCGGCATGGCCGTCGCGAATGCCCTCGACCAGATGATCGAGCGTGCCGACGCCGCCCGACGCGATCACCGGCGCGCGCACCGCATCCGCTATCGCGCGGGTCAGCGCAATGTCGTAACCGGCCTTGGTGCCGTCGCGGTCCATTGAGGTCAGCAGGATCTCGCCAGCGCCGCGATCGACCATTTTTCGCACGAACTCGACCGCATCGATGCCGGTCTTTTCGCGGCCACCGTGGGTGAAGATCTCCCAGCGGCCGGGCTCTTTCGGCGCCGACACCTTCTTAGCGTCGATGGCCACGACAATACACTGGTTGCCGAACTTGTCGGCGGCTTCGGCGACGAAATCGGGGTTCTTCACCGCCGCAGTGTTGATCGACACCTTGTCGGCGCCGGCCAGCAACAGTTTACGGATATCGGCGACCTGGCGCACGCCGCCGCCGACGGTCAGCGGCATGAAGCATTGTTCGGCGGTGCGGGCGACGACGTCGAAGATGGTTTCACGGTTGTCGGACGACGCGGTGATATCGAGAAAGCAAAGCTCGTCTGCGCCGGCCGCGTCATAGGCTTTGGCCGCCTCGACCGGATCACCGGCATCGATGAGGTCGACGAAATTGACGCCCTTGACGACACGGCCGTTCTTGACGTCGAGGCAAGGGATGATTCGGGCCTTCAGCATCAGCCCTTCTCCATCGTCGCCAGCAACTCGCTTAGCAGTTCGCCGACCAGCGGCGGAACCTCGGCCTGCGCATCGAACGCCGGATCGTAGGCGGAAATGGTGATGCCGGAAATCGGCAGCAGGCCGGCCATGCCGCAGACAGCCTGGCGCAGCTGTTTCGGCTCCGGGCCGCCGGGCGTGGTGTAGCGGTTGGCCTGCAGCGCACCGGGGTCGTGCACGTCGAGATCGAGATGCAGGTGCACCCGCTTCGCATCCGGCGCCTTCAGCCTGCCGCTCGCCGTCGCCCAGTCCGGGCATTCGGTGCGGATGACCGGCAACGTCTTCAACAGCTCCGTTTCGGCCGGATCGAGATCGCGCGCGTTGACCAGCACGCAGCGCGCCGGATCGATCGGCCTGAAGCCGGGGATGGCCGAGGCCATCGGCTTCCAGCACAGGCCGAGAACCGTGGCCAGCGCCATGCCGTCGAGAAAGCCGAAGATGGACGTCTCCGGCGTGTTGAGATCGCCATGCTGGTCGGCCCAGATGATCGCATCGGCATCCTCGCCGGCAACCGCACCGGCCGATGTCAGGCAATTGCCGGCCAGCACGATGGGAAACCGGCCGCGGTCTATGGCGATGCGGACCTCGCCGGAGACGGCACCGCACACGGCAAAGCCGGTGGCGATCTCGCGCTGCTGTTCGTCGCCAACCCTGCCGATATCGGTGACGACGACGTCATGCCCGGAGAGCGTCAGCGCGTCGACAAGCCCGCCGGCGATGAGTGCATCCGGGCCTCGGCCCATGCCGCCGTGATAGTGGCCGCTGTCATAGGAGGCCAGGATGATGGAGATTTTCACGGCCGGGTCTCCATCGCCTTGCGCTGCAGCACCGCCAGCGCCTCGGCCGGATCGATGCGCCCGTCATAGAGCGCGCGACCGGAGATGGCGCCTTCCAGTTTCTTCGCGTCGGGCATGGTCATGCGCACGATGTCGGCGATCGAAGCCAGCCCGCCCGAGGCGATGACCGGGATCGAGACCGCGTCGGCGAGATCTATCGTGGCATCCCAGTTGATGCCGGTCAGAACGCCGTCGCGGTCGATATCGGTGTAGATGATGGCGGCAACGCCGGCGCCTTCGAATTTCCGCGCCAGTTCGATGACGCCGAGGCTGGAGGCCTCGGCCCAGCCTTCGACCGCCACCTTGCCGCCCTTGGCGTCGATGCCCACGGCGATCTTTCCAGGAAATTCCTTGCAGGCTTCCCGGACCAGGTCGGGATCGCGCACCGCCACCGTGCCGAGGATGACGCGGGCCAGCCCGCGGTCGAGCCAGTCCTCGATCTGCGCCAGCGTGCGGATGCCGCCGCCGAGCTGCACCGGGTTTTTCGTCGCCTTGAGGATGGCGCCGACCGCCGCGCTGTTGACGCTCTGGCCCTTGAAGGCGCCGTTGAGGTCGACGACATGCAGCCATTCAAACCCTTGCTCTTCGAAGGCCTTGGCCTGGGCCGCAGGGTCGTCATTGTAGATGGTCGCGGTCGCCATATCGCCGTGCTTCAGCCGCACGCACTTGCCGTCCTTGAGGTCGATGGCCGGAAACAGGATCACCGTTCAGACCCCTTCCACAATGGCGAAATGCGAGGTCGAACAAGCGCGCCGGAATTTCAGCGCTGCCTGGTATTCGGGGGAATGGAAGCAAGCCAGCGCGACCTCGTAGCTTTCGAACTCGACGATCACATGGCGATTGCCGGATGGCCCTTCCGGGCTTGACGACTGACCGCCTCGCGTCAGGAATTTCGCGCCGTATTTGTCGAACGCCGCTTTGTTGGCGGCGATGTATTTCGGATAGTTTTCCGGATCGGTCACATCGACCATCGCCATCCAGTAGCCCTTCTTGCTCATCTCAAGGCCTCCAGCGCAGGAAGTTGGTGATCAGTGCCAGGCCGAGCGCCTGGCTCTTTTCCGGATGGAATTGCGTGCCGGCAAGGTTGCCGCGCTCGACCGCCGCCGTTACCGGGCCGCCATAATCGGCAACGGCCAGCACTTCGTCCGGCCTTGTCGCGTCGAGATGGTAGGAATGAACGAAATAGGCGTGCAGACCCTTGGGCCCGGTCGCAATACCGGAAAACAGCGGGTGCTTGCGGTCGAGGTCGATCGTGTTCCAGCCGATCTGCGGGATCTTCAGCGCCGGATCGGCGGGCGTGATCTCCTTGACGTCGCCGGCAATCCAGCCGAAGCCCTTGGTCACGGTCTTTTCCAGGCCGCGCTGCGACATCAGCTGCATGCCGACGCAGATGCCGAGGAACGGCCGCGCCTTGGCGATCGCTACCTCTTCCACCGCTTCCCACATGCCGGCGACGCCGCGCAGGCCCGCCGCGCAATCGGCATAGGCGCCGACGCCGGGCAAAACGATGCGGTCGGCGCTGCGCACACGCTCGGCATCGGCGGTCAGCTCGATGGCAGCCGCAATGCCGGCTTCATGCGCGGCGCGCTCGAAGGCCTTGGTGGCCGAGCGCAGATTGCCCGACCCGTAATCGATGATCGCGACCCGCATCTCAGGCTTTTCCCGGCGTATGGCTCAGGCCCAGCGTCAGCCCGGTCTGCGCCGGCCGGGCCAGGCTGGCGTCCGGCACGATGCGCGGCAGCGGCGCCGGCTCATCGGCAAGGGCCTCGGCGTCCAGTGACTGGCGGATGTCGGCATCGTCAGGATTGTCGGCTTCGACGACGCCCCATTCATGCCAGCCGCCGCGGCGCAGCGCTGCGAGCCGCAACCCTTGGCCTTCCAGCCCGATATAGAGCGACACCAGCAGCGACAGCGCCGAGCCAGCCCAATCCAGCCCCAGTCTTTCGCCAAGCAGCGAAAGCAGGCCCATGGCGACGAAAGCGAGCCCCGCCTCGATCCAAAGCCGGTGCCAGGCGAGCCACAGCGGCGCCACCAGGAAAGCCAGCCAGGAAAAACCGTCGCGGACCAAAATCGTTGCGTCGGCCGCCTCGGTGCGGCCTGGCGGTTCCATCACGACATAGATGGCCATCAGCCTACCCTTTCAGAGATCCCTTGGTGGAGGGAACCGCTTCCGGCTGGCGCGGGTCGCGCTCCAGTGCGAAACGCAGCGCGCGCGCCACCGCCTTGAAGCAGGTCTCGGCAATATGGTGATTGTTGGCGCCATAATGATTGGTGACATGCAGCGTGATACCGGCATTCTGCGCCAGCGCCTGGAAGAATTCACGCACCAGTTCGGTGTCGAACGTGCCGATCTTGGGCGACGAGAAGGCGACATTCCAGACCAGGAACGGACGGCCCGACACGTCGATCGCGGCCCGCGTCAGCGTCTCGTCCATGGCAAGGTCGACAGAGGCATAGCGCATGATGCCGCGCCGCTCGCCCAGCGCCTTGGCCAGCGCCTGGCCGATCGCAATGCCGGTGTCCTCGACCGTGTGGTGGTCGTCAATGTGCAGGTCGCCCTTGGCCTTTACCGTCATGTCGATCAGCGAGTGGCGCGACAGCTGGTTCAGCATGTGGTCGAAGAAGCCGACGCCGCTCGACATGTCGGATTTTCCGGTGCCGTCGACATCGACCGAGACGCTGATCTCGGTTTCCTTGGTCTTGCGGCTGACTTCGGCGGAACGGGACGCCATGACCTTGTCCTTGTCTTTGGGCATACGACACTTTTGGCAACTGACCGGGGCGAAACGAAAAGACAATGCCTCCAGGCGCTCATTTGCTTGAAAACGAAAGCCTTCTAGCAGCATGATCCGGCGATAGCCAGTTGCGATGCGGATCGCTATCGGCCGTGGCGGAGGCGGTTTGCAATCGTTAGCCCCATGCATACATATGGCCGATCGAAATCCCGCGCCAATCGCCTCATCGGGATCGCGCGAATCGGAGCAGCAGATGTCCAATGAACTGAGTATGCACGCCACGACCATTGTGACGGTGCGCAAGGGCAACAAGGTGGTGATCGCCGGCGACGGCCAGGTCAGCCTTGGCCAGACCATCATGAAAGGCAACGCCAAAAAGGTGCGCCGCATCGGCAAAGGCGGCAATGTCATTGCCGGTTTCGCGGGCGCCACGGCGGACGCTTTCACCCTTCTGGAGCGGCTCGAAGCCAAGCTCGAACAATATCCGGACCAGTTGACGCGCGCCTGCGTCGAGCTCGCCAAGGACTGGCGCACCGACCGTTATCTGCGCCGGCTGGAAGCGATGATGCTGGTGGCCGACAAGTCGGTTTCGCTGGCGCTCACCGGCACCGGCGACGTGCTGGAGCCCGAATTCGGCGTCATGGCCATCGGTTCCGGCGGCAACTATGCGCTGGCCGCTGCCCGCGCGCTGATGGATAGCGACAAGGATGCCGAGGAGATCGCCCGCAAGGCGATGCAGATCGCCTCCGACATTTGCGTCTACACCAACAACAACTTTGTTGTCGAAACGCTCGATGCCGGCTAACCCGCCGGTGCTCTATGATTTTCGACCGGTTACCGAAAAAGACCTGCCGATGATCGCCGGCTGGCTGGCCGAGCCGCATGTCGCCGAATGGTGGGACGACCCCGAGACGGAAATTGCCGGTATCAGGGAGAACATCGACTCGATTTCGGTCGAGCCGCTGATCGTCGAGCTCGAGGGCAGGCCGATCGCCTATCTGCAGAGCTACGATCCGCATCTGGAGGACGGCCATCCCTATGCCGACCAGCCGTTCGGCACGCTCGGCATCGACCTGTCGATCGGCGTGCCGGACCTGGTTGGCAAAGGTCATGGCTCGGCTATCGTCAGGCAATTCGTCGAGCAACTGTTCGAGGAAGGCGCGCCGCGCGTCATCATCGATCCGCATCCCGACAATGGCCGCGCCATCCGCGCCTATGAAAAGGCGGGCTTCAGGGCTATCGATCGCAGACACTCTAGATATGGGGACGTCGTGCTGATGGCCGTCGATGCCGAAGAGAGCGACGCGGAAGAAGGGGAATGAGTTGATGGCGACACCGGGCACTGCCAAAAATTACTCGGCCTATGAAGACAGCTGGCGGATGGGGCTTCTGCTCGTGCTCGCTCTGCTCATCTTCCAGGCCGGCGCGCTTTACGGCATGGGCCGCACGCCGATCTGCACCTGCGGTTACGTCAAACTCTGGCACGGTGTGGTGAACAGTTCGGAGAATTCCCAGCATATTTCCGACTGGTACACGTTCTCGCACATCATCCACGGCTTCCTGTTCTACGCCTTGGCCTGGTTCCTGTTCCCGCGCTCGCCAATCGGTCTGCGCCTGGCATTCGCCGTCGTCATCGAGGGCGGCTGGGAACTCCTGGAAAACAGCCCGTTCATCATCGAGCGCTACCGCGCCGGCACCATCTCGCTGGATTACTATGGCGACTCGATCATCAATTCGGTGTCCGACACGCTGGCCATGGTGCTGGGATTTGTGATGGCGCGAAAGCTACCTATATGGAGCATCGTCGGCCTCGCCCTCATCTTCGAACTGGGTGTCGGCTACCTCATCCGGGACAATCTGACGCTCAACGTGATCATGCTGCTGCATCCGTTCGAGTCCATCAAGCAGTGGCAAAGTGGAATCTAGTGATATGACCACCTTCTCTCCCCGTGAAATCGTTTCGGAACTCGACCGCTTCATCATCGGCCAGAAGGACGCCAAGCGCGCCGTGGCCATTGCCTTGCGCAACCGCTGGCGCCGCCAGCAGCTGGAAGGCCAGATGCGCGAAGAGGTGATGCCGAAGAACATCCTGATGATCGGCCCGACCGGCGTCGGCAAGACCGAGATCTCGCGCCGCCTGGCGCGACTCGCCGGTGCGCCCTTCGTCAAGGTCGAGGCCACCAAGTTCACCGAAGTCGGCTATGTCGGCCGCGATGTCGAGCAGATCATCCGCGACCTGGTCGAGATCGCCATCGGCCTGGTGCGCGAGAAGATGCGCGAGGACGTGAAGGCGCGCGCGCACCTCAATGCCGAGGAGCGCGTGCTGGAAGCCCTGGTCGGCAAGACGGCGAGCCCGGCGACCCGCGATTCCTTCCGCAAGAAGCTGCGCGACGGCGAGCTCGACGAAAAGGAGATCGAGATCGAGGTTGCCGACACCGGCACCGGCGGCATGCCCGGCTTCGAGATCCCCGGCATGCCGGGCGCTAATATCGGCGTGCTCAACATCAACGACATGCTGTCGAAGGCGATGGGTGGCAAGAAGACCAAGGCGCGCAAGACGACGGTCAAGGAGTCCTACGCGCTGTTGGTCAACGACGAGTCCGACAAGCTGCTCGACCAGGACGAGGTGGTGCGCCGGGCGCTCGACGCGACCGAAAATGACGGCATCGTCTTCCTCGACGAGATCGACAAGATCGCCTCGCGCGAAGGTGGCATGGGCGCCGGCGTCTCGCGCGAAGGCGTGCAGCGCGACCTGCTGCCGCTGATCGAAGGCACGACGGTGGCGACCAAATATGGGCCGTTGAAGACCGACCACATACTGTTCATCGCCTCGGGCGCATTCCATGTCTCGAAGCCCTCCGACCTGTTGCCGGAATTGCAGGGCCGCCTGCCGATCCGTGTCGAGTTGCGGGCGCTGGAGAAGGACGATTTCATTCGCATCCTCACCGAGACCGAGGCGAGCCTGATCAAGCAGTATATCGCACTGATGAAGACCGAAGGCGTCGATCTCACCTTCACCGACGACGCCATCGATTCGCTGGCCGGCATTGCCGTCGACCTCAACGCCAGTGTCGAGAACATCGGCGCGAGACGCCTGCAGACGGTGATGGAGCGTGTGCTGGACGAGATCTCCTACGACGCGCCGGACCGCAACGGCACCAGCGTCGCCATCGATGCCGCCTATGTGGAAAAGCATGTCGGCGACCTCTCGCGAAACACAGATTTGTCGCGATTCATCCTTTAAACGAGGGCGCCGGTTCATCCGGCGCCGGTATTAGAGCGCCGCGCGTCCTTTGGACACGCAAAGGTCGCTCTAGCAGTATTGAATCGATGCATCGGACTTTCCAAAAATCGGTTTCGATCTTTGGGCCGATGCTTAGGCAACAATCCGGCTAACAGCTTGATGTGTGGCCGGATGGTATCATCGGGCCACCTTTCGTCTTGCCGGGTGCAAGGGCGCTCTCGACTCAACCGGGAGCACTCCCTAGTTTGCGCGGCAATTCTCTAGACGCAATTCCGGACGGAAAGCCGTTTCACACTTTCCTGGAATTGCTTGGGCGGCGGCGCATGAAAAAACTGATCCTTGTCATTCTCGGCTTGACGCTGGCGGCGACGCTGTTCGCGGCTGACGCGGCGACATTGGTGCCGGCGGGCAACCGCAATGTCGTGCAGCCCGACATACCGGGCGCCTCCAGCCGCCGCACCCAGGCGACCAACACCACCTTCCAGGCCAAATACCGCAAGGTCTACGCCTTGCTTCAGAACGACGTCGAACTGCGCGCCAAGATCAGGAAGGCCGCCGCTGCCTACGGCATCAATCCTTTGCACATCGTCGGCGCCATCGTCGGCGAGCACACCTACAATGTCGACGCCTACGACCGGCTGCAGACCTACTACGTCAAGGCGATTTCCTACCTCTCCAGCAAGCTGTCCTTCGCCTATGACGGAGAGGACATCACCGATTTCGTGCAGCGGCCGGAATTCAAGAAGTGCACGATGTCGGACAGCTACGACCTGTGGGAATGCCGCGAGCAGGTGTGGAACCGCTCCTTCCGCGGCAAGACCGTCGGCGGCACAAGCTTTCCCAACGACCGCTTCGGCGCAACCTTCTTCCAGCCCTACTATGCCGGCCAGACCTTTGGCCTCGGCCAGCTCAACCCGCTGACCGCGCTGCAGATGAGCGATCTCGTGCACAAGGTGTCGGGGCTGCCCGAGCTCGATGTCGGCGATCCCAATGGGGTCTACAAGACCATCATGGATCCGGACCTGACATTGCCCTACGTCGCAGCGACGATCAGGAAGTCGATCGACGCCTACAAAAACATTGCCGGCTTCGACATCTCAGGCAATCCGGGGCTGACCGCCACGCTCTACAATGTCGGCAATCCCGAGCAGCGCGCCTATGCGCTGAAGGCCGAGAACGACAAGCGCCGCGCGGCGGGTGAGGCGGTCAAACTGCCCGAGGAGAATTATTACGGCTGGCTGGTCAACGACAAGCTGGACGAGCTGAAGGCGCTGTTTTAGCGGGCTTAGCTCAGCCGTCTACCTCCCCCTTTGTGGGGAGGTCGGACCGCAGGTCCGGGTGGGGGCCGGTGCCGCACCCCGCCCCGCTGCTTCGCAGCGACCCTCCCCACAAGGGGAGGGTAAGTCAGTCCTTCACGCTGCCAGCAACGACTTCAGCTTCACATCCGGCGACCCCAACGCCTCCGGCGCCGGCCTAGCCCGCTTGGCGATCAGCATCTCGGCCAGCCTGATGTCGCGCGCCACGGCATTGCCCGTACCGAGGCCGCTCGCCGCCACCAGCCTGCCATCCTCGGCCAGATGAAACAGAATAAAAGCACCGTCGCCGAGATCGCGGCGGACCGTGCTTTTGCCCTCGTCCGAAAGGCCGGCGACCTGCAGCGACAAACCATACTGATCCGACCAGAACCATGGCACCGCGGCATGCGCTTCGCGGGCGCCCAGCATGTTCTTCGCGGCCAGCGCACCCTGTTCCTGCGCATTGCGCCAGGCTTCCAGCCGCACCCGCCGGCCAGCATAGACAGCGAGCGGAAACGAGCAGCAATCGCCGGCGGCGAAGATGTCGGGATCGATTGTTTGGAGTTCGCCATTGACGGCGATGCCGTTATCGACGGTCAGGCCCGCTTCCGCGGCAAGCCCGGTCACCGGCACGGCGCCGATGCCGATGACGGCGAGATCGGCGACGATGTCCTGCCCATCGGCGAGCATGATGTGCACCTCAGCGCCGTCGTCGGCGATATCAGCGATGCCCTGACCGGTGAGCACGGTCACGCCTTCGGCCTCATGCGCCTGATGGATGATTTCAGCGATCTCCGCCGGCACCCCGCGCAGGAGGATGCGCGGCTGCGCCTCAATGACGGAGACGGCAGCCCCTGCCTTGCGCGCCGAAGCGGCGAGCTCCAGGCCGATAAAGCCACCACCAATGATGGCGATGCGGTTTGCCGGGCTGAGGTGGGCGCGAATGGCCAGCGCGTCGGCAAAGGTGCGGAGGTAGACGCAGCGCGACCCCAATCCCGGCATCGGCAGCTTGCGCGGTGTCGAGCCGGTCGCCAGCAGCAGCTTGTCGTAGGGCAGGGCCGAACCGTCCGACAGCCGCACCATATGCGCCGGGCGGTCGATCGCCACCGCTTGAACGGAATGGATATGCCGGATCGATTTCTCGGCCAGAATTTCGTCGCTGGCGATCGTCTTGATCTCGGCCGCGTCGCTCGTCATTGCGTCCTTGGACAGGGGCGGCCGCTCATAGGGCAGATGGGGTTCGTCACCCACCAGCGTCACCGGCCCGTCATAACCCAGCTCGCGCAGTGTCAGCGCTGCCCGCCCGCCGCACTCGCCGGCGCCAATGATGACCATTCCCGCCTGCATGGTCCTATCCGATCTGGATCAGCACTTTGCCGGCCTCGACCTTTACCGGATAGGTGGCGAGATTGACGCAAACCGGCGCGCCGCGTGCCGCCCCCGTCTTGTAATTGAAGCGGCCATTGTGCTTGGGGCACTCGATGATGTCATCCATCACCAGCCCGTCGGCCAGATGCACCTTTTCGTGCGTGCACAGGCCATCGGTGGCGAAGTAGTCGTCATCGGGGCTGCGATAGATGGCGAAGGTGCGGCCGCCATGGTCGAAGCGCATCACATCTTCTTCGTCGATGTCGCCGGCAGCACAGGCTTCGATCCAGTCGCTCATGTGTTCCTCCCAAAAGCAATTCCAGGAAAGTGCGTTGCGGTTTTCCGTTCGGAGTTGCGTCAAAACAAAAGCTTAATCGCGCGATCATTCCGCCGCGGCGGTGACGGCGTCGTTGTGGAGTTCCTCGCGATAGGGCCGCGCCGTCGGCGGCAGTTCGCGCTTGAGGAAATAGTCCTCGTTGCGCAGCTGGCGCAAAAAGGCCGGGATCATCTCGCGGTAGCCGGCCAGGATCGACGGCGTCGGCACCGGCAGATCGTGCTTGATCAGCGCATGCAGTTTAGGCAGCGCATGATAGGGCACCATCGGGAACATGTGGTGTTCGACGTGATAGTTCATGTTCCAGTAGATGAAGCGGCTGACCGGGTTCATGTAGACGGTGCGGCTGTTCAGCCGGTGGTCGATGACATTTTCCGCGAGCCCGCCATGCTGCAGCAGGCCGACCATGACATGATGCCAGGCGCCGTAGAGCCGGGGCAGCCCGACCAGCATCAGCGGCAGCCATGAACCGAAATAAAGCGCCAGCGCGATCGTCACGGCATAGATCGCCGTCCAGATGCGGGCGATGCGAATGGCTTTAGGCTGCTCCTGTTCGGGGATAAAAGTCTTTTCCGCCGCGCTGATATTTCCGGCGGCATTGCGCAGCATGTCCGACATCGCATGCCAGGCATCCAGCACGCCGATAAAGCCAAGCGCGACCCGGAACAGATCCGGCGGCCGCATAACGGAGATTTCCGGGTCGCGGCCGACGATGATGGTGTCGGTGTGGTGGCGGGTGTGGCTCCAGCGCCAGGTCACCGGATTGCGCATGATCATGAAGCAGGCGATCTGGTAGACCGCGTCGTTCATCCACTGCGTGCGGAAGGCAGTGCCATGGCCGCATTCGTGCCAGCGTGAATCGGTGGACGAGCCGTAGAGGACGCCATAGACGAAGAAGAACGGCACGCACCACCAGCTGCCCCAGAACCAGGCGCCGCCGGCGGCACTCAGGATCAGCGCGGCGAGCCAGATCGTGGTGTCGCGGATCGCCGGCCCATCGGAGCGCTGCATCAGCTCCTTCATCTGCTTGCGCGGAATATCGGTGTGATACCACTCGGCCGCCGACAGGCCGGTCTCGACGGCGAGCTTGGCGTCGCGGCCGATCAGGCTGTAGTCGCGCCGGGACGGTGGTGTGGATAGTGTCGCTTCCATAGGGGCTGCCTCCGTCGGCCACAGCATCCGTCAGGACGGATATGTCCATTACAGGCGCCTGTGTCCGAGCGCAAAATAGCGCCATGCGGTGATAGTCTCAATATCACAAAGATAGTTTCTATCATTTTCCATCAGAACGATGTAAGCAGTTGCAGGCACTCATGCGGGACAGTCATGGCAAAACGGCCAACCATCACCGATCTGGCGCGCATCTCCGGCGTTAGCGTCGCCACTGTCGACAGGGTGCTGAACAACCGGCTGCCGGTGCGCGAGGAAACCGCGCGCCGCGTCTATGAGGCGGCGACCGGCATCGGCTACCACGCCGCCGGGCTGATCAAGCGGCGCATGCGCCAGGAATTGCCGGAATACCGCCTCGGCTTTCTGCTGCTGCGGGGCAATGATGTTTTTTACGGCGATTTCGCGAGGGAGCTAGAAATGGCGGTCTCGCAATCGCAGCGCTTCCGCGGCGTCGCCACCATCGATTTCGCCAGCTCGCTAGCCGCCGACGAGATCGCCGCCCAGATGCGCAAGCTGGCAGCGAAATCCAGAGCAATCGCCGTTGTCGGTCCGGACCATCCGACGCTGACGGCGGTCGTGGAGTCGCTGAAAGCGAGGGGGCAACCTGTCTTCTCGCTGCTGTCCGACTTTGCCGCTGGCATCCGTGAGGGATATGTCGGCCTCGACAATCGGAAGGTCGGTCGCACCGCGGCCTGGATGATCGCCAGGGCGGCAAAGAACCCCGGCAAGGTCGCCCTTTTCGTCGGCAGTCATCGCTTCCACGGCCATGAACTGCGCGAGATCGGATTTCGCTCCTTCTTCCGCGAACATGCGCCGGACTTCACGGTGATGGAAACGCTGGTCAATCTGGAAGCCAACCAGGTCACCCACGATGCGATGATCGATCTCCTGGTGCGGTATCCGGATATTGCCGGCTGCTATGTCGCCGGCGGCGGCATGGAAGGCGCGGTCTCGGCGCTGCGCGCAGCGAAGCCCGCAAACATGCCGGTGGTCGTCTGCAACGAGATCAACGCCGAATCGCGCGCGGCACTCGCCGACAACATCCTGACAATGGTGATCTCGACGCCGCTCGCCGCCTTGTGCCGCGAGCTTGTCGACCTGATGGCGCATTCCATCGAGGCCGGCGCCGCCAACGCGCCGGGCCAGACCTTTCTGCCCTTCGACATCTATCTGCCGGAAAATATCTAACGCGTTGCCGCGCCGACCCGTTCGGCGTGGGCTCTCCCGGCGATGATAGAATCTATCAGAGTCTGCCTTCAGACTCGGCCTGGGCCGCTGTCGGCCTTGATTCGACGTGAAATTGCGGCGCGGCGACCGAAAATCCGCTTTCCGACTTAGGAATCGCTCTTGACGTCTCGCGAAAAAATGGAATAAATATTTCATCAGATTGGTATTTTGGTTCTTTCGTTCCGGAACATCTGTTTCAAACTGGGAGCCTGGCGTTCCATCCCTTGGACAAAACGCCATACGGAACAGGAAGGCATCAGGGAGAGATTCCTCGGGCTATCGGGGATTCCGGGTAGATCGGTGCAGCCGGACACCAATGTGGAGGAGAAACACAATGAAGAAACTGATTTTGGGCGTCGCCTTTGCGGCGCTGATGAGTTCGTCCGCTTTTGCCGCCAAGGTCGGCGTGTCGATGGCCAAGTTCGACGACAACTTCCTCACCGTGCTGCGCAACGGCATGATCGAGCAGGCCAAGGGCATGAGCGGCGTGGAACTGCAGGTCGAGGACGCGCAGAACGACGTCGCCAAGCAGCTCGACCAGATCAAGAACTTCGCCGCCTCGGGCGTCGACGCCATCATCGTCAACCCGGTCGATACCTCGGCCACGCAGGCGATGTCGGACGCCGCCGCAGCCGCCAAGATCCCGTTGGTCTATGTCAACCGCCAGCCGGTCAATGTCGACACGCTGCCGGACAACCAGGCCTTCGTCGCGTCGAACGAGGCCGATTCCGGCACGCTCGAGACCAAGGAAGTCTGCCGCCTGTTCACCGAGGCCGGCAAGAAGGAGGCCAATGTCTATGTCATCATGGGCGAGCTTTCCAACCAGGCCGCCGTGCAGCGCACCAAGGACATCGAAGAGGTGATCGCCACGCCGGAGTGCAGCTTCATCAAGATCATCGACAAGCAGACTTCGAACTGGAACCGCGACGAAGCGCAGAACCTGATGACCAACTGGCTGTCGACCGGCAAGCCGTTCGACGGCGTCATCGCCAACAATGACGAAAGCGCCATCGGCGCCATCCAGGCGATGAAGGCCGCCAACATCGACATGAAGACGGTTGTCGTCGGTGGGGTCGACGCCACGCAGGACGCGCTTGCCGCCATGCAAGCAGGCGACCTCGATGCGACCGTGTTCCAGGACGCGGCCGGCCAGGGCGCCGGCGCGCTCGACGCGGCACTGAAGCTCGCCAAGGGCGAGAAGGTCGAGCACAAGGTCTACGTGCCCTTCCAGCTGGTTACGCCGGCCAACATCGACAAGTTCCTGAAGAAGAACTGAGCCGGCAACTCACGCGTAAGCAATTCCAGGAAAAAGTGTGAAGCGGTTTTCCGTCCGGAATTGCGACAAACAAACAAGAGAGCGGCGCAACCGCGCCGCTCCCGTTTCCCCCACCGCCCTGAGGGGCGGAAGGGCAAATGCGGCCTCACGGAGGACAAGGCATGTCACAGACATCTCATGGCGTCGGCGGGGTCAGCTATGACGCGAAGAGGCGGACATGGCCGGCCGAATTCAACGTCTTCCTGGCGCTGGTCATTCTGGTCGTCATCTTCGAAATGATCGGCCGCATCTTTCTTGGCGACAGCTTCCTGTTCAACACGCGCGACAACGTCGCCGGGATCTTCAATGAGGCCCGCCTGCAGATCATCATCCTGCAGGTGTCGATCGTCGGCATCATCGCCATCGGCGTCACGCAGGTGATCATTTGCGGCGGCATCGACTTGTCCTCGGGCTCGATCGTCGGCGCCACCGCCATGATCGCCATGAGTTTTGCCCAGGTGGCGACGGTCAACGGTAACCCCAACCCCAAGGCGATGTTCCTGGCGCAAGGCTGGACCGACCTGCCGGTCATCGTGCCGGTACTAGTCGCCATCGGCTGCGGTCTGCTCGCCGGTCTCGTCAACGGCTCCTTGATTGCATACACGCGCATTCCGCCGTTCATTGCCACGCTCGGCATGATGGTGACCGCGCGCGGCATTGCCAAATGGTGGTCCAAGGGTCAGCCGATCTCGTTTCCGACCGAAAGTTTCGCTGGTATCGGCAAGGGGCTGATGCCGGTCATCATCTTCCTGTCGCTGGCGGTGCTGTTCCAGCTGATCATGACCTACACACGCTACGGCAAGCATTGCTATGCCATCGGCTCCAACGAGGATGCCGCGCGCATGTCCGGCATCAAGATCGCCAACCACAAGATCCTCGTCTACGTCATTGCCGGCATCCTCGCCGCGCTGGCCGCCATCGTGCTCTCCTCCAAGAACCTGACGGCACAGTCCGGCATGGGAGTCATGTACGAGCTCGACGCCATCGCAATGGCGGTCATCGGCGGCGTCTCTTTGTCGGGCGGCCGCGGCTCGATCGTCGGCACCGTGATCGGCTCGCTGATCTTCGGCGTCATCATTTCCGGCTTCACCTTCCTGCGCCTCGACGCCTACTATCAGGAGATGGTCAAGGGCGTGATCATCGTCGGCGCGGTCGTTCTCGACCAATGGCGCCAGCGCATGCGGGCATTGAGGGCTTGACCATGCCAGATATCTCCACGACAGACATCGTCCTGAAGACCGAAAACCTGACCAAGCGTTATGGCGGCGTGCACGCGCTGGAAGGCGCGAATTTCGAGCTGCGCAAGGGCGAGCATGTCGCCATCATGGGCGACAATGGCGCCGGCAAATCGACCTTCGTGCGCCAGATCACCGCCGTCGAGCAACGCACCAGCGGCCAGATCTGGTTCGACGGCAGGGAAGTGAATTTTGCCGGGCCGATCGAAGCGCGCACGGCGGGCATCGAGACCGTGTTCCAGAACCTAGCGCTGGCCGACGATCTCGACGTGCCGTCGAACCTGTTCCTCGGCCGCGAAAAGGTGCTTTTCAATCTCGGGCCGTTCTCGATCCTCGACCGCAAATACATGCGCAAGGCGACCGAGGCGGCGCTGATCCGCACGGCAGTGAAAATCCCCAATTTGTCGAACACCATTCGCCACATGTCGGGCGGCCAGCGCCAGTGCGTTGCGATCGCCCGGACCGCGACCTTCGCCTCCAAGCTGATCATCATGGACGAGCCGACGGCAGCCCTTGGCGTGCAGGAGACGGCGCAGGTCGAGAACATCATCCGCACGCTGAAGGACAATGGCGAGCCGCTGATCCTGATCAGCCACAACATGCGCCAGGTGTTCGATCTGTGCGATCGCATCGTCGTCTTCCGGCGCGGCCGCATCGTCGCCAACCTGCGCAAGGAAAACACCGACGGCAACGACATCGTCTCCTACATCACCGGCGCCAAGACCGGGGAGGCGGAACTCGCGGCCTGAACAGGATGGTCATCCTGTTTTCTGGCGTGCTCGAAAAATTATCTTGCCACCTTTCTCAAAAGGAAGGTGGAGACACAACTCTCTCGAACCCATCCCCCTAGAGGAAATACCCCATGACTGTTCGTTTCGCCCTCCTCGGTGCCGGCCGCATCGGCAAGGTCCATGCCCGCGCCGTCGGCTCCAACCCGCAGGCCAGACTGGTGGCCGTTGCCGACGCTTTTGAAAAGGCCGCGACCGAGTTGGCAACCGCCTATGGCGCCGAAGTGCGCACCATCGACGCGATCGAGAAGGCCAAGGACGTCGACGCCGTGGTCATCTGCACGCCGACCGACACCCATGCCGATCTGATCGAGCGTTTCGCCAAGGCCGGCAAGGCGATCTTCTGCGAGAAGCCGATCGACCTCGACGTCAAGCGCGTCGAGAAATGCCTGGCGGTGGTCGACAAGGCCAAGGCGACGCTGATGGTCGGTTTCAACCGCCGCTTCGATCCGCATTTCGCCGCCGTGCGCAAGGCGATCGACGACGGCGCGATCGGCAAGGTCGAGATGGTCACCATCACCTCGCGCGATCCAGGTGCGCCGCCCGTCGACTACATCAAGCGCTCGGGCGGCATCTTTCGGGACATGACAATCCACGATTTCGACATGGCGCGCTTCCTGCTCGGCGAAGAGGTGGTCGCGGTCAGCGCCCATGCCTCGGTTCTGGTCGACGAGAAGATCGGCGAAGCGGGCGATTTCGACTCTGTCAGCGTCATCCTCGAAACCGCGTCCGGCAAGCAGGCCGTCATCTCCAATTCGCGCCGCGCCACCTATGGCTACGACCAGCGCATCGAGGTGCATGGCTCCAAGGGCATGGTCGCCGCCGAGAACCAGCGGCCGGTGTCGATCGAGGTCGCCAATGAGAAGGGCTATACGCGCCCGCCGCTGCACGACTTCTTCATGACCCGCTATCTCGACGCCTACGCCATCGAGATTGCCGCTTTCATCACTGCTGCAACCTCGGGCAAGAAGGCATCGCCAAGCGGCGCCGACGGCCTCGTGGCGCTGAAGCTGGCCGATGCCGCGCTGAAGTCGGCGACATCAGGCAAGACCGTCCGTCTCGACAAGTAAGAACCGGAACCAAGGCACAGGAGCAGAGCGATGAGCACATCCGCCGATCGCAATTCGAAGACGCGCGCCATCGTCACCGGCGGCGCGCAAGGCATCGGCTTTGCCGTCGCCGAAGCGCTGGCCGACGAGGGCTGCAAAGCGCTGGCGCTCATCGGCCGCTCGCAGGAGAAGGGCGACAAGGCGGTCGCCCACTTCAAGAAGGCCGGCGTCGATGCGATCTTCATCAGCGCCGACGTCTCGAAAGTGGCGGACTGCAAGCGCGCGGTGGCAACCGCGATCTCGCATTTCGACACCATCAACGCGCTGGTCAACGCCGCCGCCACGTCCGCGCGTGGTTCACTTGTCGAAACTTCGGAAGAGGTGTTCGACCAGATTTTCCACACCAATGTGCGTGGTCCCTTCTTCCTGATGCAGGGCGTGGTGGCGCATCTGCTGGACAAGAAGGCGCCGGGCTCGATCGTCAACGTGCTCTCTATGTCGGCGCATTGCGGCCAGTCCTTCCTGGCGCCATATTCCTCGAGCAAGGGTGCGCTGGCGACGCTGACCAAGAACGTCGCCAACGCCTATCGTTTCAACCGCATCCGCTGCAACGCCGTGCTGCCGGGCTGGATGGACACCGAGGGCGAGGACATCGTGCAGAAGAAATGGCACGGTGCCTCCGACGACTGGCTGGCAAAGGCAGAGGCCGGCCAGCCCATGGGCCAACTGGTGAAGCCCGACCAACTGGCGCGGCTGATCAGCTACATGGCCAGCCCGCAATCCGGTGTCATGACCGGCTCGCTGGTTGACTACGACCAGAACGTCGCGGGGACCTCGCCGGAGTAGCCTCAAACCCTGTTGCAGCAACATCGCCATTCCCACATAGTCATGATAGTCAGGCTAGTCACGAGCATGCGATGCTAACGTCATCCCAACTGGACGGTTGCCGGGGCAAAAGCCCGGCTCTCCGAGGTCATCGAGCGCGCACAGTCCTCGCCGCAGACGATCACCAAGAACGGCAAACCAAGCGTGGTTGTCGTCTCGGCCGAGGAATGGCAGCGCAAGATCGCACGCAAGGGTACGCTTGCCGAGTTCCTGCTGGACTCGCCGCTGCGCGGCGCCGATCTCGAGCTTGAACGTCAGCGCGACGAACCGCGTGACCTGCCGCCGTGAGACTGCTGCTCGACACGAATGTCCTGTCCGAGGTGACGAGGCTAGCGCCTGACGCACGTGTCCTGGGCTGGCTGGACGAGCTTGATGAGGACCGCTCCTTCATCAGCGTAGTGTCGATCGCCGAGATCCGGCGCGGCGTCTCTCTGATGGATGAGGGCCGCAAACGCGAGGCGCTGGCCGAATGGCTCGCCCGGGACCTGCCCCAGCGCTTCGAACAGCGGGTTTTGCCGGTGAACGATGCGGTTGCCTTGGCCTGGGGCGACCTGATGGGTCTTGCGAAGCGCCGCGGTCGTGGTCTGTCGTCGATGGACGGCCTGATCGCAGCCACTGCGATTGCGCACGAGCTCACCTTGGCAACGTGCAATACGAAAGATTTCGAAGGCTTTGGGCTTGAACTCTTCGATCCCTGGACGGCATGAGCCGCTCCGCGTTATACGTGTTGGCGATTGGCGAAACCGCCGGCACTTCGTCATCCACGGGCGGAGCAAGGAGCGTAGCGACGCAGCGCAGACCCGAGGATCCATGCCGCGACTTCAGAGCGCTGCTACGGTCCAGAATTCTGCTCCGCCGCACTCCACGGCCCAGGTCACGGAATGGATCCCAGGGTCTCCGCGACGGAGCTTCGCTCCTGCTCCGCCCAGGGATGACGAAATCGCGAGGATTCGGCCCATCCCGAATTGTCTCCGCATACCCCACGTGACAAGCGCCTCGGCATCGACTATATGACGCCTGATGATCAACCTGACCGCCACCTATTGGTACTTTAGCAGCTCGCTGGCGGCGGGAGGATTGCGCTCGATCTGAAGATTGCAGCAACAAGTCCGAACAGCCGCCAGACCTGGCGGCTTTTTTGTATCAGCCGGCAGGTCTCCTAAAAACAGGAGCAGAAAGCCGTGTTGACCACCACAGACGATCTTCGGGTCAAGGAAATCCGAGAATTGAGTACGCCGGACGAGGTGATGCGGGAGATCCCGCGCACGCTGACGGCAACGCGCACCGTGAGCGCATCACGCAACGCCACCCATGCCATCTTGAACGGCACCGACGACCGGCTGCTTGTCATCGTTGGCCCGTGTTCGATCCACGACCCGGTCGCGGCCGTTGACTATGCCAGCCGGCTAGTGGCGCTGCGCGAGACCCTGTCCGACCGGTTGGAGATCGTCATGCGGGTCTATTTCGAAAAGCCGCGCACGACTGTCGGCTGGAAGGGCCTTATCAACGATCCCGATCTCGACGGCAGCTTCAACATCGACAAGGGGCTGCGGATGGCGCGCAACGTGCTGTCGGCGGTCAACAATCTCGGCCTGCCCTCGGCCACCGAATTTCTCGACATGACGACGCCGCAATACATTGCCGACCTCGTCGCCTGGGGCGCCATCGGCGCGCGCACCACCGAGAGCCAGATCCACCGCGAACTGGCTTCCGGCCTGTCCTGCCCGGTCGGCTTTAAGAACGGCACCGACGGCAATCTCAGGATCGCCGCCGAGGCGGTGAAATCCGCCGCCCAGCCGCATCATTTCATGGCGGTGACCAAGGGCGGACGCAGCGGCATTGCGACTACTACCGGCAATGAGGACTGCCACGTCATCCTGCGCGGCGGCGTTCAGCCGAATTACGATGCGGCGAGCGTCGAGGCGGCCTCGGTCGAACTTGCCCGCATCGGCGTCGCCCCCCGTCTGATGATCGATGTCAGCCACGCCAACTCGAGCAAGAAGCCGGAGAACCAGCCGAAGGTGGCGGCCGATGTCGCCGGCCAGGTGGCAGCAGGGGACGAGCGTATCATCGGCGTCATGATCGAGAGCAATCTCGTCGCCGGCCGGCAGGACGTGGTATCAGGCAAGCCGCTCGTCTATGGCCAGAGCATCACAGATGGCTGCATCGACTGGGCGACCACAGAGACTGTGCTGCACGGCCTCGCCGGCGCCGTAGAATGGCGCCGCTCAGCCCGCCGCGCCATGATGGAGAACCGGCCGGGCGCCGCCTGATACGAGGCGATGCGCGGGAAGGACGCTGCGGCTCCCCTTGCACCCCGGCAACCGGTCTGCTAAATACTGAACCGTATGGTTCAGTATACCGACTTGGATTCCTCGTTCGCCGCGCTCTCGGACGCCACCCGGCGTGGCGTTCTGGAGCAGCTCGGACGCGCAGACGCTTCGATCACCGAGCTTGCCGGAAAATTCCACATGACCCTCACGGGCATGAAGAAGCACGTCGGCGTCCTGGAGCAGGCGGGGCTCGTCACCACGCAGAAGGTTGGCCGCGTGCGGACCTGCAAGCTCGGCCTGCGCGGACTGGAGGAAGAGGCGGCCTGGATCGAGCGGCACCGCCTGCTCTGGGACGCACGCTTCAACGAGTTGGACAAGGTTGTCGAGGAATTGAAACGGAAGGAGAAAGCCGATGCGCCAAAGAACCGAGAGTGAGCCCACGAACAACCGCACGACGGTCGAACGGAAGTCCGAGCGCGAGCTGGTCGTCACGCGAACAGTCAACGGTCCGGCGCGCATCGTGTTCGAGGCGTGGACGAAGCCCGAGCTGTTCAAGCAGTGGTGGGTGCCGAAGTCGATGGGCATGTTCCTGCGTTCATGTGAGATGGATGCTCGTACCGGAGGCACGTACCGCCTGGTGTTCGGCCACGACGCCTCGGACCTTCACGAATTCTTCGGCAGGTATATCGAAGTGACACCCCACTCACGCCTCGTCTGGACCAATGACGAAGGTGGTGACGGTGGACCCGTCACCACGCTGACCTTCGAGGAAAAGGGTGGCAAGACGCTGCTGGTCATGCACGAACTCTATCCCTCGAAGGAGGCTCTCGACGCGGCCGGTACCGGGGCGGCGGATGCGATGGGCGAGACGTTCGAGCAATTGGACGAGCTTCTCGTCGTCTTGGGCGAGAGCGTGAGGCGGTCATGACGTCATCGGTCTCGCGGACGGGGTTGCTGCCGCCCTCGACGACGAAAAGACCGGGACAGTGATCCGCAAGCGCAGCGCCGAGACGAAGATACGCGGCGTCATCGCTTGATCGGGATCACGCTGCCCTCAACCCTTCCCATGCCGTAAACACCGAGACCGCAAACAGCAGCAGTCCGGCCGCCCGGCCCGCAAAAGCGGTCGCCCGCGGATTGGCCACCAGCAGATTGCGGCTGCGGCCGGCGGTGATGGCGAGCCCGCCATAGATGGCGGCCTGCGTCAGCATCGTCAGCGAGCCCATGACCGTCGCCTGCATCCAGATCGGGCCGTAATCCGGCTTCAGGAACTGCGGATAGACGGCAAATATGAAGAGATAGGCCTTCGGGTTGATCAGGCAGGTCACCAGTCCCTGGCGAAAGGCCATCCAGGCCGTACGGCTGCCGGCGGGCCCGTCGTGGCCGACGGTGATGGAACTGCGCACCAGCGAGATGCCGATGAAGGCCATGTAGGCGGCGCCGGCTATCAGCAGCGGCTTGTACAGGATCGGCACGAAATGCATCAGCAGGCCGACGCCGATGGCGCCGTTCAGCGTGTGCACGATGCCGCCGACCATGATGCCGCCGGTGGCGGCGAGGCCCCGGTCGCGGCCGCCGGTGAGCGCGTTGGCTAGCACGAACAGCATGTCCATCCCGGGTACGATGATGATGCCGGACAGCAGGATAAAGAACAGCCAGAGATTTTCCGCGTAGCTCATGTCAGTTGCCTGTCGCTTCCTGCTGGGGTGCCGTTGAGGAATTCGTTGATTTTCAACCCGATAGGCAGTCCAATAAATCACCCCAACTGACGGGGATGTGTCAGTAGCGTTCATCAGGGAGAGGAAATGCGCAAGGCGTCGCGGCTGTTCGAGATTATCCAGATCCTGCGGCTGGCGCGGCAGCCGGTGACGGCAGCCATGATCGCCGGGCAGCTGGAAGTCACGATGCGTTCGATCTATCGCGACATCGCCGCACTGCAGGCAATGCGCGTGCCGATCGAAGGCGGGCGCGGTATCGGCTACATATTGCGGCCCGGCTTCGACCTGCCGCCGCTGATGTTTTCGATCGAGGAGATGGAAGCGATCGTCCTGTCGCTCGCCCTGCTGGAGCGCACGGGAGACAGCGAACTCAAGCAGGCGGCCAAGCGCGTCAGCGCCAAGATCGCCAGCGCCGTGCCGCCGCCGTTGCGCCAGGCGTTCGACGCCAACGCGCTGCATGTCTGGGGGTTCGCAGCACCGGCAATCGGCACCATCGATCTGGCGCTTGTGCGCCGCGCCATCCGCGACGAGGAAAAGCTCGACCTGTCCTATCGCGACGAAATCGGCCGCGCCTCCGAGCGGCTGATCCGTCCGATCGCGCTGATCTACTATTCAGAAACCGCCAACATCGTCGCCTGGTGCGAATTGCGCCAGGCCATCCGCAATTTCCGCAGCGACCGCATCGCGGATTGCCGGGCGACCGGGCTGCGCTTCAAGGGCGAAGGCGATCGCCTGCGGCAGGTCTGGGTCAGTGGCTGGGAGGCGAACGCTGTCGCTGGCGGCTGAAGCGGATCTTACCGCACATCCACCCAGCGCTTTTCCTCGAACGACCTCGCCATCGCGTGCACGGTGCGCTCGATCTCCAGCCCTTCGGCAAATTCGATGACCCGTGCCGGCTTGCCGGCAAGCCGCGTCAGCAATTCGTGGCACTCGATGATCTTGAGGTCGTTGAAACCTAGCCCATGGCCCGGCGCCGGGAGGAAGGCGTCGTAAGGCTTGTGGTGCGGCGCCACCAATATGGTGCGGTAGCCCTGTTCGGTCGGGCGATCGGCGGTGACGTAGAGCTGGATTTCGTTCATCCGCTCCTGGTCGAACAGGATCGATCCCTTGGAGCCGAAAATCTGTATGGCGATGCGGCCCTTGCGGCCCCAGGCCGAGCGGTTGACCAGCAGCGTGCCGGCAATGCCGTTTTCCAGATGCATCAAAACGCTGGCGATGTCGTAGGTCTCCACCGCACGGCGGCCGCCGCTGGCCAGCTTGCGGTCGACATAGGGTTTGGCCATGTCGCAGATGACCTTTGCGACGCGGCCGAACAGCGTCGACACCAGCGACAGCGGATGCACGGCGAAATCGTCGAGCGCGCCATAGCCGGATGCGGCCTCATGCTTCCAGAAGAACAGCGCTTCCGGATCGGCCATGAAGTCCTCGTCCATCTCGATGCGCAGATGGTTGACCTCGCCGATGATCTTTTCCTCGAGCAGCGCGCCGATGTGGCGGATGGCCGGGCTCTGTATGTAGTTGTAGCCAAGCGCTGCGACCTTGCCGGACTTCTTCGCCGCGGCCGCCATCGCCGCTGCTTCGGCAAAGCTCGGCGCCATCGGCTTCTCGCACCACAGATGCTTGCCGGCTTCGAGAATAGCGATGGCCATCTCCGGATGGAACTGATTGGGCGTGGTCAGCGAGACGATATCGACCTCGGGGTCGTTGACGACGGCACGCCAGTCGCCCGACGCCTTGGCGAAGCCGAACTCACCGGCCTTGCGCTTGGCCAGCTCCTCGTTGACCTCGCCGAGATGGACCAGCTTCGGCTTGGCGACATCGGGAAAGACGGCACCGACGGCGCTCCACGCAATGGCGTGGCATTTGCCCATGAAACCCGTGCCGATAAGACCAACGCCGACCATTTCTTTCTCCCAATACCTGAAGCGATCGATGGATGAATTAGTCCATTTCTTCTCCGAATGGAATGTCTGCCTCATTTTTTATGGCCTTCTTGCGCAGGCTCGCTATGATGGGGCAGAGAGGACGTCACTTGAGTTAAAGAGAGCATGATGTCGTCCGAAAACCGCTGCACACTTTTCGGCATCATGCTCTAGATGAGCTTGGACGGGGCGACGATGGACGAACGGGTACCTCGCGACTTCGAGACGCTGCGCGCCACGATCCTCGATCGCCGTGAAACCTTGCCCAAGCGCATCGCCCAGATCGCCGCCTACGCGCTCGACAACCCTGATGACATCGCCTTCGGCACCGCCGCCAGCATCGCTGCTTCGGCGGGTGTGCAGCCGTCCACCCTGATCCGCTTTGCCCAGCAACTAGGCTTTGACGGCTTCACCAGCTTGCAGCAGGTGTTTCGCGAGCGGCTGCGCGAGCGCAATTCCTCTTATGACGAACGCCTTCAGGCGCTGCGCGCCAAGGCCGATGCGGGTGCTGGACACCGAGCCATCTTCGACGGCTTCGTCGCCGCCGCCAGCACTTCGCTCAACGATATTTCGCGAACGCTCGACGAGGCGCATCTGGAAGACGCGATCTCGCTGCTGGCCAAGGCCGAGACCATCTATGTCCTGGCCAAGCGGCGCTCCTACCCGGTGGCAAGCTATATCGCCTATGCCTTGGGCAAACTGAGGATCCGCAACCAGCTGATCGAATCCGCCGCCGGCCTCAATGCCGAAATGGTCGCCTTCGCCACCCCGGCCGACGCCGTCATCGCCATCAGCTTCTCGCCCTACGCACCGGCCACCATCGAGGAAGCCCGCACCATTTCCGAACAGGGCGTGCCGATCGTCGCCATCACCGACAGTTCGTTTTCGCCACTAGCGCAGTTCGCCAAGGTCTGGTTCGAAGTCGCCGAGGCCGATTTCGCCGGCTTCCGCTCGCTGTCGGCCACCATGGCGCTGGCCATGGCGCTCACCGTCGGCGTCGGCGAGAAGCGGCGCAGCACCGGAAAGAAGCGCAAGGTCTAGGCAATCCCAGAAAAAGGCGTGAAGCGGTTTTCCGTCCGGAAAATGCGGACTTGGGATCTGTGGAAAGGGATCATCCCGTATGCCATGCTAGAACCGAAGTTCATCGAGAATGGTTCATGCATGAATTGGGAACAGATCGCATCGGATTTCGCTTGGGACGGCTCATGGCGAGATATCTACGTTCTGAACACGTCTGAGGCAGATTGGCAGGCCGTCTGGGACATCCTCCTCGAATGGACCCCGCCAATTTCAGTGTCTCCGGCAAGATCGAATCGATGCCATTGGGGGTCGAAGCCGCCCTGGAAAGCGAAACAGACAGCCTACTTTCTTTTTACGTCGGGCCAATCCAGCTTGCATGTCACTTCTTCACCGTTGTCGAAATCGAGTTCGACTTCGATCCTAGGCAAGTCAGCGGAGAAACTGAGATTGAGCACCTTGACCGCTTTGTGCGATTGCTAGGTGACGCTACTGGGAAGCAGGTAACTCTGACGCAGGAAAATGATCAGGAGGCTATCATCGCCCGCTACTCTCCCGACCTTGGGAGTGTGGTCTGGCGTGCTTTTTCATAACCGAATCGTTTTGTCGGCTGGCGGCTTTCCCCCTCAAACTCGTCTCGATCCACATCTGGTTGCGCGGTAACGGGTCTCCATCCTAAGTCTCCAGCAGCCATCGCTCTTCGGCACTTTTAAAGGAAGGAATGCTCATTCCATATTGACTATGGATTGGAATTATTATTTCATATTCCCGGCGCCACGCTGCCGCTCGCGCGTGTCCCCCAACTACGTTGCTCAAGACAACAAGACCGACGGGAGGTTCCAATGAGCGAAGCCGTGGACGCCAAACAGGCGACGCTCGATGTCATCACCATCGGTCGCGCTTCCGTCGACCTTTACGGCCAGCAGATCGGCTCGCGGCTGGAGGACATCACCTCCTTTGCCAAATCGGTCGGCGGCTGCCCGGCCAACATCTCGGTTGGCACGGCGAGACTAGGCCTGCGCTCGGCGCTGCTCACCCGCGTCGGCGACGAGCAGATGGGCCGCTTCATCCGCGAGCAGCTGCGGCGCGAAGGCGTCAATGTCGATGGGCTCAAGACCGACCAGGAACGGCTGACGGCCCTGGTGCTGCTTTCGGTCGAGAGCGAAGGCGTCTCGCCGATGATCTTTTATCGCAGCGACTGCGCCGACATGGCGCTCGCCGAAGAAGACATCGATGAAGCCTTCATCGCCTCGGCCCGCTCGATCGTCGTCACCGGCACGCATTTTTCCCGGCCCAACAGCGACGCCGCCCAGCGCAAGGCGATCCGCATCATCAAGGCCAAGGGCGGCAAGGTGGTGTTCGACATCGACTACCGCCCCAACCTCTGGGGGCTCGCCGGCCATGCCGAAGGTTTTGAGCGCTATGTCAAATCCGACCGCGTCTCAGCCCAGCTGAAGACGGTGCTGCCCGATTGCGACCTCATCGTCGGCACCGAGGAAGAGATCATGATCGCCTCGGGCGCCGACGATTGCCTGAGCGCGCTGAAGACGATCCGCGCGCTGTCCAAGGCAACCATCGTACTGAAGCGCGGCGCCATGGGCTGCATCGTCTATGACGGGCCGGTCAGCGACGATCTGGAAGACGGTATCGTCGGCAAGGGCTTTCCGATCGAGATCTATAATGTGCTGGGCGCGGGCGATGCCTTCATGTCCGGTTTCCTGCGCGGCTGGCTGGGTGGCGAAGATCATGCGACAGCGGCGACCTGGGCCAATGCCTGCGGCGCTTTCGCCGTGTCGCGGCTGCTCTGCGCGCCGGAATATCCGACCTTCGAGGAATTGCAGTTCTTCCTCAGGAACGGCAGCAAGCACCTCGCTCTGCGCAAGGACGAGGCGATCAACCACATCCATTGGGCGACGACCCGCCGCCGCGATATCCCCTCGATGATGGCGCTCGCCTGCGACCACCGTGTGCAGCTTGAGGACGTCGCGGCAAAGACCGGCGCCGATCCGGCGCGCATCCGCGATTTCAAGGTGCTGGCGGTCAAGGCTGCGGCGAAAGTCGCCGCCGGCCGCGACGGCTATGGCATGCTGATCGACGAGAAGCATGGCCGCGAAGCGATGTTCGAATTCGCCCGCCACCCCTTTGCCTGGCTCGGCCGTCCCGTCGAACTGCCGGGCTCGCGGCCGCTGCGCTTCGAGTTCTCGCAGGACATCGGCTCGCAACTGGTGGAATGGCCGGTCGACCACTGCATCAAATGCCTGTGCTTCTATCACCCCGACGATCCGGCAGCGCTCAAGGAAGAGCAGCAGCAGAAGCTGCGCTCGCTGTTCGAAGCCGCGCGGAAGGTCGGCCGGGAGCTTCTGGTCGAGATCATCGCCGGCAAGCACGGCAAGCTCGATGACACGACGATCCCGCGCGCCCTGGAAGAACTCTATGCGCTTGGCATCAAGCCGGACTGGTGGAAGCTCGAACCGCAGGCGTCGGCCGGCGCCTGGGCAAAGATCGAAGCGGTGATCCTGAAGCACGATCCCTGGTGTCGTGGCGTCGTGCTGCTGGGTCTCGAAGCGCCGCAGGACGAACTGGAAGCGGCCTTTGCCGCCACCGCCGAGGCGCCGATCGTCAAGGGCTTTGCCGTCGGCCGCACCATCTTCGTCCACGCCGCCGAACGATGGCTGGCAGGCAAGATGACGGATGACGAGGCTATCGCCGACATGGCCGCGCGCTTCGAACAGTTGACCGAAGCGTGGCTTGCCGCGCGTGGCCGTAAAGCAGCATAAAGGCGCGGCAAGAGGACTGCGGAGGAAAACACCATGAGCAAGACAATCCGCCTGACGATGGCGCAGGCGCTGACCCGCTTTCTGAGCAAGCAGATGANCCGAGATCGACGGCAGACGAGTGCCCATCTTCGGCGGTGTCTGGGCGATCTTCGGTCACGGCAATGTCGCCGGCATCGGCGAGGCGCTGTACCAGCTGCGCGACGAATTGCCGACCTTCCGCGCCCACAATGAGCAGGCGATGGCGCATGCGGCGATCGCTTATGGCAAGGCCAATTTCCGCCGCCGCTTCATGGCCGCGACCTCTTCGATCGGCCCCGGTGCGCTCAACATGGTGACGGCGGCGGCGCTCGCCCACGTAAACAGGTTGCCCGTCCTGTTTTTGCCGGGCGATGTCTTCGCCAACCGCATCCCCGATCCGGTGCTGCAGCAGGCCGAGGACTTTTCCGACGGCACCGCGACGGTCAATGACTGCTTCCGTCCGGTGTCGCGCTATTTCGACCGCATCACCCGTCCCGAGCAGATCATCCCGGCATTGGCGCGGACCATGCAGGTGCTGACCGATCCGGCGGAATGCGGCCCGGTGACGCTGTCGCTCTGCCAGGACGTGCAGGCCGAGGCCTATGACTATCCCGAGAGCTTTTTCGCCGAGCGCGTCTGGCACCAGCGCCGGCCGCGTCCGGACCGGCATGAATTGGCGGCGGCGGTCACCGCGCTGAAGGGTGCGAAAAAACCGCTGATCATCGCCGGCGGCGGCGTGCTGTATGCGCAGGCTTCGGACGAACTGGCGAAATTCGCCGAGAGCGCCGGCATTCCGGTCTGCGAGACGCAAGGCGGCAAGTCCTCGCTGCCCGACACACATCCGCTCAACATGGCGGCGGTCGGCGTCACCGGCACGTCCGCGGCCAACCGGCTGGCCGAGGAAGCCGATGTCGTGCTCGCCATCGGCACCCGCCTGCAGGATTTCACCACCGGCTCGTGGGCGCTGTTCAAGAACTCCGGCAAGACCATCATCGGCCTCAACGTGCAGCCTTTCGACGCCGGCAAGCACCGCGCGCTGCCGCTGGTCGCCGATGCGGCCGAAGGGCTCGCCGAACTCGGTGCTGCGCTGGGGAACTGGAAAGCACCGGCGACATGGACCGACAATGCGACCCAAGGCAAGAAGGCTTGGCAGGCCGAAGCCTCCAAGGTGACGGCGTCGACCAACGCCGCCTTCCCGTCGGACGCGCAGGTGATCGGCGCCGTGCAGCGCGCGCTGGGATCCGGCGTGACCTTGCTGAACGCGTCGGGCGGCCTGCCGGGCGAACTGCATAAACTCTGGCAGGCAGGCGCGCCCGGCTCGTACCATGGCGAATATGGCTTCTCGACCATGGGTTACGAGATTGCCGGCGGGCTCGGCGCCAAGATGGCCAAGCCCGACCAGGAGGTCGTCGTCATGATCGGCGACGGATCCTACCTGATGATGAATTCGGAGATCGCCACCTCGGTGATGCTCGGCTTGAAGCTGACCATCGTGGTGCTCGACAACAGGGGGTATGGCTGCATCAACCGGCTGCAGATGGCCACCGGCGGCGCCAACTTCAACAACCTCCTGAAGGACGCGCGCCACGAGATCCTGCCCGACATCGACTTCGCCGCGCATGCGGCCAGCATGGGCGCTATTGCCGAGAAAGTGCCGTCGATCACTGGCCTGGAGACTGCGCTGCAAAAGTCGAAAACCAACGACCGCACCACCGTGCTGGTCATCGACACCGACCCGCTGATTTCCACCGATGCCGGCGGCCATTGGTGGGATGTCGCGGTGCCGGAAGTCTCCGCACGGCCGCAGGTCAACGCAGCCCGCAAGGCCTACGACGAAAAGCGGCAGATGCAGACAATCGGCGATTGATGTACATGCACCCGGCCCCTACCTCCCCCTTGTGGGGAGGTCGGACCGAAGGTCCGGGTGGGGGTCTGGCGCCGCACCCCACCTCGCTGCTTCGCAGCGACCCTCCCCACAAGGGGGAGGGTGAACAAGAAACCGGAGCTAAAACTTGAAAGCCAAACTGGGCATGTCCCCCATTGCGTGGTGGAACGATGATCTTGCCGAACTCAGCGACGACGTCTCGCTGGAAGAGTGCCTGCGCCAGTCGCGCTCGGCCGGCTTCACCGGCATGGAAATGGGCCGCCGCTTTCCCAATGACCCCGAAATCATGCTGCCTATCCTGAAAAAGGCCGACGTGACGCTGTGCGGCGGCTGGTTCTCCGGCACGCTGGTCGATGAGGACATGGGCAAGAACAAGGATCGCATCCAGCCGATGATCGACCTGTTCAAGGCGGTGAATGCGCCTTGCATCGTCTATGGCGAGGTCGGCCGCTCGATCCAGGGTGATCGCTCCAGGCCTCTCGCCACGAAGCCGAAAATGTCCAACGACGAGATGAGGGCCTATGCCAGGCGCCTCACCGAATTCGGCGAATGGTGCGCCGAGCAAGGCATGCCGCTGTCCTATCACCATCACATGGCGGCGGTGGTCGAGACCGAGCCGGAGCTCGATGCCTTCATGCGCCATTCCGGCGAAGGCATTCCGTTGCTGCTCGATGCAGGGCATCTCGCCTTTGCCGGTGGCGACGTGCTGCGCGCCATCGACAACCACCACAAGCGCATCAGCCATGTCCATGTGAAGGATGTGCGCATGGGCGTGATCGACGGGCTCGACCGCACGAAGCAGTCCTTTCTCGACGCCGTGGCGCTCGGTGCCTTCACGGTGCCTGGCGACGGTTCGCTCGATTTCGGCGCCATCGTGCAGCGCTTCGCCGACCATGGCTATGAAGGCTGGTTCGTCGTCGAGGCCGAGCAGGACCCGAAGAAGAACCCGCCGCTGAAGATGGCCCAAGTGGGTTACAAGGAGCTGATGCGGGTGATGACGGCGGCCGGCTACACGGTGGAAACGCAAGGCTTTCCCAATGCGTAAGCCGGTCCGATGAAGGATTACGAGCACCCGTTCTTCCGGCCGCTGTGGCGGCGCGTTGCCGTCGTCGCCGTCTGCGTGATCTGGGCCGGAATAGAATTCGCCTCCGGCACCCCGTTCTGGGGCATCATTGCGCTCGGCTTTGCCGCCTACGCCGTCTGGCAGTTCTTCTATCTTTACAAGCCGGTGGAGGAGAGCAAGGCTACGCCTGATCGACCGAAGACCGGCGAAGCGAAGGCGGACGCCGAACCGAAGGAATGAACGGCCGTGGCTCGGAAGGGCTTGCGGGTCGGACACTCGACACCTGGCGTATCGCCTACGTCGGTGATTGGCCGGAATGTCCCTCGCTTCGTCATCCTAGGGTCTTCGCGACGGAGCTTCGCTCCTGCTTCGCCCTAGGATGACGAAGTTGAGAGGCCGACCTCGAAGACTTGCGATAGGAGACAAAACATGTCGAAACTGCTCGTCAAAGCCGACAAGGGCCATGGCCGCGTCGCGCATGTCACGCCCAACAGCGCCGGCTGGACCTATGTCGGCTTCGACCTGCACCGTTTGAAGCCCGGCGAAAACGCCTCGGGTAAGACGGGCGGTCGCGAAGTCTGCCTGGTGTTCGTCACCGGCAAGGGCACGGCCAAGGCCGGCGGCCGGGAACTTGGCCTGCTCGGCGAGCGCATGTCGCCCTTCGAGGGCAAGCCGTGGTCGGTCTATATTCCTGAGGGGTCGGATTGGTCGGTCACCGCCGACACCGATCTCGAGCTCGCGGTCTGCTCGGCGCCGGGCCTGGGCGGCGGCTTGCCCGTTCGCGTCATCGCACCCCACGACCTCGGCCAGGAGACTCGGGGCAAAGGCACCAACACGCGCTACGTCACCAACATATTGCCCGAGGGTAAGCCGGCCGACTCGCTGCTGGTGGTCGAGGTCATCACGCCCGGCGGCCACACATCGAGCTACCCGCCGCACAAGCACGACCAGGACAATCTGCCCGCCGAATCCTATCTTGAGGAAACCTACTACCACCGCCTCAACCCGCCACAGGGTTTTGCCTTCCAGCGCGTCTACACCGACGCCGACAAGACCGGCGCCCGCGAGCTGGACGAAGCCATGGCGATCGAGGACGGCGATGTTGTGCTGGTGCCCAAGGGCTATCACCCCTGCGCCGCCTGCCACGGCTACGACCTCTATTACCTCAACGTCATGGCCGGGCCGAAGCGGACGTGGAAGTTCCACAACGCGCCCGAGCACGAATGGCTCATGAAGGCCTGATCGGCCTTCGCTTGCGCCGGAAGAAAAATCGTCGGCTAACGATCCATGGGGTCGATTTGCCTTCGAAAACTCGCATAAGCTTCGTCAATCCGTCATGGAAATCACCTATGGCAGCGGGCTGACGAGGATTTTTTTCGATGCGCTACGCCATCTATTTCACCCCGAGGCAGGACGAGCCGTTGGCGCGGATCGCCGCCAACTGGCTGGGTCGCGACCCCTTTGGCGCCGCCACCAGGCCGGTCGAGGCGGTGGGCGAGCTGTCGGCGGCCGAAGTCGCCTTTCACACCGCATCGGCGCGGCGCTACGGTTTTCATGCGACGCTGAAAGCGCCCTTCCGGTTGGCCGCCAACGAAACCGAAAGCTCGTTGCGCGCGGCGCTGGACGCCTTTGCCAAAGCAACGCCGACGGTCACCATCCCGCGCCTGGTCGTCAGCCAGATCGATGGTTTCTTCGCTTTGGTGCCGGAAGGTCCGCTGCCGCCGCTCAACCGTTTCGCCGATGATGTCGTGCTTAGCTTCGACCGTTTTCGCGCGCCGCTCACCGAAGCGGAAATCGAACGGCGCAGCCCGGATTCGCTGAAACCGGCCGAGTTCCGCAATCTCTGTCAGTGGGGCTACCCCTACGTGTTCGAGACCTTTCGCTTCCACATGACGCTGTCCGGCCGGGCCGGGCCGCAGGAAAGCCAACGTCTGCGCGCGGCAATCGACAGCCTGTTCGCCGATGTGCTGCAGCAGCCGGTGCTGGTGGATGCGCTGACGCTGTTCGTCGAAACCGAACCGGGCGCTCCGTTCATGGTGCTTTCGCATCATGCGCTCGGCCGCCGCGCTGCCCGAAAAACCGCCTGACCGCAATTCGTCCGAGTAACCAGGTACCGCCTGAAATGACCGCCGAAACTGTTCTCCACAACGCCCGCATCGTGCTTGCCGACGAGATCGTCGAAGGGTCGCTCGTGCTGCGCGACGGTTTTATCTCCGGCGTCGACGCCGGCACCGGCCACACCGGCGGGGGCATGGGCGGCGAGGACATGGGCGGCGACTACATCATTCCCGGCCTGGTCGAGCTGCACACTGACCATCTCGAAGGCCACTATGCGCCGCGCCCGAAAGTGCGCTGGAACCCGATCGCCGCCGTCCTTGCCCATGACGCGCAGGTGGCCACCGCCGGCATCACCACCGTGCTCGACGCTTTGCGTGTCGGCATGGACGAGGACGCGGATATTACCTCCGACGACATCCGCAAGCTCGCCGGCGCGATCGAGGACAGCGTCGCGAAAGACCGGTTGCGGGCCGACCATTTCTTGCACATGCGCTGCGAGGTCTCGGCGCCGGATTGCTTGCGGGCTTTCGCCAATTTCGATGGCGACGAGCGGGTCAAACTGGCCTCGCTGATGGACCATGCGCCGGGACAGCGCCAGTTCGTCAATCTCGAGACCTACGCCTATTACTACCAGCGCAAGCTGAAGCTGACCGATCGCGACTTCCAATTGTTCTGCGAAAAGCGGATGTCGGAATCAGCGAAGAATTCGGGACCGAACCGGGTGGCGATATCAGCCGCCTGCAACGAACGGGGCATTGTGCTGGCGAGCCATGACGACGCCACATCGGGCCATGTCGACGAAGCGATCGAGCAGGGCGTGCGCGTCGCGGAATTCCCGACCACGCTGGAAGCCGCCAAGGCCTCGAAGGATGCCGGGCTCGGCGTGCTGATGGGCGCGCCCAACGTCATGCGCGGCTCCTCGCATTCGGGCAACGTCTCGGCCCGCACGCTGGCCGGCGACGGCCTGCTCGACATATTGTCGTCCGACTACATTCCCTTCAGCCTGATCCAGTCGGCCTTCTTCCTCGGCGACGTCGTCGAGGGCATTTCCCTGCCGCAGGCGGTTGCGATGGTGTCGAAGAATCCGGCCGAGGCGATCGGCCTCAACGACCGCGGCGTCATCGAACAGGGCCGCCGCGCCGATCTGGTGCGTGTGCGCGTCGACGACCATGTGCCGGTCGTGCGCACCGTCTGGCGCCAAGGGCGCCGGGTCGCCTGATGGTCTCGGCGTCGATCGAGCGCGAACTCAGCAGCGAGGCCTTTCCGCTCCGCAACGGCGTGTTTGTCGCCGTCGTCGGCCCGAGCGGCGCCGGCAAGGATACGGTAATCGGCTATGCCCGCACCTTGTTTGCCGACGAGACGAGGCTGGAGTTCGTCCGCCGGGTCATCACCAGGCCGAGCGACGCCGCAAGCGAGGATCACGACACGCTGGCCGACGCCGCCTTTGCCGAGGCCCAGGCCGACGGCGCTTTCGCCATTTCCTGGGAGGCGCACGGCCTGCGCTATGGCATCCCGGCCGATGTCGACTGGTCGATAGCCAATGGCCATGTCGCCGTGGCCAATGTCTCGCGCGCAGTCATCCCGGTGCTGCGGGAGCGCTATGCCAATCTGGCTGTCGTCGAGATCACCGCTTCGCCGGAAATCCTCGCCGAGCGTCTCGCCCAGCGCGGCCGCGAATCGCGCGGCGAAGTGCTGGCTCGGCTCGCCCGCAGCGCCAATGTCGCTTTGTCCGGACCCGGTGTCACCTCCATCGACAACGGCGGCCAGCGCGAAGCCGCCGGAGAACGCTTCGCCGAGGTGCTGCGCAAGGCGATGGCCTTCTCGGATATCTCCGGCGTGATGTAGCGCTACTCGGCCGCGACAGTCTTGCGGCTGGCATCGAGCATCAGCCGCCTTGCGCGGAACACGCCCCATTGCTGGTCGACCAGCACGCCGATCAGGATCACGCCGCCCATCACCGCGAAGTTGAGCGAGGACGGGATGCCGAGCAGATTGACCAGGTTCTGCAACTCCTGCAGCAGCACCGTGCCCAGGATGACGCCGACCAGCGAGCCTTCGCCGCCGCGCAGCGAGAAGCCGCCGAGAACGGCGGCGGCAATGGCGTAGAGCTCGTAGAACTGGCCGTGGCTGGCCGGCGAGATCGAGCGCGTGTACATGGCGAAATAGATCGCCGACAGCGCCGTCAGCACGCCGCAGATCACATAGGCGGCCATGACGACACGGCCGGTGCGAATTCCTGAATATTTCGCCGCCTCTTCGTTCTTGCCGATGGCATAGAGGTAGCGTCCGAACACCGAGCGGTGCAGCACCACCCACATGACGATCGAAATGACGATCAGTGCGATGAAGCTGTTGGGCACGCCATAGCTGCGGCCCGCGGTGAGGAATTCGAGCTCGGGAAAATTCTGGCCGAAGGCGAAGCCGGCGGTGCCGTCGGCGGTATAGAAACGGGCGACCCCGCGATAGATCAAAAGGCCGCACAGCGTCACCACGAAGGGCTGCAATTTCAGCCTTGTGATCAGCCAGCCATGCGCCAGCCCGATGATGCCGCCCAGCACCAGGATCAGCGGCAGCGCCACCGGCCATGGCATGTCGCGCACAGCGATGAAATCGATGAACAGCGTGCCGAGCAGCGCCACCAGCGACCCCACCGACAATTCGATGCCGCCGGTGATGATGACGAAGGCCTGGCCGATCGCGAGAATCCCGAACAGGCCGATCAGGTTCGAGGTGTTGGCGAGGTTGATCGGCAAAAGGAAGCGCGGGTTGATGGCGGTCACCACGGCGCCGACCACCAGGATCAGGATCAGCAGGCCGAGATCTTTTTTGCTCATCGTCTTCTCCCCCAATGCGCCGGACCGGCAATCGCCTCAAGCCCGCTAGTTTGCCGGCTTGCCGACCGCCAGCAACAGCACGTTTTCCTGGCTGAATTGTTCCTTGTCGAGAATGCCCGAGATCTGGCCCTCATGCATGACGGCGATGCGGTCGGACACGCCGATCACCTCTTCCATGTCGCTGGAGATCATCAGCACGGCGACGCCGGCATCGGCCAAGGCTCGCATCAGCCCGTAAATCTCGGCCTTGGCGCCGATATCGATGCCGCGCGTCGGCTCATCGAGGATCATCACCTTCGGGTTCATCGCCAGCCATTTGCCCAGCACCACCTTCTGCTGGTTGCCGCCCGACAGCGTGCCGGTTCGCGTCTGCACCGACGGCGCTTTGATGCCGAGATTGCTCTTCTGCTTCTCGGCGGTGGCGGCCTCGGCGCTTGCCGACACCAGTCGACGCTTCGCATGCGCCGGCAGGTTGGGCAGCGAGATGTTCTGCGCGATCGACAGGTCAAGCAGGATGCCGGTCAGCTTGCGGTCTTCCGGCACGAGAAAAATGCCATGCGCGACCGCATCGGCCGCCGAACCCAACACGAGCGGCTTGCCGTCGAGTTCGAGCCCACCGCCAAGCGTGCTGTCGATGCCGAAGAACACCCGCGCCAGTTCGGTGCGGCCGGAGCCGACAAGGCCGGCGAGGCCGAGGATTTCACCGCGCCTGATGTCGAGGTCGACCGGCCGGGCAGGGTAGGCGGGGGTGCGGATGGCTTTGGCCGAGAGCGCAGTGGCGCCCGGCGCCCGCGCCGCCTCGGAGGCCTTCTCGCGCTCCTTCAGCATGCGGCCGATCATCAGCTTGACCATCTGGTCGTGGTTGATGGCGCTCTTCGGCAAGGTGCCGGCCAGCATGCCGTCGCGCAGCACCACGACGCGGTCGGCGACGCGCTCGACCTCATGCAGCCTGTGCGAAATGAAGATGACGCTGATGCCATCGGCCTTCAGCGCCTTGATGACGTCGAGCAGCTTGTCGGTTTCGGCAAGCGGCAGGCTCGATGTCGGCTCGTCGAGGATGACCAGCCGTGCCTTGATCGACAGCGCCTTGGCGATCTCGACCATCTGCTGCTGGGCAAGCGACAGCGAGGCAACCGGCGTATCGGCGGAAAAGTTGGCGCCGACACGCTTCAGCAGCGGCGCCACCATTTCGCGCAGCTTGGCGCGGTCGACCAATCTCAGCGGCCCGCCGCGCAACGGCTCGCGGCCGAAGAAGATATTGGCGGCAACATCGAGGTTTTCGAAAAGGTTGAGTTCCTGGTGCACGAAGGCGATGCCCGAACCCAGGCTGCCTTCGACGGTGAGCCCGTCATGCGCAAGGCCGTCGACGGTGATGGCGCCGCTGTCCGGCCTGGTGACGCCGCCGAGGATCTTCATCAAGGTCGATTTGCCGGCGCCGTTTTCGCCGACCAGGCCGATCACCTCGCCCGGCCTGACTTCCATGGAAAAGCCGTCCAGCGCCACCACGCCCGGATAGGTCTTGCGCACGTTCTCGAGGCCGAGGAACGGGGTGGTTGCGACGATGGATGGGTCGGAATAATTCATCACGCCATATTTGATCAGGCTTGCCAGCAGCCGGTGGGCTACAGACTGACGGGCCTTGGCCGGCCCGTCAACACGATCGCCGGCTCAAGGCGAACCCTGAGCCGGCGCAACTACTCCTGGTATCAGTTTCCGGACATCGCCTTCAGATTGGCGGCATAGGTGTCGACATCGTCCTTACCGATGATCTTGGTCGGGATAATGATCAGGCCGCCTTCCGGAATGCCTGATTTGTCGCCCTTGAGATAGGCGGCCATCAGCTTCATGCCCTGGTAGGCCCACTCGAAGGGCTGCTGCACGACGGTCGCCGCCACGGTGCCTTCCTTGACGCCGCCCAGCGTGATCGGATCGTCATCGAAGCCGACGACGGTGATCGAGCCGAGCTTGCCGGCGTCGCGCAGCGCTTCATAGATGCGCGGCGTGTTGTAGGAATAGAAGCCGACCATGCAGGTGATGTCGGGGCTGGCGACCAGCGCGTCCTCGACATTCTTCTTGGCGCGCGCCTGGTCGATGTCGTCGCCGCGCACGTCCACCAGTTCGATCTTGCTGCCGGCGAGGCCGTCCTTCATGCCCTGGATGCGTTCCTTGGCATTGTCGGCGCCGAGCAGGCCGACGAAGCCGAGGCACTTGCCGCCGTCCGGCATCGCTTTCTTGGCGATCTCGGCGGCCTGCTTGCCGGCGTCGACATTGGACGAACCGATATAGGCAACGCGCTTGGTCTGCGGGGCATCGGAGTCGGTGGTGAACAGCGCCGTTTCCGACGCGATCTTGTTCAGACCGTCGGTCGAGGTCTTGGGGTCGACGGCCGAGACCATGATGCCCTTGACGCCGGCGGTCACCAGATCGTCCATCAGCCGCTGCTGGATGGCGACCGAGGACTGCTCGGGATATTTGAGTTCGAGATTGTAGTCGGGCAATTCGGCCTGCGCCTTCTTGACGCCGGCTTCGGCGGCCTTCCAGAAATCGGAAGCGCCGTTGACGACGAAGGCCAGCGTCGGCTTGTCGTCGGCGCGCGCAATGGCTGTCGCGGTCAGGCCAAGCAGCAGGGCTGCGGTGGCCACGGATGCATGTCGTATCAAGGATTTCATGTTCAACCTCCCGTTTTGGCTCAGTCGTCGGACTGAACCGATCTTGCATTCACTGACTTGCCGCTCGCGATTTGGACGCCCTCCTCCTCAGGGGTTCCCGGCGCTGAAGAATGGCGTCGTCGGTCGCGATCACGGACTTTAGAGACTCATCCCGTGCTCGTAAATAGTCTGATTTGTCTGACATATCACATGTCCGAGACCAGGCTTGCGGAGGCAAACCCCGCTCGCCATCGGGCCATTCACGTGCACTTCTCGCCGCACGGGTCCCACCTGACCGGACACGGCGGATTGACGTTACAGCGTCGTTTTGTATTAGTAAACACTATTAGCAGAGGTCCCGCGCGGACACTCGGCGGTGGCCCTAGGTCTAGTTTTCCCGAACAGGTGCAGCACCGCTTCGCGCAAGCAGATGCCTTGCAATCCTCGAATTTCACGCAGCCCGCAGCGGCATGGCGGGGAACTTCAAAGCTGCTAATAAAGATAAACGCCTTCGACTATTTCCATCGGTCGACGGCGCGACACCATCTTGTCGGTGTGGCAGGCTTGCGACTAGACAGGCTGGGGATTGGGACGCAATGCCATGAGCGAGACGAGGGATCCGGACGACACGGCGAAGCGGCGCAAGGCGCCGGCGAGAGCCGCCAAGGGCGGCCGCGTCACCATGACCGACATCGCCAGGGCAGCCGGGTGCTCGCAGGCGACCGTCTCTTTCGTGCTCAACGATTCGCCCGGCATCCGGCTGTCGCAGCAGACGCGCGAGCGGGTGATCGACGCCGCGCGTGCGCTCGGCTACGCAGCACCCGCCTTCTCGGCGCTGCGCAAACCTGTTCCCGCCTTCGATGGACTTGACAGTGTCATCGGTTTCGCCGTCGACCAGCTGGCGACAAGCCCGGAAGCCGTTGTCGCCATCGAGGGCGCGCGCCAGGCGTCGTGGAACGCCGGCAATGTGTTGCTCGTGGCGCAGACCATGGGCGACTCCGTCATGGAGCCGCGCGCCATTGCGGCGCTCACCAGGCGCGGCATCTCGGCGCTGGTCTACATGACCATCTTCACCCGCGAGATCACGGCACCGGACTTCCTCTACGGCCTCGACATCCCGGTCATCCTGCTCAACTGCTACACGGCCGATTATGCCTTCCCGGCCGTGGTGCCGTCCGAGATCGCCGGCGGCCAGAACTCGACCCGGCATCTGATCGGCCACGGCCACCGCCGCATCGCCACCATCACCGGCGAGCCGTGGATGCAGGCCGCGCAGGACCGGCTGAAAGGCTACCGCAGAGCGCTCGCCACCGCCGACATCCCGTTCGATCCCGAACTGGTGGTCGAGGGCGACTGGTCGGCGAGCGCCGGCTATGCCGCGACCGTTAAGCTTTTGGCGCTCAAGGAGCGCCCGACCGCCATCTTCTGCCAGAACGACCGCACAGCCATCGGCTGCTACGAAGCGCTGAAGGAGGCGGGCCTGCACATCCCGCAGGACATCTCCGTCGTCGGCTATGACGACGAGGAGATCGCCCGCCACCTGTTCCCGCCGCTGACAACATCGATCCTGCCGCACATGGCGATGGGCCAATGGGCGATCGAACAGCTCGAAGTGCCGCCGCCTCCCGGCCGCGGCCGCTATCCAATCACCAAGCTGGAATGCCCGCTGGTGCAGCGGGATTCGGTGGCAGCTGTGGCTGGATAAAGCTGAACCAGCCCATCCCGATGCAAATCGGGATGGGTCTGTTTGGTGTTTGCGCCTCAGGGCAGGGTCTATCCGGGAACGTGCCGCGGTTAGAACCGCAAGACGACGAAGGAGCGCCTGCGATAGCAGCGCCGGCGCAACCGGCCATGCCGCCAGAACGTGCGGCAGTGCCGTCTCCAGACATGCCGCCTGTGGTGGCGACGATGGTGCCATCGCCGATGCGATATCTGCTCGACATCGCCAGCGCCTTCGTCGTCATCAAACGAATTGGCATCCTGCTTGTCGAGTTCATCGAGAATGCCGTTACCGACATTGGGAACCCCGGCCACGGCCTCGAGAGGCCGAACCGCGGTAGCAAGCGCCGCGGCCCCCGCAACGCCAAACAATGCTGTCAAGAATGATCGCCGATCCATCAAAACCTCCATCAGCAAGACAAGGCTAACATGACGAGCCTAACACAAAGCAGCTAGAGCGGGTGATACAAAAGGCCAGAGGCGAATCTTCGAGCCGGCCCAAACGGGTGACCGGACGGACGGCAGAGGTCGGAGCAAGGCCGCTACCGGGCGGCGCGCTTCCTTCGGCTCGGCGACCAAGCCATGCGGAATGCCGCCGATGAAAGCGCACAGCCTGAGCGGTTCCGCCTTTCCGCGAAACTCTGAACCGCTTGGCAAAGCTACCCCCTAAGAATGCCCGCCACCTTGCGGCAGTGGCTGGCTGAGAGACTGACGCCCCACGGCAGATGCGATGTTGCGGTACTCAGCGCCGCGCCAATATCCGGCAGAGCTCCTTCAGGTCCCGGTCGTAGGTGCCCTTGCCGCTGAGCACGCTGGCGCAGCGTTTTTTCATCTTGGCGATCTGGCCGGCCGACATGGCGCTGATGGCAACCACCGCCGGTCGCGCCGGCACCGCCGGCGTGTTGGGATCCCTGGGGCTGGTGGTCGTTGTCTGTGTGCCAATGCCGACGCCGACCCCGGCCGTCACTCCACTGCCCACCCCGACCCCGGCGCCGACCCCGACACCGCTGCCGACGGTTGCGCCGACCCCGACCCCGACGCCCGTGCCGACCGATACGCCGGCGCCGGCGGTAACGCCGCTGCCAACCGAGGCGCCGACACTGGCGGTGGTGCCGCTGGTGCCTCCGACCGTCGCTCCGGCATTGACGCCCTTGCTCCCGCCGACCGAGACACCGACGCCAAGCCCGCCGCCACTGCCGCCGACCGAAACACCCACCCCACCGCTGCCGCCGATGCCCACACTGAGCCCGCCCGCGCCAGCCGGAAAGCACAAAGCTACGGAAACCGCGCCGCCGGCCAAGACCTTTGTTAAACTTTTAAAGAAATCCATAACGCCGCTCCCCGTGCTGGTTGCCTGGACGCAGGTTGAACAGCATCCGTTACCAATATGATTACGCGAGTGTAGCGTTTTTAGTTTCTGCAAGAATAGGTAGTATTGGAAATCGTTGTTATGGCTTCTTGCGGCGACCGGAATATATATGTTGGAATTGGCGGAAAAAATCGAGGATTTGCGGTTAGACTCGGAACCTTAGACAGGCAGGACGAGTGCTCGCATGCGGGAATTTACCGGGCGCATGCCTCAGGCCATCTTGCGACGCCGCTTCGCTAGGCTGCGGTGGAGAATGGACCCTCGAGAATGGGCTCGTACTGGGGAAAGGGGACGATCCAAGAACCCGCGACGATCTCCACCGATGTCGGGCGCGTTGTGCGCCACATCGTTCCGCTGCTCGCAGTCGACGGCGTCAGCGCTACCCTTGCGGGCATACCTTCGCCCCGTTTGGCGTTTCTGCCCTTTGGATCGGATGCCGATCGTCCGCTGGCGTTTCGAATCTCTTCAACTTACGCCGAGTTTCGCAAATCCACTTTAATCCCGGCTAACGTTCGAAGGGTTCGCCAAGCGAGGCGACACCGTTCAGCCTGAGCAAGCGGCGGTCCGCCGAGATGACACCGAGCACGACGATCGTAACGAGATAGGGAAGGCTGGAAAGCAGTTGCGATGGCAAGTCCAGACCGGTCGCCTGGGCGGCGAGGCTCATCAGCGAAACCGCACCGAAGAGGCAGGCACCCAGGAAGATGCGGCCAGCGAGCCACGTACCAAAGACAACGAGTGCGATCGCGATCCAGCCACGTCCGGCAATCATACCGTCCGCCCAAAGGGGCGTGTACACCGCCGCCGCATAGGCGCCGGCAAAACCCGCCATCATGCCACCAAAAGCTATGGCCGCGATACGGATAGCGATGACCGGATAGCCGATGGCATGGGCTGCCTTGGGATTCTCGCCGATTGCCCTCACGACAAGGCCGACTCTCGTATAGGCAAACATCGCCCAGATCGCAAACGTCACGGCAAGGGAAAGCCATACGACGATGTCCTGGACAAACAGCCTGCCGACTACCGGGATTTCCGAGAGGCCGGGAAAGGCAAGTTTCGGGAGCCCCTTCACCGTCAAGCTCTCGTAGCTTTTGCCGAACAGCGCCGAAAGGCCTTGGCCGAGAATGCCGATCGCAAGGCCTGTCGCGACCTGGTTTGCCCGGAATCCGAGTGCCAGCACTGCAAAGACGAGGGACAGTACGGCGCTACCGAGGCCGGCGGCAACGAACCCCAGCAGGTGTCCACCGCCGTGGTAGACGACGATGAACGCGAGCACCGCGCCGAGGGCCATCAGGCCCTCTACGCCGAGGTTAAGAACACCGGCGCGCTCGACCACCAACTCGCCGAGTGCGGCAAGGAGAAAGGGGGTTGCCGCTGCGAGCATGCCCGAAATAATGAACTCGACGGCGTTCATGGCTGGCTCAGGTGATGGGGGCGGCGCCACTCGATGCGGTAGCGCACGAAGGCCACAGCGCCGAGATAGGCGAGCAGCAAGCTGCCTTGGAAGACGCGGACGGCGGCGATCGGCAGGTTTGCCGACACCATCGCATTGTCGCCGCCGATATAGAGGACAGCCATGAAGAGCGCGGAAAAGATGATGCCGACTGGATGCAAGCCGCCGAGATAGGCGACAATGATGGCCGCATAACCGTAGCCGGTCGAGATCGAGCGCTGCAGCTGGCCGAGCGGACCCGCGACTTCCGCCGCGCCTGCCAGTCCCGCCGCCATGCCACCGATCAGAAGCGACAGCCAAATCGCACGCCCTTCGCTGAAGCCGGCGTAACCGGCCGCGCGCGGGGCAAGGCCGCCGACCTTGAGCTTATACCCCACGAAGCTTCGCTGCATGAAAACCCAGGCCACCAGCGAGAGCGCAAGTGTGATGAGCAGCGAGACGTTGACGCGGGTACCGGTGATCAGGGTCGGCACCATCGCGTCGTTCTGAAACATGACGGATTGTGGGAAATTGAAGCCGGCCGGGTCCTTCCATGGGCCGAGCAGCAAGTAGTTGAGGACTTGCGCCGCAACGAGGCTCAGCATCAGGGAGACCAGGATCTCGTTCGCATTGAGCCTGACGCGCCAGAAGGCGGTGATAGATGCCCAAAGTGCACCGCCGAGGGCACCGAGAAGCAGCATCAGCGGCCAGATCCACTGCCCGGTCGCCTGCGGAAACCAGACGGGGATCGCCGAGGCGAAAATAGCGCCCAGGATAAACTGGCCCTCCGCGCCGATGTTGAACACTTTTGCGCGGAAACCGATCGCCAGCCCCTGAGCAATGAGGAGAAGGGGCCCCGCCTTCAGCAGCACCTCCGCAAACGATGCCCAGGAGAGGAACGGCTCGAGAAGCATCGCGTACAGGACGGCCGCCGGATCTCGGCCTATCAGCACATAAAGGCCCAGATTGAGGATGATCGCCATGCCAAGCGCGACAGCCGGGGCCAGCATGGCCGCGACGAGCGAGGCATGCTCCCGGCGGACGAGCGCGGGGAGGAACGGCGCGGCCCAAACGCTCATGCAGGAACCTTCTCTGGCGAGGCATGTGCTCCGATCATGTATCTGCCGATGTCTTCGGGGCGCGTGTCCCGCGTGACCAGAGGCGGACTCAGCATTCCATGATGGAGCACCTGGATGAAATCGCAGAGTTCGAAAAGTTCCTCGAGTTCCTCGGAAATTACGAGGATCGCCACGCCCAGGTTGCGCAACGCGATGAGCCGCCTTCTGATGGCGGATGCAGCGCCAATGTCTACACCCCAGGTTGGCTGCGCCACGAAAAGCAGTTTTGGCGACAGCATCATCTCGCGACCGACGATGAATTTCTGCAAGTTGCCGCCGGACAGCGAGCCCGCTTCGGCATCCGGGCCGGAGGCGCGGACGTCGTACCGACGGATGCATTCGCTGGTGAAAGCCGTCGCTCCGGCGCTGTTGATGAGGCCGCGCCTCACGAGATCGAAAGGATGGGCGGTAAGAACGGTGTTGAGCACGAGCGACATTTCAGGGACCGCGCCGCGTCCCAGCCGGTCTTCGGGCACGAAGGCGAAGCCAAATCTCCTGCGCGCGGCCGCATCGAGTGTGCCTACGTCGCGGCCCATCATGTAGATCCGGTCGCGTTGTTCCTTCAGCAGCATCGCTTCGCCCGAGATGAGCGCGGCAAGCTCGCCTTGGCCATTGCCCGATATTCCGGCTATGCCAAGGATCTCGCCTGATCGTACCGTGAGGCTGATGCCGGAGAGCGGCGTGGCAAAGGGGTCGTCCGGCGTGTAGTCCATGTCGATTATTTCCAGCCGCTTCTCCCCCTCGGGCATGGCCAACGCGGGCATCACCTCGGGCATGTCGCGGCCGATCATCATCCGGGCGAGGTCGTGCGCATCATAGTCGCGCGGGTCGACGGTGCCGATAACGCGCCCTCCACGCAAGACCGTCGCCTGGTCACAGATCGTGCGAATTTCCTCCAGTTTGTGGGAGATGAACAGGATGGACACGCCGCGGTCGCGAAGGCGCCTGAGCGTGTCGAACAGCTTCTTCACCGCCTGCGGCGGCAAGACCGAGGTCGGCTCGTCGAGAATGAGCAGCTTCGGGTCCGTCATCAGGCAGCGGATGATCTCCACCCGCTGCCGTTCGCCGACCGAGAGCGCGTGCACATCGGCGAGAGGATCTACTTCAAGGCCAAAATCCTGGCCGAGGCTGCGGATGCGCCCGGCCAGCTCCGCCTTGCCGCCGGGGACGACGAGCTGGATGTTCTCGACGACAGTCAGCGTCTCGAACAGCGAGAAATGCTGAAAGACCATGCCGATGCCCCTGCGCCGTGCCTCAGCCGGCGAGGCAAGGCGCAGAGGCTCTCCGTTCCAGACGACGGTGCCTTCGTCCGGCTGTTCAACGCCATAGATGAGCTTCATCAGCGTCGATTTGCCCGCCCCATTCTCCCCGAGGATCGCATGGATCGATTGGGGCGCCACGTCCAGATCGATGGCTTCGTTAGCCCGGATCTGGCCGTAGCTCTTCGAGATGCCGCGGAGCGACAGAAGGGGCGGGGTCATGACTTACTTCGGCAGTGGTGTGGTGACACCCTTGACGTGCCAGTCCATCGCGACGATCTCGGGATCCGCTATCGTCGCACCGGCGGCGGCGGCTTCGCTGCCGTCGGCCTTGGTGATTGGACCTGTGAAGGGCGAGAAGCTGCCGTCGGCGATCCTCGCCGCCACTTCCTTGATCTTCGTCATCGTGTCGGCTGGGATATCTGAGTTCCAGTCCACGACCTCCACCACCTTTTCCGCGACGCCGAGGAAGGTGTTGGCGCCCTTGAAAGTTCCGGCGAGATGGGCATCCACGGAAGCCTTGAAGAAGGGCGACCAGTCCGTCGCGATGCAGCCGAGATATTTCTTCGGTGCATATTTCTTCATCGACGAATTGAGGTTGAACGCATAGACGCCAGCCTCCTCGCAGGCCGAGATCACGGAGGGTGTGTCCTGCGCGTTCGAGAAGATCACGTCGCAGTTCTGTGCCATCAGCGCCTTGGCGGCTTCCTGTTCCTTGGCCGGGTCGAACCAGGAGTTCACCCAGACGACCGATACCTCGACATCGGGATTTACAGTCTGTGCGCCGAGCGTGAATGCGTTGATCGAGGTGATCAGCTCCGGAATGGCGAAGGCCGAGACGGAGCCGAGCTTGCCGGTCTTGGAAAGAGCTGCGGCGGCTATGCCGAGCAGGTAAGTGCCCTGGAAATACTTCGCCGCGAAGGGCGAGAAATTCGGCGCGGTCTGGAAGCCGGAGGCATGCAGCACGGTGACCCCAGGATCGCGGCGGGCGATCTGTAGTGCACCATTCTGGTAGCCGAATGAGCCGGCGATCAGGAACTTGTTACCGTCGGCGACGGTCTTGTTCATGATCCGGTCGGCGTCCGGCCCTTCGGCGATGTTCTCGATGACGGTGATCTTCACCTTGTCGCCGTAGGCGGCCTTGACCGGCTCGAGGCCGGCGGCGAGCGCATGGCCCCAGCCGACATCGCCGACCGGCGACGGGAGCACGAGCGTGATACCGAGCGGCTCGTCGGCCGCAAAGGCGGGACGGCTGCCAAGCGCGCCGGCAAGCCCTGTCGCGGCAAGGCCCTTCATCAGAGTTCTGCGGGTCAGATAGTTCAGCATGTCAGTTCCCCTGTCTTAAGTTGTTAGAATTCCACCGCGGCAAAGGCGGCTTCCGCGTCCGCAGCAAGCCGGGCCTCGTTCAGCCCGGTAAACGCACCCTTCTCCCAGACGATGCGGCCGTTGATCATGGTCATGTCGGTGGGCATGCCGATACCGACCTTGGCGATCAGGCTCAATGGATCGTGGCGCGTGCCGACATAATCCATGCGGCGCGTGTCGATCGCGAAGAGGTCGGCGCCCATGCCGGGCGACAGTCGGCCGATGTCATTGCGGCCCAGAAGCGCGGCCCCGCCCGTTGTCGCATAGCCGAGGAAATCGACCGGCGCAGGCACGGGATGAGCGCGCGTCGAGGCCGCCAGGCATTGCAGCATGTAGGCGGAATGGATGCAGTGCATGAGGTTGGAGTTGTCGTTCGAGGCAGCACCGTCGCAGCCGAGACCGACGCGCAGGCCAAAGGCGGACATGGCGGGAATATCAGTCACCTCCGCACCCACCAGATAGACCGGCTCCGGGCAATGCGAGACACCGGTGCCGCTCGCCGCCATCAGCCGCAGTTCGTCATGCGTCAGCTCCCAGCAATGGGCATAGAAAGTGTCTCGGCCGGCAAATCCGAGGTCCTCGAGATAGTCCACCGTACGCATGCCATGGCGGGCCTCGATGATCGGGCTTTCGCCCTCGCCGACATGGGTGTGCATCCGCACCCCGCGATCACGCGCCAGCGAAACCGATTCCACGAAGGTCTCGCGGTAGCAGTTGACCGGCTGGCAGGGAGCGACCACGACCTGACGCATGCTGAAGGGACTGGTGTCGTGATAAGTGTCGATGAGGCGTGCGCAGTCGGCAATGAATTCGTCCGTGGTCTCCAGCATCTCGTCTGGAATGGTCGAGCCTTCCGATTTTGGCAGCGTGTTGCCGCCGCGGCCGGCATGGAAACGCATGCCGAGAAGATCGGCCGCTTCGAACTGCCGGTCGATGAGCCGTTTTCCGGCATGGCGCGGAAAATTGTACTGGTGGTCGAAGGTCGTCGTGCAACCGTGCTTTATCATCTCTGCCATCGCCGTGATCGAGGCGTGGTAGAAACAATCCTCGTTGAGCCGGGAGAAGATCGGATAGATCCGGTCGAGCCATTCGATGACCGACAGCTTCGTCCAGTCGAGTTCGGCACGGTTGCGCACAAAGCACTGAAAGAAGTGATGGTGCGTGTTGACGAGGCCGGGATAGACGAACCAGCCGTCGGCGTCCTGCACGATAGTACCGGCCGGCAACTCGCTTCTGTGCAGCCCTTGCCCGATTGCCTCGATCTGCGGGCCATTCGTCAGCACATCGACATTGCGCCGGACGCTCGGACCCCTGCCCTCGTCGGTGATGACCGCTGCGCAATTCTTCAGGAGATAGCCGGTCACCTCACGCCTCGTCCAGCATGGGTCGCGGTTTCGGGCTTCAACTCGTGCAGCCGGTGGATACCGGGCATCTCGATGAAATTGTCGAGGCTGCGGAGCGCTCGCGACCAGAGCCGGATCGTGGGATACGGATCGAGGGAAACGCCGCCGTCGGGCGCGAGCGCGACATAGGGAAAGCAAGCAATGTCGGCAATCGTCGGCCGGTCGGAAGCGAGAAACCGGTCGCCACGCATTTTGCGTTCGAAGAGGCCGGCTTCCAGCTCACGTAGTGCCGCTATGCCATTGGCCTGAAGCGCACCGATGTCACCGGGGCGCAGCAGCATCTCATGCAGGCGCGCGCCGCCGAGGTTGGCGGTCAGCCTGTGCGAGAAGGAAAGCCATTGCTGGATGCGCGCCGTCTCATCGGGGGCGCCGCTGCCGAGCCAGGCCGGTGCTGCCTTCGCGGCGAGATAGCCAAGCATGGCGGAAGACTCGGTCAGGATCAGGTCGCCGTCTTCAAGGATCGGGATGGAGCCTCCCGGATTAAGCGCCATAAGCTCGGGGCCACGATGCTCGGCGCCGGGATGGAAGTCGACCGGGCGGATTTCGAGCTTCACACCTGACAGCGTCGCCATCAGGCGCACCTTGTAGCAACTTGGGGAGAGGACGTAGTCGTAAAGCCTCATTGTGCCACCAATTGCGCGCCGTAGGTATAATCGTGGCGCTTCAGCCAGCGGCGATAGGCGACCGAGGTCAGGTCGGCGCGCGTCGGGATTTCCATGCCGGGATCGAGCGGCAGAAGACGCGGGATCTGGTTTTCGAGGATCGAGCGGTCCTGCAGGAAAATCGTCTGCTGGAAATGGATGAGATCGGTCAGTGGTGTCTCGTCATCGAAAAGCGCCATCCATGGCCAGACGTCGCAGAGATCCTCGGCAAGCGGCTGGACGAATAGCGTAATGACATCCCATTCGCCCGGGCGCGGCGGGCAGGTCTTGTAGAGGACTGAGCAGGTCGGAGCCGGCACGCGGTACATGTATTCCGTCGTGATACCTCCGCTCGCGGATTTCGCCGCCTGCGGCTGGTAGAACTTCACCTGGGTCGCCCAGACCTCGTCCTCCTCCTCGCGGATCTCGACCTTGTAGTTTTCGACCTCGGTATGCGGCTCCGAGCCGAGGATGTCGGTATGGACGAAGGGGAAGTGTGCGATGTCGAGGAAGTTCTCGACGGCGCGGAGCGGCGAGCAGCGCACCCGCACCACGCCGACATCGACGAAGCGGCGCCCGGGCTGGTCTGCTTCGGGAATCGGGAAGACCGGTTTCTTCGGTTCGCCGAGCGACGACCAGATATGGCCATAGCGCACCGAAACCGGCAGCACGCGCCCGTTTTCGCCTGTCACTTTCGCCGCGCCATTGGCGTCGAGCGCAATCTTGATCGGCTCGCCCATCAGGGTGGTCTCGCGTCCTTCGCGGTCGAGCCGGCTGAAAAGCCCGACCGGATACCATTCGTCGCGCATCGCATCGTTGATCATGGCACAGTCCCTTTCGCCTCGATCCCTTCGGCCACGCGCCGAAGGCTCTCGGCGGCTCGCGAGGCGGCGATGCGCTCGGACGCATCGCAATCGGCTGGAACAAGGACGTGGATCAGCGTCTCGCCGGCTTCCTGCGGGATAGGCAGCAGGCGAATTGCCGGCGCGCCGGGCGCCTGCCAGACGTATCCTTCAACGGTGGCCTTCGTACCGGCAGCGACCGAGAGCGCCGAATGTCCGGCACGGGCCGTCAATGAACGGAGCGGGACGTAACCCTCAAAAAGGGGTGGCTTGCCGTCAGGCTCTCCATCAGCGACCCAGATGATCCCGCCGGCCTCTTCGACCAACCGGGTCGTGACGCGAATCGTCTCCGGCGGCGTGAGGCTGGGATGGGCTGGAATGCGCAGACACTGACCGGCCTGCGAATAGGTCCAGCCGTGATAGATGCAGGAGAGCGCCTCGCCGCGCACGAAGCCATGGGAGAGGCGCATACCGCGATGCGGACAGCGATCCGCCGATGCCGCCAAGCGCCCCGATTGGCTTCGCCAGAGGGCAATGGGACCGGCGGGCGTCCGCGCCGGCATTACCTGTCCTGTTGGCAGATCCTGGGTAAGGGCGACCGGCACCCAGGTGTCCGTCTTGTCGGACAGCATGACCTTACTTTCCGTACTGATACTACTGTTTCCCGACCAGAGAGATGCCGGCGCAAGGAGTTGGCGAACCGCTCGATGCGGCTGACGTATGCATAATTATTTCGCAATTGCAATATTGGTTAAATTAAGTGCAAACCGAGGTAACCACACGCAAAGCTATATGTTTTTTTGCTCGACAGGCGCGCGGTCGATCGTCTCGACCCAGACCTCAATGGGCCCAAGCGAACATCCCATCTCCATCATGTCGATCAGCTCCGCCGCACCGGCAATATCGAGTTCGATGCGATCGGTGCTTGCATGAGCGATGTGGTGCGCGAGACCGAGCTTGGCCGCATGGCGCATGATCCAGGGCACGAAGGACGCGGGTTCGAGGTGGCCGCGAATGGTCATCCGCTCATGCAAGCGGTGTTGACTTTGCTTCATCACGAACGGAACGCGCGCCTTGGTGTCACGGTCAGCAGCATAGCGTCTGACTGAACGGGCGGAAGTGGTAATCGACGCGCCAATAACACCGAATATCGACTGATCGCCCGTGCCTAGACCCGGGCACTCATGCATGTCGCCCAGAAGTGAGCCGCGGTCCTGGGACAACGACATGCATTAAAACAAAGACTTCAAGCGCGTCGCATGAATCCGTTCAGCGTGACGGGCTTTAGGGTTATCTGAGCTATTGTAATACATCTGCCCTTCCCGAGAGATGGGTGACAGTTCATTCCGGAGACATGGGTTACACTTTCGGCCCTTTGCAAGGAGAGCAAGGTGCCTTGGAAGGAGTGTAACGTCATGGAAGAGCGGCTGAAGTTCATTGCCCGGCTGCTGGACGGCGAGAAGATGGCGGTGCTTTGCCGTGAGTTCGATATCTCGCGCAAGACCGGCTACAAGATCCTCACACGCTACAATGACAGNGGCCTTGAGGGGCTGACGGATCGATCACGCCGACCCTACCGCCACGCCAATCAGCTTCCGTTTCAAATCGAGAAGCTGATTGTGCGCCTCAAGCAAGACAAGCCGACCTGGGGTGCGCCAAAGATACGCGAACGGTTGGCCCGGCTGTATCCTGACGTTCACCGGCCTGCGATCTCGACGGTGCATGCGGTTCTCGACCGCCATGGCCTGGTCGAGCGCCGCAAGCGAAGGCGCAACAGGGCGATGGGAACACCACTTTCAAACGGCTATCGGCC